>SFJN01000160.1 GCA_004555055.1 Bacteroidales bacterium | reverse complement strand
ATTTGGGGGGAAAAGGCCGAGTGTTTATTGCACTGTGGTCCCTGTCCTATTATCAAGTTGCTTTACTTTATCTCTTTCACACCGTTGCGGATGACGATGCCCTTAGTAGCAGAAGTGATTCTACGACCATGGAGATTGTAGATGGCCGCATTGTCGTCGCCGTTCTCAACAGCTTCAATGCCAGTGCTCAGACCGCTACCTGCTACTTCGTAGGTTTTGGTAATGGCCTCTGTATACAGTGTTCCGTTGACCTTGAACGATTTGGGGCAGATGAATACGGTTGCCACTCCAGTCTCAGGCTCTACGAAGCCTCCAATGCGCTGTGCCAGGCTTTCTGCAAGTGTGGCATTTTGGGCGCGGAGGGTGCTCATCTTTTCGAAGCGTACATTGGCAGTGGCGCCGTCAACCTCCACTCCACCGGCATTTGCTTCGGGGAAGAGCAGTGCGAAGATGCTGCCGGTTTCGTCAAATATGGCACCGAGGGCTCCAAAGTTGGTCACGGCAACCTCACGGGCATCGGGGAAGGTTACAGGGAGTTCGAGGAGCTCGTCTGTTGTTGTTACATAGTCGGGGAGCACTACGCTGCCGTCCCATTCGTGCTCGATGGTGAAGGTGACAGCAATGTCTTCCGTGATGTTCTGGTAACTGCTCCAGTCGGAGGTTACAAATAGCGAGCCTCCCTTAACGACGACGGTGTAGGTACCGGGATCGACGAGTCCGAGGTTGGTGATGTAGAGCTTGCTGTAGTTGTAGTCTCGGAATTCGAAATAGGCATTGGTATAGAGGTCATTGCCCTCGGCGTCCTTCACCTCAATCTTGGAGCCATAGCCGTAGTAGATATCCACATATCCGGGGAACTCAATGCTGATGTCGTTGACGAGTTGCGTATTGAGTACGCTGCCTTCAGCGGGGTCTGAGACATACTCGGGGAGGAAGGGCTCCACTTCGGGTTCCTTGATGTACGTTCCCCATGTGAAGGTCATCGTTCCGCTCTCGTCGGGGTAAGTGCTGTAATAGTATGTGTAATAGTCGTAGGCGAAGGAGAACATACCACCCTCGGCATCACCTTCAATGGTGGAATTTTCCACCTGTGGCTTAAGCATGTCGTAACCGTTCTCGACGTAGAGGTAACGCTGGTAGCCACCCCAGTTTGTGGGTACTAACTTTCCGTCAACAACCTTGAATTCCATGGAGGGGGCGTTGTAATACGAACCACCGAGTTTTTCGAGTTTGTATGAAACCTCGTCGCCGCGTGTGTACTTGGCAAACTTCACACCCTGGAGGTCAGAGACATACCAGGACGATTTGCCGTCGGCACCGGTCCAGGCGATGTTGCCTTCAGTCTCCCATTCAAGCACGAGTTCGGCAAGTTTGGTCATGACGTGCGAGGTGGAGCTTTCCCAATTGGCGTTGTTGTAAACCTTGTGCCACTCTTCGAAGGTGAGGCTGTTGAAGTCCTCGGCAATCTCGGCATAGAAGCCGGTGCTGTAGTCCTGCGAGGAGTTGCCGGTCCAGTAGTAGGAGATGTTTGGACGGTCGAAGTAAACGGTCATCTTTTCGGGGTCGATGATACCGCGGAAGTTGTTTCCGTTGCCGTCGGCATTGATGATGATGATGTCGTCGCCTTCGGCTATGATGGAGTTTTCGTATTCCTTCGTATATGCTTGGTAGTTGCCAGCGCTGATGCGTGTTTCACCGGAACGTTTGGTGACATAGTCACCGACGAGTTTTTGGGCAATCTCAGCAGCGGTAAGGACGGGTCCATTACCCCAAATGAAAGTCATGGTGCCGCTCTCGTCGGGATAACTGCTGTAATAGGCATCGTAGTGGTCGTAGGCGAAGGTGAACTTACCGCCCTTCTCGTCGCCATTAAAGGATGAGTTCTCCACCAGGGGTTTTACCATGTCGAAGCTGCTCTGTACGTAGAGATAGCGCTGGTATTCACCCCAGTTTGTGGGTGCAATCTTACCGTCAACTACCTTGAATTCCATGGAGGGGGCATTGTAATACGCACCACCGAGTTTTTCGAGTTTGTATGAAACCTCGTCACCGCGTGTGTATTTGGCGAGTTTTACGCCCTCAAGGTCAGAGATGTAGTAAGATGGTGTGCCATCGGCAAGCGTCCAGTTAATGTCGCCTTCCACCTCCCATACGAGGACGCGTTCGGCAAGTTTGGTCATGACGTGCGAGGTGGAGCTTTCCCAATTGGTATTGTTGTATACCTTGTGCCACTCTTCGAAGGTGAGGCTGTTGAAGTCCTCGCCAATCTCGGCATAGAAGCCGGTGCTGTAGTCCTGCGAGGAGTTTCCGGTCCACCAGTAGGACATGTTTGGACGGTCGAAGTAGACGGTCATCTTTTCGGGGTCGATGATACCGCGGAAGTTGTTTCCGTTGCCATCGGCATTGATGATGATGATGTCGTCGCCTTCGGCTATGATGGAGTTTTCGTATTCCTTGGAATAAGCTTCGTAGTTGCCGGCACTGATGCGGGTTTCGCCGGAACGCTTGGTGATGTAGTCGCCGACAAGTTTCGCGGCAATCTCGGCAGCGGTAAGGTTGGAGCCTCCAGGTTCGGGATTGGGGTCCACAGTCCCTCCGCCTCCGCCACCATTACCGGTAACGGTGTAGGTGAAGGTCTGCTCTTCGCATTGATAAGTACCAAGGAAGTTTTGGTTGAAGAAACCTGCAGGTACCTTTACATAGTAGGTGCCCGCCTCGGTGATGGGGTCGCCGAAAGCCTCTTCGGTGAGGGTTCTGTAAAGGAAGCCGTCGCCAGCCACGAAGTTTCCGAAATGAAAACTCTTCAATTCTGTGCCGTCTTCCTTGCAGACGGTAATGAGTTTAGCATAATTGCCACTGTCGTAAAGTTGCTTGCCTGACGTTTCGTTGTAAAACGTAAGGGACGACAGACTTTCCACTTCACCGGGTTCCGGAGAAACTGTCAGTTTGAATGCAGAAAGCTCCAACGAAACGAAGAAGCCCACGATGACAGCCACAAATGAAAGAAATGACTTTTTCATATTGCCTGTGTTTTTAGGTAGAAAATAGTATAGATGTAATAGATTTTCACTAATCACCCATAGAGGGTCTTGAAACGTAAGAGGGGAGAAATATAAAGTAGTCTGCTTTTCTATGTGGCAAATTTAAGTAAGTTTTCGGAAAAGTGCCAATAAAAACGAAAATTTTCGCCAAAATATGACAAAATGTGTCATGTTTTGATGAAAAATAAGCAAACTATCAGCAACAGATGGTTCTCATGCGCATGTTTTGCCAGCTTGATATAGCCTCCATCCTTATTGTCTCCCTACTCTATGCGTGGAGGGCAAAACTCCGGTTTGGTCCATGACCTTACAAAAAAGCGCGTCTGCCTTGTATGATAACAAGGAGACGCGCCAGTGGATTTTATTCAGCCTTGCTTTGGCAAGGCCCTTTAACGCTTGGGAAGGTCTTTACTTTGCAACCTTCACACCATTCTTAATTACGAGACCCTTTCCAGGTGCTGCAGTTCGACGGCCGAGGAAGTCGTAGTAGGTAGCCTCAGAATCGGTGGTGATGCCATCGATGCCGGTAGCCTGGCCGGAGCCTGCAACAGTATAGGTCTTGCAGATGCTTTCGGCATAAACCTTACCGTCGACAACGAAGCTCTTGGGACAGATGTAAAGTGTTGCCTTTCCGATTTCGGGCTGTACGAATCCGCCGATGCGCTGTGCATAGGCATCTGCTGCGCTGCCGATGGAGGCCTTAAGGTCGGACATCTTTGCGAAGTGTACGTTGGCAACCTCACCTTCGGTATCCACACTTCCTGCAAAGTCATTTACACCATCGGTGAAGAGGAGGGCGTAGACATCACCGTCGGTATCGAATACCGCACCGAGGACGCCAAAGCCGGAAACCTCAACATCGCCGGCATAGAGGAAGTCGACAGGCACATTGAGCAGGTCGTCCACGGTAGTTACGCTTTCGGGCAGGACGACTGTGCCGTCCCATGCTGCGGCGATGGTGAGGGTGATGACGATATCCTGGTCTACCTTCTTGCCATCGAGGATTACAGAACCCTTGCGGATGGTAATGGTGTAGGTACCGGGCTTGGAAACGGTATTGCAGTTTACGGCAAGCTGGTTCAATCCGGCACCCCATGCAAGACCGACGTTGTCGCTGGCTACATTGCCCTCTTCGTCAACGATGGTCACCTTGTAACCGTTGAAGTTGCAGTCGGCAACTGTTGCGTTTGTGAAAGTATAGACAATGCGGTTGAAGCTCTTCACTACGCTACCGTCTTCGGGATCGGTGGTGAACTCAATTTCAGGCACATTGTAGTCGCCCCACTTGAAGGTGATGCTGCCGTTCTCGTCAGGTACGGAATTCCAATACTGTGCATAGTATTCATAGCGTACGGAAAGCTTTCCGCCATTGGCATCGCCCTCGATTCCCGATGCGGGATTGCCCTCTTCGTCATAGGGGTATACAGCTACGGAGTCATCGTAATAATTCACGCAGTCGTAGAACATCGTACTATAGGTGGGATTGAGGAAGTTGAGGGTACCGTCCTCGTTCACGTTGAACTTCACGAGCGTGGGGTAATCGTAGGTGCCGCCGAAGCAGGTAAGCTCGTAGTGGACATCTTCGCCCTGGACGAACTTGGTAAGGGTGATGTTGGCATTGTCCGCCACATAAGCCGAGGTGTTGCCGGCATCGGTTGTCCAGTGTGTAGTTCCGCTGACGGTCCATTCTACCACGGGATCCGGCATACGTGTGAGGACAAGCGACTTGACGCTTTCGTAAAGGTCCTCGCCGAACATGATGTTGAAATCGTCGAAGGTCAGCGTCTGGAAGTCATCGCTGATGGTGGCGGTAAATGACGCATCTTCGGCACCCTTGACGATTACTCTGTTCCAACCGAGGAAGAGGCTCTGCTGGCTGAAGTAAACCTTGCGCGATGCACCGTTTACCACACCGTAAATGAAAAACTGGCTGCCGAAGTCGCAGAGGTTGGTGATATAGATATATTCGCCGTCGGCCGAAATTTCTGCCTTGTACGACCTTTCGTAGGGCAGGAGTTCGTACGAATCGTTGTTGCACGATTCGCCATGTTGCGTAGCCGTGTACGATGCAGCGAGTTTCTGTGCCAACGCAATGTCGTTGACCACGGGTTCGCCGGGGATGGTGTATTCCACGTTGAGGGCCTCGCTGGGGAGCTGGTTTTCGCCGATGAGGAACGCACCTTCGGCAGCCACGAGGGTGTACGTGCCGGGAGCGACGAAGGTTTCGTCGATGCTGAATGTCCAGGCATCGGGCAGACTCTGGTGGGCACCCCAATCGGCTTCCATATCGGAGCCTGCGAATTCCACCACTGTAGCACCAAGCATGTCAAGGAGTCTGACCTTGCAGCCCTCGGCAAGCACAAGTCCTGCGGCATTGGAGATGCGGAAGTCCTTGAGGCTTTCCACCTCACCGGGCGTAGGGGTCACGTCGAGCGCGGTACCTGCGGCAATGGTGTAGTGGTACTCGACCTCGCTGTTGCTGCTGCCATTGCAGTCGCTGAAGAAGCCGGCGGGAACAGTCAGCGTGTAGCTTCCGGGTTTGGTGACACCCTCTCCGAAATTGTAGACATACCATTCTACAGGCGTCCAGTTGGGATAATTTCCCGTGCTGATCACATCGAAGGCGTTGCAATCGAAGGTCCTTACCACCCCTTCACCCTCGAGCGAAAGGGTTACAGCCTTACTGTAGTCGTAGTTGAGGCAGATGGGACCGCCGTCTTCGGCATTCACAAAGCTGAGTGCGCCGATGCTTTCCGCCTGTCCGGGAGAGGGGGTGACGGCAATTTCGAAAGCCGAAGCGCTCATCGAAGCGAAGAAAGCCACTACAACTGCAACAAACGAAAAGAAAAGATTCTTCATAATTTGTTCGTTTTAATGAATGATTGGATATTGTTTTTTGGGGATAGTTTAGTTGTGTCTTTGTATGGTCAGACGAGATGGGGGGGGCTTTGTGCATACACCATTGCCCCCTATGCCGCATTGGGACTTCCGTATTTCATCAGTATCACC
>SFJN01000159.1 GCA_004555055.1 Bacteroidales bacterium | reverse complement strand
TGTCATTGTTAATAACATCCTCGGTTGAATCAACACCGAATGCATTGAAGCCGCCTCGCAGCTGACCTTCTTGACTTACTTCAAGAGCAGGAATATCCAGACTCAATGAAGCCAACAGATTTTTTTTTGTTTTAATCATTTGTTGAGTTTTTAATTGTTAATTAAACTTATCCGTAAAGGATTTGCAGTACTGCTATATTATAATATATTTCTACTTCTGTTTAGATTGTAATCAGGGAAAAAAGAAGACATAAAGGTTGCGCTTTGGAAAAACACAGTTTCTCCAAAGGATATAAAAGACAAATAATCAAAAAAACAACGCCAAATTCGTTTCTGCCCCCTTTACACCATTTCCGATGTCGGCATTGTGCTGTAACTGCTCCCCTCCCCTGTAGCCAGTTGGGCGGCCAGCCACTTTATCTAACTACCAGGCTTGCCAGGTTTCGGGTTTCTTCCCAAGTCACATCGGGCAATGCCGGGCGAAGGTCCTGCTCTGTTTCTTCCTTTCTCTCTCTCGTGCCAGTCCCTCCGGCACTGTGTGTCTCTGCAACTGTAGCAGGTTGCGGACAGGCGACGGTCCTCTCCTTGATGATGTATATGGTATCGTGTCGGGTGACGATATGCTCATGATACACCGTGTCGGCCACCGCCAAGACATTCGGTGCAGAAACTGCCTCATATGCCTCTGCCACATCGGGCATTGAGGAGTGCCTGTATGCCAGCCATACGCTGCCACCGCCCAGAAAGATGCCTAAAAGCCACACTGCAGCATAACTCCACCATTTGGGCACGATGCGGGTAGAGTGGTGCGATGCCGTACAGAGCGACAGGATTTCGTCGCATTCTTCGTCTTCCAATGCAGTCTTTTCCGCATGAATCATTTCAAACAGAGGGGCATATGCTGCAAATTCAGCATCGTAGTTTCCGGTGCTGAAGTATTGCCGCAGCCATTTTTCTTCTTCAGCTGTGGTCTCTCCCTCCATATAGTGTTGCAAGAGTTGTGCTATCTGTTCCCTTTTCATAGTTGTTTCCTACTCGTTTCTTGTGACAGGTTGTTCAGGATGTTTCATGCATCTCCCAGCGTGCCAGCATCTCCTTTCTTGCCCTTGACAGTCGGGTGCGGACATTTTCTCTCGTGGTGCCCAGCAGTCTGGCAATCTCTTCGGTCGAAAGTCCTTCCACCTCTTTCATGTGGATGATGATTCGGTGCCGTTGCGGGAGGTCCATCCAAACGTGGTGTGCCTGCAGCGTCTGTTCTTGCCGTTCCATCGTGCTGTGCGGATTTTCCGGGCTACATATGTGCATGGCGTCAGAGAGGCTTTCCGCCCTGCGCACCGCCATGCTGCGTAGCATGTTCAGACAGACGTTCCGGACGACGCTGAAGGCAAGGTTCCTGAAATGCGTCTTGTCGGCAATGCGTTCCCTGACGGTCCACAGTTTCAGCAGCGTGTCCTGCACGGCATCCTCCGCATCCTCTGTGGTGGGGAGCAATGCCGATGCCGCGACAACCAGACGAGGGCGGATATGGGCACACTCCCGTTCAAAACGGACTTTGCCAAAACCAAGCGTCGTCATAGGTCGAAATTCCGATTTTCACTTTCTCGCCCTGAGGCACCAAAGTGTAGTATGCTACATTCTGCTCTGACTCTATGCCGGGAGTGTTCTTCAGGTATCCGCTCATATAGTAGAGGTTTTTTGCCATGTAATTGTCCAGATACTGCTCCTTCGTTACGGTCTTCTGGTTGTTCCAGTTCGCCTCCTCGTTCAGCAGGAGCGGCCGTCCGTCCTTCATTCTCTGGCGTATTTCTCCGGGGTGTAGCAGCAGTCCGTCTTCGTCGGTCACATATGCCGCCATGCTGGCGTCCATCATCACCCATTTCTTCAGGGAAAAACTCCAGACTGCGGTGACCACTGTGGCATCGCTGTCGTCGGCATAGAAAAACGATTGGCAGGTGATGAACCGTGCGGGCCACCCCAGTGCCTGGTAGATTTCGGCGAGCACAATGGCCTGTCCCCGGGCATTCATGCCGTCGTGTCCCGTCTGCCAGCAACCCTCCACAAGGTCAATGGCCGTGCGGCGCGTCTGTGGAATGAAATTGCCCCTATGCCGTATGCGGTTGTGTACCCAGAACATGACGTTTTTCAGCCTTTCAATCTCAGTGCCGGAGCCGGCAATGTAGTCAGTCTGGAAATAATTGCGGATACGCTGGAGCATGCTGTCGTCCGACGTGGCGTAGGTGAGTCGGGGAACCGGTGCGGACTGGCGGTATGCCGCCCCCGTATCGTAAGGAGGAGATTGCCGGATTATTTGCAGGAAGTCAGAGTTTTTCTGCATCTTTTCCATCAGTTGCACAAAGGCGGGTTCTGTTTGCAGGCAGGTGAAAGCCGTATCGGAGGCAATTTGTTCATAATAAGGGAAGCCGATTTCGTAGAGCAAGTCCAACATTTGCAAGGCCTCTTCTTTCATGCCGCGTTTGGCCAGGGTGGAGGCCATGGTGCGGATGACCGGAATTTTGCGGATGGCGTATTTCGAGAGTTTCTCCTGGTCTTTCATGGCGCGGACGGCATCTGTAGCACGTCGGAGCAAGAGTTCGCTGATGTCGGACACATCGTTCGCAAAGGGTATGAAATCGTGGTTCCCTGATTCCAAGACACAGCCTGAAACGTGACATTTGCCAACCATCGGACAGTTCTCTACGCTGCCATAGCGCATCGGGAGGCAGAATCCGGAGAACGTGATGTCCTGGAGTTTAGGACAGTTGGAGGCGATAGGCGGTCCGCCTGTGGTAAACACCGTTCCGCTGAATGTGATGCGTTTCAGGTTCGGACAGGCATCGCATATCCATCCGTCCGCATGCCAGAGCGTTCCATCGATGACGACTTCCTCCAGTCCTGTCACATTTTGGAATGCAAGATACGGCAGGAACTGCACACTGTGTATGCGGATGCTGCGCAGACTGCCGCAGTCGCGGAAACAGTTTTGCCCCAATTCCACCATATGCTGCGGAAACTCCACCTCCACGAGACTGTCGCAGCGGTTGAATGCCCATTCCATGACGACGGACTGCTCCGGGATACGGATGCTGCGCAGGGTGGAACGTTCAAAGGCCCCAACGCCGATGGTGTCCATACGTTCGGGCAATACCACCTGTTCCAGCCGGCAGTTCCGGAAGGCAAAGGGAGGAAGGGTCAGTCTCCCCCCCTGCACCTTATGCCATTCATCCTTGTTTATGTAGGGTTCACCGCCAGGGATGAAGGTGGCGCGGCTGAGGTCGAGTCTTTGCAGACGGCCTTCGGTGGGCTGCTGGTGGCAGTCGCTACCCGCCATTTCGCGCAGGAAGCGGAGGTCGGAGCCGTTCAGCGCCCCTTCGACGGTGATGTCCGTCAGTGTGTTTTTCCGGTCATCGCCTACCAGTGCGGCGAGAGTGCCGGGAGCCTGCACTTTGAAGTGTAGTCCACCGTCCGGAACGGAGTGCGCTCCAGCCCTTGCCGGAAGCATCAGGCTGGCGGCAAAGAGCAGGACCATGTGGAGGGAAAAGGAAAGGAAAGGGAATTGCATGAGATAATGTCTTATGGATGAAGGCGGAACTTCCTGTCCGCCTTGAATCTATATGTACGGGCAAAAGTTTTGTGCTCTTTCCCTGTTATTCTGCAGGAGCCTGCCAGAACCATTGTTCGTCGGTCAGAGCCGGATGGTTCGGGGCATCGCAGCCTTCGGGGGACAACGTGTAATAGCCCTCGTGGTTGACGTCCGGAGACTCCACACCAAAGCCATTGTGCAGGTATGCGCTGAGGTAATAGAGATTCTTGGCCATGTACGTCTCCAGATAATCTTCCTTGGTTTGGATAATCTTCCTTGGTTTGTTTGCTTTTGTGGTTCCAGTTCGCATCCTCGTTCAACACCAGTGGCCGGCCGTCAATCAGACGTTGGCGCACTTCGCCGGGATGTAGCAGCAGTCCGTTCTCGTCCGTGACGAAGGCGGCAAACGAGGGGTCCATCCAGACCCATTTCTGCAGGTCGCGGCTCCAAACCATGTTGATGACGTGGCAGTCGGGGTCCGAACTGTATTTCTTCGGTTGGCAGGTGAGTGCCCTCGAAGGCCATCCCATGGCCAGGTACAGTTCGGAAAGCACAAGGGCAAGTCCGCGGCAGTTGAGTCCGCGATGCTGTTCCTTGCAGGCTTTGTAGAGGTCGATGGCATTGCGCGGTGTGTGCTGTGGAAAACCGCCCGAGCCGTCGTGCGGTATCTCATCGTGCAGCCAATACATGATGCGCTTCATGCGTGAAATCTCGTCGCCGTTTCCGGCAATGCTGTCCAAGGGGAAGAAGTCGCGAACGCGCTGCAAGTCGGGGTCTGAGGGGGGAGCATAGGTGAATGCCGGTGCATCGCCGGCAGGCTGTGCAGCATAGTGCGGTGCATTTTTCAGCACGTTCAGGTAGTTGTATTCTTGATTCCATATCTCCTGCATCTGCCGTACAATCCGCTCAAATTCGGCGTTGCCGTGCAGGCAGTTCAGGTCTGCATCGGTTTGGGCATGTTTGTAGTTCGGGTAACCGTGTGTTACAGCCTTTCCAAGCATTTGCAGAGCCTCTTCCTTCCTATTCTTCAGGGCCATGATGCATGCCAGGTTGTAGGCAATGTTCCCGTTTGCCTGTTGCATATACGGTATCCACCGGCTCTTGGGAGAAGGATTGTCGAAATATCGGGTCATGTGCTGCTGCAGTGCCTGCAAACGCTCGGGGGTGAGGTTCGAGATGGAATTGCAGTAGGGAATGAAAGCCTCGTCGGCACTATGCATCACATAGCCCGTTACGTTGCAACGTTGCATAAGCGGGCAGTCCTCTACGGAACCGAAATTTGTGGGCATGCATATGCCGGAGAAGGTGATGTCGGCGAGCGACGGACAGTTGGAGGCAATGGGCTGTCCGCCTGTGGTGAGCACTATGCCGCTGAATACAATGCGACGAAGCCTGGGACAGGAGTTGCAAAACCATCCGTCCACGTGACAGAGTGTGCCGTCGATGATGATTTCCTCGAGTCCCGTTACATTTTCGAAGACATGATAGGGCAGAAATTCCACATCATGCATTTGGAGTGTGCGCAGGTTGCCGCAGTCGCGAAAACAGTTCTGCCCCAGCTCTACCAGATGTTGCGGAAACTCCACCTGTACGAGGTTGTCGCAACGGTTGAACGCCCATCCCATGACGACGGACTGCTCCGGGATACGGATGCTGCGTAGAGCGGAATATTCAAAGGCTCCGATGCCAATGGTGTCCATACGTTCAGGAAGGACGACTTGTTCCAGGCTACAACTGCGGAAGGCAAATGGTGGAAGTGTCAGTGCACCGCCCTCTATGCTTTGGCTTTCATCTTTAAATATATAGGCTTCGCCTTTAAATATATAGGCTTCGCCGCCGGACGTGAAGGTGGCACGACTGAGGTCGAGCGTGCGCAGACGGCCTTCGGTGGGTTGTTGGCGGAAGTCGCTTCCTGCCATTTCGCGCAGGAAACGGAGGTCCGTACCGTTGAGGGCACCTTCGACAGCAAGACCGGTCAATTTGTTTTTCTGCCGTTCACCCACCAATTCAGGGAGAGTGCCAGGTGTGCGGACAAATATGTGGCGCGATTTTGCGTCGGCATTGCCGCTGCAGAGGAAGAAAAAAAGGAGTAGGGAAAGGGAAAAAAGGTGTTTCATGATGTCGTTTCGCTTTTCCGGCCGTCAGTCTGTTGTGCCGGATTCTTTACAACAATAGAAACACTTCAAAAGTAAAAACGTAACAAAAAAAATGAAGGTTTTTCATCTCCTCTTCGCCCAGGTGCTGCAGAGCACAACGGCGGTGAGGATGACAATGCCGAAGATAAAGGAGCTTGTGGTCACAAACTTCATGTTTTCAGCAAACCATACCAACGTAAACATGTAGGCAGCACATACCCACAGCATGCCGGCAACCACGATGCGGATGCGCCGGACATGGTACATTCCCCGGCGGCGTTTACTCATGGTGTTGCAGCCGGCAATCAGTTTGTCGCCTTTGCCGATGATGATGACAATGCCCAGCACGACCAATATCAGTGCCACGATGCAAAGTTCTGTTTCGGGATGTCCGGTTACTGTGTGTATCATATGTACTTTAGGTTAAGTTGGCTTCGCCTTCGTTTTCTGCGCTCGGCATAATCAATGCGCGGGCATTGCTTCTGCTCTCGCTTAACGAAAACGTTTGGATGCAAATATAGGCATTATCCTTGAGATGAGGCTTTTGCAGGGAAGAAAAAAATGCGGAACACTGTCGGAAGTCGCGCAACTGGTTGTGCCATACGCCTTTTATGCTCCCTTTGGGTATGAGGACTTTTCTCCTTTCCCTGTCTTTATCAGCGGGTTACCATAGCCGTGGCAAGTTGTCTTCCCGTAGTTTTTTTGTAGGTGTTTTTCTTTCCCTGCTTGTATTTTACGGCATCCAGTACCTTGTTTTTTGTCGGTTTTCATTATTTTTTAGGGGAATGTATGCTTCAATTATTGTATTTTTGCACAATTCATGTGGATAATGTCCGCATTTCATGTGTTATTCCATAGCCACTTTAGGCTTTTATCATGGGTAATTTCCCCCGTAATCGGAGGTGGCAGGAATCCTCATTTCACGTACAATAAGCAATCATCAAGTATAATGACAGCCAACGAAATCCGCGAAGCGTTCGTAAAGTTTTTCGAGCAGCAGGGTCACCTCATCGTACCTTCTGCCCCGATGGTCGTCAAGGACGACCCTACGCTTATGTTCACCAATGCCGGAATGAATCAGTTCAAGGACATCATTCTCGGAAATGCCGAACCCAAATGCCGTCGTCAGACCGACAGCCAGAAGTGTCTGCGCGTTTCCGGCAAGCACAACGACCTTGAGGAAGTGGGTCACGACACCTATCACCACACCATGTTCGAGATGCTTGGCAACTGGTCGTTCGGCGACTACTTTAAGAAGGAAGCCATTGAATGGGCCTACCGTTTCCTTGTCGACGTGCTCCGTATCGATCCCACCCATCTCTATGTTACCGTCTTTGAGGGTTCGAAGGAAGAAGGACTGGAGCGCGACAACGAGGCCGCTGCATACTGGGAGAAATTCTTCCCCGCAGACCATATCATCAACGGCAACAAGCACGACAATTTCTGGGAAATGGGTGACACCGGTCCCTGTGGACCATGTTCCGAAATCCACATCGACTGCCGTACCGAAGAGGAACGCCAGGCTACAGGCATCAAGGGTGCCGACCTGGTGAACAAGGATAATCCCCAGGTTATCGAAATCTGGAACCTCGTATTTATGCAGTACAACCGCAAGGCCGACGGCTCGCTCGAACCCCTGCCTGCAAAGGTCATTGACACGGGTATGGGATTCGAGCGTCTTGTGCGCGTCATGCAGGGCAAGCACTCGAACTACGATACCGACGTTTTCCAGCCTTACATCCGCAAGATTGGCGAACTCAGCGGCTTCACCTACGGCAAGGACGAAAAGGTGGATGTGGCCATGCGCGTCATCGCCGACCATCTCCGTGCCATCAGTTTCGCCATTGCCGACGGCCAACTTCCCTCGAATGCCAAGGCCGGCTACGTCATCCGCCGCATCCTTCGCCGTGCTGTCCGCTATGCCTACACCTTCCTCGGCCAGCGCGAAGCCTTCATCTGCAAGCTCGTTCCCACTCTTGTCCAGGAGATGGGCAGCTTCTATCCCGAACTTCCCGCCCAGCAGGAACTCATCACCAAGGTCATCCGTGAAGAAGAGGAGTCGTTCCTCCGCACCCTTTCCACCGGTATCAGCCTCCTTGAGGGCGTCATTGCCGAAACCCAGCGCGAGGGCCGCACCGTGGTGGCAGGCGAAAAGGTATTCACCCTCTTCGACACTTACGGATTCCCCCTCGACCTTACGCAGCTCATCTGTACGGAACATGGCCTTACGGTCGACGAGGAAGGCTTCGGCGTGGAGATGCAGAAGCAGAAGGAGCGTGCCCGCAATGCTGCTGCCGTAGAGAACGGTGACTGGGTGAGTGTGGCTGAGGGCGAACAGCGTTTTGTCGGATACGATGAAAACGAGTGTGAGACCCGCATCCTCCGTTATCGCGAAATCAAGCAGAAGAGCAAGGTCTTCTATCAGGTTGTCTTCGACACTACTCCCTTCTATGGTGAGATGGGCGGACAGGTCGGCGATGCCGGAACCCTTGCGGTCCTCCCCGAAGGTGCCGTCTATAAGGTCATCGATGCCAAGCGCGAGAACAACCTTACCGTGCACATCCTGCCCGAACTTCCTGCCGACGTCACCGCATCATTCCGTCTTTCCATCGATACGGAGCGTCGTCTTTCCAGCCAGCGCAACCATACTGCCACCCACCTTCTCGACTATTGCCTGCGCAGTGTCCTCGGCACTCATGTCGAGCAGAAGGGTTCGCTCGTTACCCCCGACTATCTCCGTTTCGACTTCAGCCATTTCCAGAAGGTCACTTCCGAGGAACTCCGTGAGGTGGAACGCCGTGTGAATGCCATGATTCGTCAGAACATTGAGATAGGTGATTTCCGTGACCTCCCCATCGACGAAGCCCGCAAGCTTGGCGCCCTCGCCCTCTTCGGCGAGAAGTACGGCGACCGTGTCCGCGTGGTGAAGTTCGGTCCCAGCGTTGAGTTCTGCGGCGGATGTCACGCCCATGCTACCGGCGAGATTGGACTGTTCCACATCGTCAGCGAGAGCAGTGTGGCCGCTGGAGTGCGCCGTATCGAAGCCGTTACCGGTGCTGCTGCCGAAGAAATCTTCTACAATCTTTCTGATACCTTGACCGGCATCCGTGCTTTCTTCAACAATGCCAAGGACGTTCAGGCCGCCGTGGAGAAGGCCATTGCCGAAAATGCCGGACTCCGCAAGCAAGTAGAAGAGGCGGTGAAGGAGCGTATGGCACAGTTCCGCGAGAAACTCGTTGCCGACTCCTACCTCACTCCTGATGGTGTGCGCGTGGTGGCCAAGGTGCTTCCTGTGGCTGTCGACCCTGCAGCAGTCAAGGACCTGGCCTTCCAGATTGGCGGCCAACTCCCCGAGAACACCCTTGTTGTCCTGGGCTCCAGTTGTGAGGGCAAACCCCTGCTCACGGTCATGATATCCAAGGACCTTGTTACCGGACGTGGCCTCCATGCCGGAAACCTTGTCAAGCAGGCCGCACGTTGCATCAAGGGCGGCGGCGGAGGTGCTCCCCACTTTGCCACTGCCGGCGGTAAGGACGTGGCAGGTCTGGAGGAGGCCGTCAAGCAGTGCCTTGAACTGGCTTTTGAATAATGGCATTGGCATGTAGGGCCTGAATGGTCCTGCATGCCTTTACATAATTGAATACTGGCAGTCCCTGTCGTCTTGTCTTTCCTTCATTGGAAGATGCAGACGGCAGGGACTGTTTTTGCATTCATGCAACAAGGGTCGCATCGTTCCCCAAGGTAGTGTGCCCTTGCAAGTATTCTTTTGACCTTTGGAAGTCGTGCTTTACCGGCGGTGCTTCGGGGGATATGACCGTGTTTGGCGCACGGTGTGCAATTTTCCGATGGCATGGATTCGCACTCTCTCATGCGTAAAGGATGGTGCATTTAATGCCCCGAGAATGCCGTCGGAAGCCACCGGGACCATCCTCGGTTCGAAATATCGCAAAATCAGAGCAATAGGGTTTTATGCCCTCTTTTGCGCGTCTTTTTGCCTTTTTTCGTTCGGAAAAGCAGAAACATCGGACTTCTATGGATAAAAGTTCCGATGTTTTGCATCGAAAGTACGGATGTTTGTGCCCGAGAAGTCCGATGTTTTTGGCTTAAAACACGGCATTTTATTTGTTTTTTGCCCTCAAAAAAACAGATTTTGCGGCAAAACATGAGATCGGAAGAGCACA
>SFJN01000158.1 GCA_004555055.1 Bacteroidales bacterium | reverse complement strand
TTAAAACAAACACAGGAAAAAGGATAGCTTATAATCGCTTTATTTTAGATTAGTAGTAGATTATTACAGTTATGTATTTTATATCGCAAAGACAAATAGTAGTTAGTCGAGCCTCAAAAAAAGATGTTAACTAACTGTATATCAATAATATAAGTACTAAAAATTTACATATATCCGCAAAATTTTGTACCTTTGCATAGTAAAACCCTGCAAATCAGACATGTATAAACCATCATCCAATAGCCGTCAGGCATCGCTTTTCTGGGACTTGGAAACCATGCTGGATTCCAAGCATCCTCTGTTCAAGTTGGCAAACAGTGTTGACTGGTCACTCTTCGAGAAGTCCTTCGCTCCCCTCTTCTGTGCGGACAACGGTCGTCCCCCAAGCCAATCCGCCTGATGGCAGGCCTGCTTATGCTGAAGCATCTTCGCAACGTGTCCGACGAGCAGGTGGTGGCTCAGTTTGCAGAGAATGCCTACTATCAGTACTTCTGCGGCCTTGAGGCTTTCAGCATATCCGCACCCTGCGCCTCGTCTGAGCTCGTCCACTTCCGTCACCGCATCGGCGAGGAGGGCATGGAGCTTATCCTCAAGGAGAGCATCCGCATCAATCTTGCCATCGAGGACAGGAAGAGGGAAGAGGAGGACAAGAGGGACGGGAAGGACGGTCGTGGACGCAAGAGCGACAAGGAGCAGACTGCGCACATTGACTCTACCGTACAGGAGAAGAACATCACGTTCCCCACGGACTCGAAACTGTTGTGCAAGATTATCGGCTATTGCCACAAGGTTGCCAAGGCTGAGGGGATCAAGGTGCGCCAGAGCTATGCCCGTGAAGTAAAGGACCTGAGGCTGGCACAACGTTTCCGTGGCAAGTCACACAGCAGGAAGAAGGTGGCGAGGGCGGACCGCAGGATGCGCACCATAGCGGGACGGCTGGTAAGGGAGCTACTCCGTGAGCTGCCCTCAGAGAGCAGATGCCGCGAGCGTCTTGAACTCTGCCTGAGTTTCGTAAACCGTGACTTTTGGACGGTCACAAGATATACTCGCTCCATGAGCCGGATGTCCTCTGCATCAGCAAGGGCAAGGAGCACAAGAAATATGAGTTCGGCAACAAGGTCTCCATCATCCGTCTGTGGAACGGCATCATCATAGGGGCCATGTCATTCAGGAATGAGTATGACGGTCACACGATTGACAGGGCGATGGAGCAGGCACACCGCCTATACGGAGGGGCTATCCGCATCCTGGCAGGGGACAGGGGCTACAGGGGGCGGAGAATGTCTGGAGACACGAAGGTCATGATACCTGATGTTCCGAAAGCCTCTGACTCCGATATACGAAAGCGAGGAAGCATGAGCTGTTCAGAAAACGGGCGGGAATAGAACCGGTTATCGGGCACTGCAAGAGCGACCATCGTCTGGGACGGAACTTCTACAAGGGTCTTTTCGGAGACTCTATCAACGTTATGCTCGCTGCCGCCGCATATAACCTCAAAAGAGCCATGAGGCTCCTTTGTGCCTATTCAGATGGGGTCTCATGAGGCTCACGGCAGAGGGACAATGGCCGGTTGTCACATGTAATGCATGTACATGCGCGCATGAGCGAAGTTTTTAAGGCTCGACTAAATAAACTTAGCCTCTGCTCTCGCTTAATGAAACGTAGAGGTTTAATCTCTCGCTATCGAGAAAAAATTGATGCATTACTATCTGATTCTCATTGCCGAAAATAACTTGGGTTTCACCCTTCGTTTTGACTTTGTCTTCTTCCTCCTTGACTTCGTCTACTTCCTCCTTGGCCTCGCCTTCCCCAAATACAACTTTCAGCTATAAGAAGTAGTGTACGCTGCATTAAAAAAGTGCCAATATTGGCAGAAATTTAATGTAGAACATGGAGATAAAGAGAGAGAGGTATCGGAAGCAGCAGGTAGAAAACATTCATAATGGCTTTATCAGAGTGGTAATAGGAATCCGCAGATGTGGCAAGGCATACTCACCATAGGTCTTTTCGATTTCCTGCTTAGGGAAGACAGTCTGGACCTGTAAAACCACAAAGACGCAATCTCAAAAGCAAATTAATCCCCCGACGGACTTATGCGGTCCATCGGGGGATTTTCTGTATATCATTCTACGCCCTCAGCAGAAAGAAAGCGTATGATGTAGGACTTACCGGTTGGGAGTCTCCCACACCTTCGTCTCGGTACAGCGGACGGTCAGGTGCTGGTCGCCTGCCATCAGCAGGAAGTCGCCCTTCTCAAGGCGCCACTTGCCGTCGTAACCCACGAAGGCAAGGTCGTCGGCCTTGAGGTCGAAGGTGACGGTCTTCGTCTCGCCGGGCTGCAGTTCCACCTTGGCAAAATCGCGGAGACGGCGCACGTCGGGCGTGCTGGTGGCCACCATGTCGTGACTGAAAAGCAGCACACTCTCCTTGCCTGCTCGACGACCGGTGTTGCGGACATCGACACTGACACGGAGCACACCGCCGGGAGCGAACTCCGACTGCTCCACACGGAGGTTGGAATAGGCGTAGGTGGTATAGCTCAATCCGGCACCAAAGGGCCACTGCACATAGACCTGGGCATCGTAGTTGTAGGCTCCGGACATGGTGCCTACGCTCTCGCAGGGCTTGTAGTCGTAGGTGGAAAGGGCATTGGTGAAGCGGGGATAGGTGAAGGGGAGTTTGCCGCTGAAGTTGGCATCGCCGGCAAGGAGGTCGGCAAGTGCCTCGCCACCATAGTTCGAGGGGAGCATGGCGTCCACCACAGCGGCGGCAAGGGGCTCGACGTCGGCAATGATGCGCGGACGACCGCCGCTGAGAACCATCACGATGGGCTTGCCGGTAGCGGCGAGGGCACGCACCAGCTGCTTCTGGTTTTCCGAAAGGTTAAGGTCAGAGAGGTTGCCGGGAGTCTCGCAATAGCTGGTCTCGCCGATGCAGCAAACAATGACGTCGGCAGAGGCGGCGGCGGCAACAGCCTCGTCGATGCCGGTGACCATATCGGTATTCCACTTCGTGTTGCCGTTGTCGGCCACGGGATATTCCACGCCTGCCACATAGCTGACGCGGTCCTTTCCGAACTTCTCCTGCATGGCCTGGAGGATGTTCCGGTAATCCTTGCCCACAAGTTCGTCGGTGCGGTGTCCCTGCCAGGTATAGCTCCATCCGCCATTGAGGCAGCGGAGTGAATTGGCGTTAGGTCCGGTGACAAGGATGCGCTGTCCGGCCTTCAAGGGTAGCACATCGCCTTCGTTCTTCAGCAGTACGATGCTCTCTTCGGCGGCCTGGCGGCTGACGTCGGCGAACTCCTTGCTGCCGAATTTCGGATATTTCGTGGCATCCCATGTAGGATGTTCGAAGAGTCCGAGGCGGTATTTCAGACGGAGGATGCGTGCCACGGCATCGTCAATGCGCGTCATGGGTACCAGTCCCTCCTCCACAGCCTCCTTGAGCAGGGTGCAGAAGTTGGCATCGTAAGGGTCCATCGACATGTCGATTCCGGCATTGATGGCCATGACGATGGCTTCCTTCTTGTCGGCAGCCACGAAATCGCGCTTGTAGAGGTTGTCGATATCGGCCCAGTCGGTGACAATCATGCCGTCCCACTGGAGGTCGTCCTTCAGCCATTTCGTAAGGAGTTCGTAATTGGCATGGAACGGCATGCCGTTGTCATTCCCGGAATTGACCATGATGCTCAGTGCACCGTTGCGGCAGGCCTCGAGATAAGGAGCGAAGTGCTTTTCGCGGAGGTCGCTACGACTGATGCTTGAGGGGGTACGGTCGCGTCCGCTTACGGGGACGCCATAGCCCATATAGTGCTTCATGCAGGCGGCAATGTGGTAGAGGTCAACGTGGTTGGGGTCGTCACCCTGATATCCGAGCACGGCTTCGCGGCCCATCTCGGCATTCACATAGGCATCTTCGCCATAGTTTTCGTAAAAACGCGGCCATGCGGGGTTGCGGGCAAGGTCGACGGTGGGGTTATAGGTCCAGGGTACCATGGAGGCACGCGTCTCGTAGGCGCAGATCTCGGCGGCACGGCGTGTGAGACTGCGGTTGAAGGTAGCACCCATGTTCAGGTTCTGCGGGAAGAGTGTGCCGCCCATGCTGTAGGTGGTGCCGTGGTTCTGGTCCAGACCGTAAAGGTCGGGAGTACCGGTATATTTCATCGATGCCTCCTGGATGTCCTTCAGCAGGCGTGCATAGAATTCGGGAGTCTGCGCCTGGGTGTCGGGGGCATTCAGCACGGAACCAATCTTGTAGTTCCTGAATATGCTGTCGATGGTAGCCTTGCTCCACACCCAACCTTTTGCAGAACTCCGGGAATAGTCGGTAAAGCGGTCGATGTTCAGTTCGCACATCTGCCCGACCTTCTCCTCAAGGGTCATTGTTTTCAGGTGCTGCTGGATGCGCTGCTCAATCTTTGCATCGGAAGGAATGGCCTGTGCATGGCACATTCCCAGTCCGGCGAGGGCAAGCGAAACAAAGAGAAAAGTCTTTTTCATGGATTTCAAAAAGATAGTTTGTTGTTTTTCGCCGGCAAAATTACAGCATATTCCGCAATCCGGCTTTGCAGTTTTTGACGTATGATGGCACTATTTTTCCCAATGTCGGCACAGCGCCGTCTTTGGATGCACATGGATGGAGGGGAAAGTGAGGAGAAGACACAAAAAGCGTCTCCACTCACCTGTCAAATGACAGGAAAAGCAGGAGACGCACGTTCAAAACAGAAAAGCAGATTAAAAGAGTTTAGTCAGTCGCGATGTATAGTCTTTGTTTTTATTATAGAAGATGGAACATCCGTTATGGGACTTCAATCGCACAATATCCGCGAAAAGCCGATGCAATCGCTGCAAACTTAACGCGTTTCTTTCTATCAGCACTGCAAATATACAAAATATCAGCAGAAAACACCAAACTTTTTGGACAAAACAGAGAATAAATCTGCAGAATATTCTACAAACAGACAAAATATTATTCCAAACACATAAAAAAAGAAAGATTGTAGAATGATTTTCTTTGAACTTTAGAGCACGTAACACACCGATGCTTCGCCCCACGACAGGTTTTGGTTTTGCAACCGTTAACCCTACACTATCCGCACAGAATAAAGGAAATAAGGAAAAAAGCGGACAGAAAATATTTGTTTTCCCAAAAATAGTATTAATTTTGCAAACACGAACACACAATAAACAAGACTGACAGAAAAGCAATACCCACCTACTTGTTCTATACTTTTATTCCTCCATTTTTTATCCTTTTCTTTTATATAAATGAGTACGCTCGACCATATCGATCTGGCCATATTGCGTGCGCTGCAGAAAAACGCACGCCTTACCACCAAAGAAGTGGCCGCACAAGTGAACCTGAGTTCCACCCCCGTCTTTGAGCGCATCAAACGCATGGAACGCGAAGGCATCATCAAACAATATGTGGCTATTGTCGATGCCTCGAAACTCAACCGTGGTTTCACCGTCTTCACAAGCGTAAAGCTACGGCACTGCACCCTTGAGGCGGCACGCGAATTCATCAATTGCGTTGAAAAGCTCCCCGAAGTGACGGAATGCTACAACATCAGCGGTGCCAACGACTACCTGCTCAAGGTGAACGTCGTCGACATGAAGTCGTACCAATACTTCGTACTCGGCATCCTCGGCACCCTGGCCTGCGTGGGGCACATCGAGTCGTCGTTCGTCATGGAGGACATCAAGCACGAGTACAGTGTAGTACTGAACTGAGGCCCACCCTAACCCATACTCACAGACAAGCTTTTCATGCTGCCGGGAGTTACTCTCCTGGGATTTATTTGTGCAGGCGCACCCTTATGTGGTGCGCCTTTTTTGGGCCCGTACATGAAGGGGATGTCATATGACAGGCACAACTTATCCTGCGCGAAACAAGGTAAAAAAAATGAGAAGAGAAAGGAAAGAAACGAGGGAAAATAAATTTAAATCAAATTAACACAAAAAGAAGTATTTTGGGATATTTCGGCGCACCTGCAAAAACCTGTGTTTCCGTTTATTACCTTTTGCTATAAAATTTCTTTGTTGTACCTTTGTCTTT
>SFJN01000157.1 GCA_004555055.1 Bacteroidales bacterium | reverse complement strand
ATACAATGATTGTGCAAGGTGAGAGCAGAGCAAAACTTGTTTTGACTATGCCGAACCGCAGCCAATCATGGACTAGTCAAGTGAGAGCCTAAAAACTGGCCAAGCATAAGAACACTTCGTAATTGAATAATAAACTAATTTATAGAACATCTCTAAAGAATGTTTTGGTAAAATTTCCTACATTCCTACACCAAATCTTCAAATCGTCAGTGTTTACTGATGGTTTCGGGTGTAGGATAGGGTGTAGGCAGAGATGTGGGGTGTAGGATTGGTATAGGTTTATGGCACTTTTTGCCGCCATTTTGTTGCATTTGGATGCATGAAGCTGCAAAATTCAGGCATGAAACTGCATTCTTCTGATGAGTTTTGTTGTGGTTTGACACGACTCATCATCGGTATGTAACTTGAATGCACGCTTGGCGGTTCGGCCGCCTTATTCGTAGGCCTGTTCGTGTACGCCGGCAACGGCACGTCCGCTCGGGTCGTTGAGGTGACGGAACGACTCGTCCCAGGCAAGTGCTTCGGCGGTGGAGCATGCCACACTCGGTACGCTCGGCACGCAGCGGGCAGCGCTTTCGGAGGGGAAATGTTCGGCGAAAATGCTGCGGTAGTAGTACTCCTCCTTGTTCTGGGGCGGATTGATGGGGAAACGTTCTGCGGCATGTGCCATCTCTTCGTCGCTGACGGCGGTAGCGGTGACGGCCTTCAGCGTGTCGATCCACGAATAGCCCACACCGTCGCTGAACTGCTCCTTCTGCCGCCATGCCACCTCTTCGGGGAGCATATCGGCAAAGGCCTCGCGGACAATGCGCTTTTCCATCGTCGTTCCCGGACACATCTTTGCTTCAGGATTGGTGCGCATGGCAATATCGAGGAATTCGGTGTCGAGGAAAGGTACGCGACCTTCCACACCCCATGCCGCCAAACTCTTGTTGGCCCGGAGACAGTCGTAGAGATGGAGTTTGGAAAGTTTCCGGACGGTCTCCTCGTGGAAAGCCCGGGCATCGGGGGCCTTGTGGAAATAAAGGTAGCCGCCGAAAATCTCGTCGGCACCTTCGCCTGAGAGCACCATCTTGATGCCCATGCTCTTGATGACGCGGGCAAGCAGATACATCGGCGTGCTGGCGCGGACGGTGGTCACATCATAGGTCTCGATGTAGTAGATGACATCGCGGATGGCGTCAAGACCCTCCTGGATGGTATAGTTGATTTCGTGGTGGACGGTGCCGATATGCTCCGCCACCATGCGGGCCTTGGCAAGGTCGGGAGCCCCCTTCAGCCCCACAGCGAAGGAGTGGAGGCGGGGCCACCATGCTGCGGTTTGCGAGTCTTCCTCGATACGGCGGGCAGCATATTTGCCGGCGATGGCGGAGATGACCGAAGAGTCGAGGCCGCCCGAGAGGAGCACACCATAGGGCACATCGCACATCAGTTGGCGCCGTACGGAAGCTTCCAGCCCTTCGCGGATGGCCTCGGTGCTGGCGGGGCGGTCCTTTACCGCATCGTATTCGAACCAGTCGCGGACGTAGTAGCGGGTGAGTCCCGGTGCAGGACTCCAATAGTAGTGTCCGGGCAGGAAGGGTTCGTAAGTTGTGCACTGGCCTTCGAGGGCCTTGAGTTCGCTGGCCACCATCACCTTTCCGTCCTCGTCGTGCCCGATATATAGTGGAATGACACCGATGGGGTCGCGGGCAACGAGGAAGCAGTCGCGCTGCTCATCGTAGAGTGCGAAGGCGTAGATGCCGTTCAGCTGCTCGAGCATGGCGGTGATGTCGGCATGCGAGGGGGTAGGGTGCTCGCGGAGCATTTCGCGGTAGAGCGCCAGGATGACCTCGCAGTCGCTGCCGGTCTGAAATTCATATTGTGAGCCAAGGCGTTGGCGCAAGGTCTTATGGTTGTATATTTCGCCGTTCACCGCCAACACTTGCTCGCCGTCGGGGGCATAAAGCGGCTGGCGGCCCGACTCGGGGTCGACGATGCTCAGACGCTCGTGGGCAAGAATGGCAGACCCTCCGCTGTAGATGCCGCTCCAGTCGGGACCGCGGTGACGGATTTTCTGGCTCATTCGCAGGGCCTGCTGACGGAGTTCGGGACTTTGTTGACGAATATTGAAGAGGGAGACTATTCCACACATATAATATTAAAAGTAAGGTAGTGTTTTATTAAAAGTAAGGTAGAGTTTTGTGTTGTAATGAAAATGCTTTTCTTTGGCTGAAATGCCGCAAAAGGTCCGGAAAAGGAATTGCCGAAACCGGTGCAAATGTAGGGCTTTCCCACCATATGCCTACGCCGTCCTTGGGATGAAAGTACGAATAATAGGAATTTATGGGCTGAAAATGCGCTGTTGACATATCAAAATACACCTTGATATTTGGACGATATAGACAACGCGATACTTTCATAATGACACAAAACGACGCGTGGAAAATTACAATATGAAACGTTAGCGATGCATTTTGTATACAAATGTATATTGTTTGTGCTTTTGCGTGGGCTATGGTCGTGTTGGGCCGTTCATCGCCAATCTTATTGTGATGTGGCAGGAATTTTGACGGCATCGTCGTTTGCAGATAATTTTAGTCGCTAATGCGCTGGAAAAGAATGTTATACCCTAAAATATTGTCCGAAATTTGCAAAATTTGGTAGATTAGAAAATATTGGTAGCAAATAAAAATACCCTATTTAAATCGTAAAATTTACGTTTTGTATGCAATGTTGTGCTTTTCAATGCTTATCTTTGCTGCGTGAAAACACGGTCCGTGAAAGCGTATCCTATATAAGTGAAAGCATACCTATATATTAATATGGTTTAATATGGCACATATCGAAGCCCTTGTACGGCATATCCTCAAGTGGGAATGCGGTGCCTCAGCGGCACAGCTTGCAAAGTATGCGGACAACGAACAGTTGTTCAATGCGGTAAGAAAGACCACCCGAAACCCCAATGATCCGGGAGGGTGGACCAACAGCGGCATTACACTTGCCACATGGATAGCCCGCGGATACGACAACGACGGTGACGGCGACCGTGACTTGGCCGACCTCCGCGCCATGACATATCCCCAGTGGATTACCATCATGCGCGACGGATACTGGCGGCGTGCCCTTGCCGACCGCATTGACAGCCAGAGTGTGGCGAACATGATAGTGGACTTCATGTTTACCAGCGGTGGTGCTGCCAAATGTGTGCAGCGTGTGGTGGGAGTCGCTGCTGACGGCGTCTTCGGCCCGAAGACCATCGAAGCCATCAATGCACGCCCCGCCGAGGACCTCTTCTACCGCCTCCGCAACGCACGTCTCAACTATTACCGCAGCCTTTCGGCATGGAAGCACTTCGGCAAAGGCTGGACGAACCGCGTGATGGACCTTAAATTTGTGGGATAACACCACGGAACGGATAAGAACGTTCCGTGATACGCCATAAGCACATCCGACACCTGACGGAAAAGTCTTGTGCATACAGCAACCTTTTTTCTAACATGTAAAATACTTGTGCAATGGATACGAAGAAGAATGACTCCAAATTTATAGGAAGAAAAATTGTGAGAAAATTGAAAGATACCGCAGAAAAAGGCAGTGAAAGCGGCACAACAAAGGTGGTTGTGACGAAAGAGGAGAGACTGCAGGACGTTTTGGTAAAGCGTAAGTCCAACAAAGTCTCAACATCGTTGTTAGGCATTGTCGGTATAAGTGTGCGCCTGAACGCCAAACTTGCGGCGCGTCGGATTTACGATGTCCCATCTCTGATGGCGGCATGTCGGAAACCTTCGCAGCGAACTACCCTCGCCTCATACCTGCAAGTCGACGTGAAGTTGGTGAACTCCTGGGTAAAGCAGGCCGATTTGTGGCGTGTCCAGAGTATGACTCCCGATATGGCCTACCTCCTTGTCCTGTCAGGAGTACGCGGAGTGCACGACCTTGCGCGGCTGGATTTGGACAAAGCCTATCCGATAATCAAGGCTTTGGCGGCATCGCAGCCCGACTTCAAGGTTGAGGACCGCGTGACTTTGCAGGAAATGATACAGGCTGCAAGCGACCTCGACTTGTATTCTCCCCAGGGATTGGGCGACTTCCTCTTCGATGACGACAAACCTGATTACATCCTAAATCAGAACAATGACGCCGGAAATGGCATGGATGAAATCCTCAATGCGGCGTGGAAGGACCTCTTTGAGTTTGATTGTACGTTGCCGTTGCCCCGCTTGGTCAGCGGAACTGTGCTGTACCGTACCATGGCTTTGCCGAACGAGAATCCCCAGCCTTTTGATGGTGTGAAGGTGGAAATCGAAGGAATTGTCAGCCCCGCCGAGGACAAGACAGAGGCACCTCAGAACCCTTCGTGCTATACTGACGCAGGAGGACACTTCATCATCACGCTTCCCGAGCGGTACAGTTTGAAGGAAACGATAAAGATTATCGTTTCCAATGCCTCCGGACGTCAGGAATTCGTCAAGAGCGCATCGGAATTCCTTGCTGCCGTCAGCGAGCAAAAACTGGTGGATGCCTTGCAGGAAATGCTCTCAAAGCGCGTGGAAATGCGCACACATTGGATAAAGAATCTCCTTTATACTGTCGGTACTGACGGGAATTATACCAAAGTTTCTCCCGCCCCCGCGCCGGACAAGGAAAAGAAGAATGCCTATGTCAAGAGTTTCGATGTCTTCAAAAAGTATGAGGAACAGTTGACGAAATCCGGCATAAAGGAGAAACTTGAAGCGTTGAAGAGCGTGGAACTGACCGAAAACGACGATGTTTTCGACCACTATTTCTCGCAGATTTACGACGCCATTCTGAAGAATTCGGATTTCAGGGCGCGTCTTGAAGGTCAGAACCTCGACGATGACAATCCCGATGAAGGGTTCATTGTGGTAAAGGAAGTCTTCCAAGAGAAGACGGAAGAGGCGCAAAAGACCCTGCCAAGTGTGAAGTTGATGGGTGAGGGTGAGGGAAGTGTACGCCTGAAGACCGATACCGCACCTTCAAGAATGTTCTCTTACAGCATGTTCCAGCGCCTTGTTGAGCCCAAAATCGTCTATAACGTTGACAAAAACGTCCGGAGTTGCGAGCGGGAAGAGGTGACGAAACCGATAGATGTTTCCGCCATCGCCGACGGAGCCGCTGACAATTACAGCAATCTTGCCAAAGCATCTTCGCTGGGAGTCGGATATGTGCTCAACATGCATCAGGCTTGGGTGCCCGACGGATTTGCACTTGGCGACCTGCTTTACTCGCTCATCCTCGCTCCCGGTGAGGA
Organism: Bacteroidales bacterium; assembly: GCA_004555055.1. GTDB lineage: Bacteria > Bacteroidota > Bacteroidia > Bacteroidales > Bacteroidaceae > Alloprevotella. Next base: position 818 of record SFJN01000157.1, on the reverse strand, counting down.
ACAACGGCTCGTCGTCCGCGAGACAAACCAGGCCTACTCGTTGACTGACGAGGCCAGCGGTACGGATGATGTGAACGAAACCACCACACGTCAGCAGAATGATGATGTGGAGGCGATATACGATTATGCCTTGGCACAGACCATGGCCGGCCGTTCGGGATACTCCGCAGAGTCGTCCACTTATGGTGGAAGTGTCGGATATTCCGGCTTTGGATTTGGTGTTTCGGCATCGTATTCCAAGACAAAGAGCAAGGGTTCGTCCAATGCTTCGCAGGAAAACGGGCAGAACGAGACGTCAAGTGCCGCACAATCGTTCCAGCAAGCCCTGAAAACGGCATCAAACAGGCATGCTATGGCCAACCGTCTCAGCATTTCAAACGGGACAAGCAATGTAAACGAGTCGCTGGCTACCAAGATTGTTGCCAACCACAACCACATGCACACCATGACAGTGCAGTATTGGGAGGTGATGCGGCGGTATAAGGTCGAGACTTCTGTGGACAGTGTGAATCTGGCCCTCTTCGTTCCGGTGGACACGGTGCCGTTCTTGACGGCTGAGCAATCCGTAGACAGTCTTAATAAAACCCTGAGTAAGAAAAATTTCAATGATCGTTATTCGGAGGTTTTGAAGCACATCGATGTGCTTTCCTCCAATGTTCCTTCCAAATTCCGCCAAGGTATGAACCTGATTCGCAAATATTCGGCGCTGGCGGATTGGTATATGGAGGACATTATGGCGGCGGAAACCCTTAGTTTCAACCTGAATGTGAAACTCCTTTCCTTCGATTTCTTGTCAGTTTATGCGTACATGAAGGACG
>SFJN01000156.1 GCA_004555055.1 Bacteroidales bacterium | reverse complement strand
TCAGCGATGTCACCCTTGCCGACCCTCTTGCCACGACAGCCACACGGCGCCTGTTCAAGTACATACGCACATGCTACGGCGTGAAGACCCTCTCGTCTGTAATGGCTGATGTCAACTGGAACACAAAGATAGCCGATAACATCTATAAGCAGACAGGGCGCTACCCAGCCTTCAACTGCTTTGACTTCATACACATCTATGTCCCCAAGGGCAACGGATGGATAGACTATGACGACATCACGCCAGTCACATCATGGGCAGATGCCGGAGGCCTTGTCCAGCTCATGTGGCATTTCAATGTGCCCACATCAGAGAGTGTTACAGTAGGAAAGGACGGCTCAGGCGTGACATGCTCGACCGACCAGACAACGTTCAGAGCCGCCAACGCCCTCGTCTCAGGAACATGGGAGAACCGCTGGTTCTACGAGCAGATGGACCTCGTCGCCGATGTGCTCCTGAAGCTGCAGCAGAACGGCATCTCAGCCGTCTGGCGCCCATTCCATGAGGCAGCCGGCAACGCCTGCCTGAAGTCTGGCGCCTCATGGGCCAAGAGCTGGTTCTGGTGGGGAATAGACGGAGCTGAGACTTACAAGAGTCTGTGGAAGGCTATGTTCGACCATTTCCAAAAGAAAGGCATACACAACCTTATCTGGGTATGGACATCACAGAACTACAACGGCGACGCCACACAATATGACAACGACGCGGCGTGGTATCCAGGCGACGCTTACGTCGATATCATAGGCCGCGACCTGTACGGATCTTCCGCCACTGACAACAAGAAAGAATACACCGAACTCTCCGCCCGTTATCCCGGCAAGATGATTGCCCTCGCCGAGTGTGGCAACAGCGAAAACTCGTCGTTCGCCAAGATCTCTGACGTATGGAATGCCGGCGCGCGCTGGTCGTGGTTCATGCCGTGGTACGGCTCCAATCTTCCTGATGCCGCATGGTGGTCAGACGCAATGTCCTGCCCTGATGTCATCACCCGCGACATGGTCAATGTCAACGCCACATACATAGAGGAGAGCGCAGTCTCCGCTGTCCGCAACATGGGCCTCGGCTTCAACCTCGGCAACACGTTCGATGCCTGCGGCGAATGGATAGGTGACCATAAGGTTCCCTCCGTCTATGAGACAGCGTGGGGACAGCCCCAAGTGACAGCCTCACAGATGGCATTCCTGAAGAACGGAGGCTTCAACTCTGTCCGCATACCGGTGTCATGGAACCAGCACATCGATGCTGACGGCAATGTCGATGAGACATGGATGGACCGCATTGAGGAGGTTGTCAAGTACGCTCTCGACAACGGTCTCTACGTCATCCTCAACGTCCACCACGACACGGGCAGCGGAACGGAGCCACTGCAGTGGATTAAGGCCGACGCCGAGAACTACACCAAATACAGCTCGCGCTACAAGAACCTGTGGCGACAGATAGCCACACGCTTCTCGAAATACAGCCAGAGGCTCCTCTTCGAGGGGTACAACGAGATGCTCGACGCCGGCAACAACTGGACCAAGCCCTCTAACAAGGCCAGCTACGCTGTAGTGAACAGCTATGCCCAGGACTTTGTCAACACCGTCAGAGCCACAGGCGGCAACAACCTTACGCGCAATCTCATCGTCAGCACCTATTCTGCCGCCCACCAGCAGGAGGTCATCGACAACCTTGTCATCCCTACAGACAACACCCCGGGACATCTCGCTGTCGAGGTACACTCCTACGACCCCTATGACTGGGTGAACACTTACGGCGAGTGGAACCAGACATGCAGCAATGAGATAAAGGCCATGTTCACACGCCTCAAGACACGTTTCGTGTCGAAAGGCATGCCGTGTATTATCGGCGAATACGGCCCTCACGGCAATAATGTCACGATAAACGCCTCGTCATCAGACAAGTTAAAGAAGGCAGCAGCCGACCAGGCAGCCGACATGGTGGCGCAGGCAAAGGCGCTGGACATCGCCACGTTCTATTGGATGAGCATCTTCGACGCGAACGACCGCGAAGTGCCGCAATGGACACTGCCCAACGTTGTCGATGCAATGAAAAACGAGTATTACAAATAATGTCAGTTGACACCACCAACGTCACCGACGTTACGAACAACACCAACGTTACGAACGCCAAACCAAAAACAAAAGAATTGAAAACCCACATCACTCTCCTCCTCTGCCTCCTGCTTGTGGCAGGATGCCGTAACGGCTCAAAGCAGAGCTACGATAAGCTTGGTGCGTCTGGCATGACAGAACGCACAGAGAACCTCGCCGCCAACCTTCCGCGCTTTGCCTCACAAGGCGTGATGATAGGCCAATGGTACGCAACAGTCAGCGGCGTCGGGTGGCGGTGCGACAGCGTGGGCGCAGAGACGCGCAGCGACATCAACAGCATCTGCAACGACCACCCCATCGTGACCGCCTGCGAGCTGGCAGGCATAGAAGAAGGGCACGACCGTAACGTTGACGGCATCCGTTTCGATGTCATCCGGCAGGACATCCTCGCCATGTCACGCCGCGGCGGACTGACGCTCCTCTTCTGGACCATGCCCCGCCCGACATCTAAGAAATGTGAAGAAGAATACGTCAGGGCAGCGGCAGAATATCTCTCGTCACTCTCCGACGGCTACGGCATCAAAGCCCCCGTGTGCCTCGTCCCCCTGCCTTTGGACAGGTCTGACCGTTGGTATGCGCAGCTGCCGCCGCAAGAATACAGCGCTCTCCACGCCTCTCTGACAAAGAGGCTGAGAGCCGCCGGCGTGACAAACGCCGTCTTCGGATATTCATGCCGTGCCATGCCGACACTCGATGAGTTCCTCAGCCGCTACCCCCGCTCAGGTGTCAGCGTTGTCAACCTCCACGCCCTCGCACCCGAAGCGACAGACACGGCACATTACGCCAAGACACTGGCATCGGCCATCGACATCCTCGCCGAGGTGGCGTCGCTGAAACAGGTGGCAGCGGGAGTGACGGCAGGCATCGCAAACAGCCTCTCCGACACTTTCTTCTCCGACACCCTCCTGCCCCTTGTCACACGCCCCGGAATCTCCTACGCCGTCTTCGGACCCAACAGCGGCGAGCCTGGCAGCCACACGGCATACGTCCCCTACCCCGGCAGCGGTGGTATCGACGGCTTCATGAAGCTCTACAACCATCCCCGCACCCTCTTCGCCCACGATGTCAACGGGCTGTATCTGAAGGCAGAGCAGCATTAGTCAGCTCCGCCGACCAACCTTTTATCATCCCGCAAGGCGCAAAAGCAATATCCGTAAGATGCTGCTTTTGCGCCTTTTCATATGCCCACAGCTCTGTTCTGCAAGCCTGCGCCTTTTCGTATGCACGAAGCTCTGTTGCGCAAGCCTCAGCCAACATGGCAAGACACACAGGCAGGATGCCCGTCCCGCCGCCCCGCCTTTTCGTGTGTCGGGGTGATGCTGTATGTCTTGTGAAACTAATTATTGTGGAGTCGTAAAGGGTTAAATTCTGTTATTTACCCCCCCCCGTTTAATAAATATGTTTAAACCGTGGTTCAATCAGTCAAAATATTTGCTAAATTTGCAAGTAATTATCATTGAAGTAATATAGAAAGAATTAATATATGCGCAACTATATGTTTAGTTGCATGATGGCTTTATGCATTGCCATTCATGCTCAGCAACAGTACATTGTCCCTAAGAGTGAGTTCCACGGACCAGGCGAAAACATCGATTTGTTTTTTACGGAAACTACTACCAGCAAGTCTAACCTTTATCTCTACAACGTAGGGCAGGACCTGTTTCTCAATGCCGGCGGCTATTGGGGCACGCAAGGCATGGTGTTCACTGTCGGCCTGCCTGTGACTCTGACGAAGCTGTCCAACGGAAACTACACCATCCAAGGGCCTTTCAAAAACACTTCCGGGCAGGGAGAGGGCGAGTATTTCGCCTATGTGGGAAACTCTGCTGGCGGCACGGGATTCTACTGGGACCGCGGCGAGAACTACGAATGGACATTGACCCCGATAACTGGCGACGCCACGGTGAACGCCACGGAGTTCGTCTATGAGCTGAAAAGCAACGGCAAATACATGTACGCCGGCGGCGACCTCCTCGGCGGAACGCTGTGGGGCAAACCCAAGACCGGCATCTATGACAGCACTGACCAGCCTTCCGAACTTGAAGATTCGGACACGAAGAAGTACTACGGCTATTGGAAGATTGTGACGGAGGAGGAGATCAAGGCTAACTTCGAGAACACCTACACCAACAACAATCCCTCAGACGCATCGTTTCTCATACGTGCGCAGAACTTCAACCGCATGAACAAGTACAACGACGGTACCTCAGCAGGCAATGTCGGCAAGGCCGAGGGCACTGGAGGCGCTGCCACGGGAGAGGGGTGGTATAAGCATCTCGTCGAGGGAAGCACGATGTCCTGCGTGACCAATGCCAACACCTCGGCGTTCGGCGCAAGTCCGGTTACAAATGATAACCAAACGTACGGAATGTTCTACAACGCCTGTCTGACCAACGGGAAGGACGGCGACATGATCTACCAGAAGATTAAGGTGCCCAAGTCCGGCTGGTATCGTCTCGACTGTGAGGGCTTCTTCTACAACAAGACAGCGACGGAGGAGCCGCTCGGCGAACTGTTTGCGCGTCTGAGCAGCGGGACGTCACGCCCTGCCACGCCGTCGTCGAAATATGCTTATGCCAGCCTGCCGTCGAAGGCAAGCAAGGAAACGCCGGGCACGCCGGGCGAGGGAGCTGACCAAGATGCCGACGCCGGCATCATCGCCTCGATGAAAGAGGCGGGGCAGGCGTTCTTCTACGAGTATTATCCCAACTACGTCATGATCTATGTCCCTGTCGCCGACGGCACGGACGGCACGGAGATAGAGATAGGAATAGAGGTCACTAAGGACATGGGCAGCGGCGACTTCCTCTGCTTCGACGACTTTGGGCTGAAGTTTCTCGGCGAGGAAGTGGTGCTGAGCGAGAACGACACGGACATCATCCCGAGCGAGATTTATACGGAAGGTGACGACCATGACTACCAGAAGCGCACGCTCCTGCTTGAGCGGAAATTCACGATGGGCAAGTGGAACACCCTCACCCTGCCGTTCGACGTGACGAAGGAGCAGTTCTCTTCCACATTCAAGAGCACAGCCAAGCTGGCTGAGTTCAAAGGCTTCGCGTCGCCGGCATCGCTGAAGTTCCAGCTCGTCAGCCTCGACAGAAAGGCTCTGGGAGATGTCGTGATGAAGAAGGACAAGAACTACATCATCTACACCGACTTTGAAGGCAAGACGGAGGAATACATCTCACACGACAAAGCGCAGCGGAAGATAAGATCCTACTATGTCATCGAACGTGTCTCACTCAACAAGAAGACGATAAAGGACGAGATAGCAGAGCGTAAGGAAAATAACGGCAACGGCCACCACCGAGGCGAGACCTTCACCTCTGCCGACAATGAATGCAAGGTGACATTCTGCGGCACCTATGTCTATCTTGACAACTCCGCGGCAGGCATTGCCGTCCCTAAGGGCAGCTTCGCCTTCAGCGGCGGCGACCTCTATCATCTGTCCAAAGACATGAAGATGAAGGCCTACCGTTCCTGGATAGAGGACGAGCATCAGACCGGCGCAGCCAATTCCACCAAGCGCCACACGTTCTCCGTGAGCTTCAACGGCATCAGCGACGACACCACGGCAATCGAGGGCATCACCGGCGACGGTCCCCTGTCGCATCACGATGCCAACGATGTCTATACGCTGACAGGCATATGCATACGCCCTCACGCCCTCACGCTGGACGGACTGCCGCGCGGCATCTATGTCGTTAACGGCAGGAAGCATATCGTGAGGTGAGGCAGATGCACCATGCGTGTGTTTTATTAAAGAATCCCGTATTTTAAACCCTATACATCAAGAGTCTTGGTAAGTTCCTCAATGTACTTGAGTCTGGTGACATCCTCCCACGGAGCGTCTTTATCGATTCTCACCTTCTTGTATTTTGAGAGCATTCTGAAGATTTGCTTGTAGGAGTATTTCTTGTTGAGCTCCTTCTTTACGATTTCATTCTTTACCCTCGTTGTGATAATGACG
>SFJN01000155.1 GCA_004555055.1 Bacteroidales bacterium | reverse complement strand
CGAACCGTTGAAGCAGCGAAAGCAGAGCAAAACGATGGAGAAGCAAACCCAAGTTTACTTAGGCTATCCCGAGTCGTGACAGAGCAAGACAAAGCCATGTAACCCTGTTTAGCCAATCCCAAACAAAATTTCCCAACCATCCCCCAAAAGCCCCTATAACGTCAGTCTTTTGTCCCCGTCATTTCTCTCCTTTTGGTTTCTTTCCTCCTCATTTTCCCTTACTGTCTTTCAGTCCTACGGTAGAATTGAAGACGGGATGTTGGGGTGTGGAATCAGGGTCGACGTTAAAATAGCCGATACGCTGGAACTGCAGGTAGGAAAATGCGGGGAGGTGGGTGGCCCAGGTCTCCACGAAAGCCTGACGGTTTACCGTTAGACTGTCAGGGTTGAGGAATGGGCGCATGGCGTCTATTCCGCGCACTCCGTGCTCCCTCTCGTACTGTTTAATGGCGTCACGAGGATTTTCGCACGTCCAAAGGCAGGCGTAGTGGCGTACCTCGGCCTGCACGCAATGGCGGCACGAAAGCCAATGGATGGTGCCCTTGACCTTACGGTTGGCACCCGATGTGCCGGCTCTGGAATCGGGGTCGTAGGTGCAGTAAATCTCCTCCACCCTTCCGCTTTCGGCATCGGACTTGAAACCTGTACAACGAACGATGTAGGCATTCTTTAAGCGTGTCTCCTTTCCGGGAACCATGCGGAAGAATTTTTTGTCGGCCTCCGCCTTGAAATCGTCGCGCTCAATCCAAAGCTCACGGCTGAAGGTGATGGTGTGGCTGCCTTCCTCGGGGCGTTCGGGGTTATTGACCACCTCCATCTCCTCGGTCTGTCCCTCGGGATAGTTGGTAACGACGACCTTTACTGGGTCGAGCACGGCGGAAATGCGGGTTGCCCGAACGTTGAGGTCGGCCCGGGCAGCGGCCTCCATAAGTCTGACATCGTTGAGGGCGTCGAAGGTGGTGTAGCCGATAGAATCGATAAAACGGAGGATGCTTTGGGGGCTGTAGCCGCGGCGACGGATGCCGCAGAGGGTGGGCATGCGGGGGTCGTCCCAGCCGTTGACCACTCCTTCTTTGGTGAGCACCAGGAGATTCCGCTTCGACATCAGGGTGTAGTTGAGATTGAGCTTGTTGAACTCGTACTGTCGGGGACGGTTGTCGGAGAGATTGCCACCCTCGCCTTTCCACTCCTTCATCCAGTCGACAAAAAGATTGTAAAGGTCGCGGTGAGGCACGAATTCCAAGGTGCATATGGAATGGGTGACGCCCTCGAGATAGTCGCTCTGACCATGGGCAAAGTCGTACATGGGATAGGCGTTCCACCGACTGCCTGTGCGCCAATGGGGGAGGTTGAGGACACGGTAGATAATGGGGTCGCGGAAATGCATATTGGAACTTGCCATGTCAATTTTGGCGCGCAGAATGGCTTTTCCGGGCTCCATACGGCCGGAATTCATCTCGTGGAACAGGCGGAGGCTTTCCTCTACAGGACGGTCACGATAGGGACTGGGCTGCCCGGGGACGGTGGGAGTGCCCTTTTGGGCGGCGATTGCTTCGGAGGTCTGCTCGTCGACATAGGCCCTGCCGGTCTGAATGCACCACAGCGCAAAATCCCAAAGTTCCTGGAAATAGTCGGAGGCATAGACGAGCTTCGCCCATTTGAAACCGAGCCATTCGATGTCCTTCTTGATGGCCTCGACATATTCCGTGTCCTCTTTCTGGGGGTTGGTATCGTCCATGCGGAGATAACACACCCCGCCGTACTTCTGGGCTATGCCAAAGTCGATGGCTATGGCCTTGGCGTGCCCGATATGGAGATAGCCGTTGGGTTCGGGGGGAAAACGCGTTTGTAGACGTCCGCCGTTGAGACCCTCGGAAAGGTCGGTCCTTACGGTCTGTTCAATGAAGTTGAGTGTTTCCTTTTCACTCATATTGCTGTCGGGATTGCTGTCTGGGGTTGCTGGAGTGCTCATGATTTTTCTGCTTGTTGGTGTGTTGCACCGTGGGCATAGTCCACGTGGGTAAATGTGATGGGGTGAGGATGGTAGTAGGAGGGAGAGGTCAGTTGCCCATTTCGGAGAGGAATTTGATGCGTACAAGGCGTATCTCGTCCTCTTCGCAGTCGGAGCCGAGCTCGCGGAAGGCGACTTCGAGGCTGTCGGTCTCGGAATTCTTGAAATACTCATAGATTTCGTCCACCACGTCTTCGTCCATAACCTCTTCGATGAAATAGTCGATATTGAGTTTTATGCCGGAATTGACAATGGAATAGATGACATCGAGGAGTTCGTCGAACTCCATATTCTTCATGGAGGCAAGTTCGTCGAGGTCTACGCGACGGTCTATGGCGTTGATGATGCTGACCTTGAGCTGCGACTTTTTGGGGACGTTGCGTATGGGTATGTCCTCGGGACGCACAATGGCCTTCGACTCACAATGTTTGCGGATAATCTCGCAAAACTCCTTACCGTAGCGTCTTGCCTTTCCGCTTCCCACACCGGGGATGTTCTGTAGTTCCTCAATGCTTTGGGGGTAGACGGTGGCCATGGCTTCGAGCGAGGTGTCCTGGAAGACGACGTAGGTAGGCACCCCCTTTTCGCGTGCCACACGACGCCTGTAGTCTTTCAACACTTGGAAGAGCTCGGGATCAAGCGCTGCAGCCCCACTCTGCAAGGGGGCCTCTTCGGGCATTTCCTCGAAATCGTTGTTCTCCACAATCTTAAAACTTGCGGGATGCTTCAGATACTTTTTTCCGGCGGCGGTAAGTTTCAAGACGCCATAATTCTCCACATCCTTCTTGACATATCCGGCAATGAGGGCCTGACGGATGACGGCATTCCATAGGCTGTCGTCTTCGCTGTCGTCGGCAATGCCGAAGACGTCGAGAGCATCGTGATGACGTGCTGTCACCTCGTCGGTGGCGTCGCCCATAAGTATTTTCTTGATGTAATCATCGCGGAAATCCTCCTTCACCTGTACGATGGCACGAAGGAGTTTGCATAAATGTTCTTTTCCTTCCACTTGTTCTTTAGGATTATTGCAATTATCGCAGTTGCCACAGTTGTTGCGCCTGTAGGTTTCGCCGAAATAATGCAGCAGAAGTTTTCTGCGACATACAGCGGACTCGGCATACGATGCCGTTTCTTTCAGCAACTGGCGGCCTATATCCTGCTCGTTCACGGGTTTGCTTTCCATGAACTTCTCGAGTTTTTTCAAATCGTTATTTGAATAGAAGGCAATACAATTACCTTCTCCACCGTCGCGCCCGGCGCGCCCGGTTTCCTGATAATATCCCTCCAAACTTTTGGGGATGTCATAGTGCAGGACAAATCGCACATCAGGTTTGTCGATGCCCATGCCAAAGGCGATGGTGGCAACAATAACATCGATGCGCTCCATCAGGAAGTCGTCCTGCGTCTGGGAGCGCACGGCAACGTCGAGCCCGGCATGGTAGGGCGCAGCCTTGATGCCATTGACGGAAAGCATCAGCGAAAGTTCTTCCACCTTCTTACGGCTTAGACAGTAAATGATACCGCTGACATGGGGATGCTGACGGATGAACTTTACTATTTCGCGATCAATGTTCGAAGTCTTCTGGCGCACTTCGTAATAAAGATTCGGACGATTGAAGGAACTTTTGTATTCTACCGCACCCTTGATGCCCAGGCACTTGATAATGTCCGCACGGACCTTCTCTGTGGCAGTGGCGGTGAGTGCTATAACTGGTGCCTCACCAATCTCACGGATCATGTCACGGATGCGGCGGTATTCCGGTCGGAAATCGTGGCCCCATTCCGAGATGCAATGCGCTTCGTCGACGGCGTAAAAAGAAATCCTGACGGTCTTCAAGAATTCTGAATATTCGCTCTTTATCAACGATTCCGGAGCCACATACAGAAGTTTAGTCCGCCCCTCAAGAATGTCGGCCTTCACCTTTTCTACCTGAGCCTTCAAGAGCGAGGAGTTCAGAAAATGGGCGATACTGTCGTCCTCACCATTTGTACGTATGGCATCGACCTGATTCTTCATCAGTGCTATCAGCGGCGAGATAACTATGGCCACCCCATCCATCAGCAAGGCCGGCAACTGATAGCACAATGACTTTCCACCTCCCGTTGGCATAAGAACGAAGACATTCTTCCTATCCAGAAGAGAACGGATAACGGACTCCTGGGAATCCTTGAACGTGTCGAAGCCGAAATGGAACTTCAGAGCTTCCTTAAGGTTGTAATCATTCGTCATAGCAGTGAGGGAGAAATTGGAAAAGGACGGCGGGGAAAGAAAGGGGAAAGTGCCGGCCATTCCGTGGCGGGATTGGGACAAGCCGGACGAGCAACGGGAAAGAAACCCTTACGGCATACCGGCCGGATAGACTTCTATAGATTATAGATATAACGCGAGATTATAGATATAACGCGCGTACCTGGACGTTTCCCCACACCCCCTTCATCTTATGCAAAGATATGCATATTACGGCGAACCATAAAACAATTTACAAAAAAAAGTGCGCTTAGTGCGCACTTTTTTCCTTCTTTTTCGCTTTTTAAGCCCATTTCGTTTTTCTACCTGTGGAGTACAGGGACGCCGTACTGCCGCTTGCAGGAGAAAGCTGGGCTGCAGTCTCCACAGGACCCTCAGGCGGTATGTCTCTCGAACTGCTTCTGCGCATAGTCCCTCGTCACCGTAAACGTCTTCTCATCAAGGGAAGGTGCATCAAACATGGCGTCGGTCATGATGGTTTCGACGATAGACCGCAACCCTCGGGCTCCCAGCTTGAACTCTACAGCCTTTTCGACGACATAGTCGAGGGCTTCGTCATCAAAGACAAGGGTCTTTCCGTCGAGTTCGAAGAGGCGGGCATATTGCTTGACAATGGCATTCTTCGGCTCTGTGAGGATATTTCGCAATGCGGTGCTGTCTAGGGGGGAAAGATGGGTGAGTACGGGGAGTCGTCCGATGATTTCGGGAATAAGGCCGAATGACTTCAAATCGGCAGGTTCCACATATTTCAGTAGATTTTCGGGAACAATATGCCGTGTGTGCTGAACGGAATCAAAGCCTACGGTATGCGTATTCAGACGCTGTGCGATTTTTTGTTCTATACCATCAAAGGCTCCGCCACAGATGAACAGAATGTTGCGCGTGTCAACATGCACATAATCCTGATCAGGATGCTTACGACCGCCCTTGGGGGGGACATTCACTATGCTACCCTCAAGTAGCTTGAGCATACCCTGCTGTACACCTTCTCCACTGACATCGCGTGTAATGGAGGGACTGTCGCCCTTGCGGGCTATCTTGTCAATTTCATCAATGAACACGATACCCTGTTCGGCTCTTTTCACATCAAAGTCTGCAGCCTGCAACAGACGCGACAGAATACTTTCTACATCTTCGCCCACATAGCCAGCTTCGGTGAACACCGTGGCGTCGACAATGGTAAAGGGAACCTCAAGCAGCTTGGCAATACTCCGCGCAAGCAATGTCTTGCCTGTGCCCGTGGGACCGACCATGATGATATTGCTCTTTTCAATTTCCACCTCATCGGTGTCCTCAGCATCGTGTCTGATGCGTTTGTAATGGTTATAAACAGCTACAGAAAGATGCTTCTTTGCATCGTCCTGACCGATGACAAACCTGTCGAGGTGTGCTTTTATTTCGTGAGGTGTGGGGATGTCCCCAAACTCCGGTGCCTGCCTGCTTGCCGTCGCACCCTTCCCTTTTCCATACTGGGCCTCAAGGATTTCCCAGGCTTGTTCCACACAATCGGAACATATGGAAGCTGGGGCACCAGGAAGAGCACCGTGAATGATGAAAGGAACTTCACTGGCAGGACGTCCGCAAAAACTGCACCTGTCTTCTTTCGTTCTACTTGCCATAACTCTTAAGGGGTGTTGGATTTTCCTTCGTTTCTACGCTCGGCAAAGTCAAAACAAGTTTTGCCTCTGCTCTCGCTTATCAAAACGCTGGAAAAATTAGTTAAGTACAGTCTCAAAGCGTTTTAGGGATGTTCTATAAATTAGTTTTACAAACATTCTAAGAAGTGCTCTAATGCTTGGGCGCTTTTTGCCTCTTGCTTGCATCTTTCTGTTCTACAA
>SFJN01000154.1 GCA_004555055.1 Bacteroidales bacterium | reverse complement strand
CCCACATATCCTATCCACTCCTGTATGCCATAGGCTCCGGCTTTGTCATAAGGTTTGTAATGCGTGATGTAATATCGAATCATGTCTTCCGTAAGTTCTGCAAATTTTACTTTGGTCACCACACTCTGGCATTCAAAACGCTTCTTTGTAGTTACCGCGAAAGCCGTAATCACCTCGTGTTGGCGTCCGCTTAGCAGTCTGAGCATTTCATAGGCTTCGTTTTCGTCGGCAGGCTTTCCGAGCATCCTGTTGTCTATGCAGACAATAGTATCTGCCGTAATCACCAGTTCATCAGATGCCATCGTCCGGCGGTACCTTTTCGCCTTCTGACATGCTATATACCGAGCAATTTCTTCGCCTGCAATGCCTGCAGGATATGATTCGTCCGCATCAGGAAGTACGCGGACTTCGAAGGCAAGTCCCACATGAGCAAGCATCTCACGCCGACGTGGACTCTGACTTGCAAGGACAATATGATATTTAGATAGATTTTCGAACATGGGGGGACATGAAGACAACTTAGAACTCACACAACGACCAGGATTCTGTATTTATTGGCAAGCAGCACCAGGCCTTTTTAAATTAATGGGGAAGTCATCCGGGACCTCTAGCGGCCCTGGCTATGCCTATCCCTACCAGCCAAAGGCCTTGTCATCGGTCATCCAACAACCATGCGCCACCAACACCTGGCGCACCACATCGCGCACACAGCCCTGACCTCCTGCATACGGTGAAACATACGTGGCAATTTCCTTTATTTCTTCGGCAGCATCATGCGGACAACAGCTGCATCCCACACATCTCATGGTCTGGTAGTCAGGAATATCATCGCCCATATAAAGCACTTCTTCAGGACTCAGATTCTTTTCCTTCATCCATTCCTTCATCACATTAATTTTCACGCTTAGTCCCATGAAAATGTCCTTTATGCCGAGCCCTCTGTATCTTTCCCGCACCTTTTCGCAGCTACCACCAGTAACAATGGCAATGTCGAAACCTCTTTTCACGGCAAGTTGCAAGGCATAGCCATCTTTGATGTTTGCTGTACGTGTGGGCTGACCGGAAATGAGCATGACCAAAGGGCTGCTCAACACTCCGTCCACATCGAAAGCCATGGCACGTATTTTTGATAAATCGTAAGCTATCATAAAAAGCGTTATTATTTTCGGAATATTCCAAGATGAAGAAAAAGAATCCATTGAAAAGGCTGACATCGTCGCCAGGTGCATACCTGTCTGCCGGGAGGCTGTCATATAGAACCCTTATGCAAAGCTTTTGGCTATGCTGTCAGAAAACAATTTATAGAATTCCCTGAGCAAAGTATGGCCGTCAAGCATCTGCAAATGCTCCTCTAACACCCGCCTGTCGCCACGGCATGCCGGCCCCGTCTGCCCTTCGTGAGGCGACATCCTGTGCAGCTTTGCCACCGTTTCGTCGATGAGCGGCAACAGGCAATCTGGCGGAATACCGTATTCCGAGAGATAGTTGAATGCCATTTCGTAGAGATGATTGGAGAAATTGCAAGCCATTACAGCCCCTATATGCAGATGTTTGCGCGCTGCCGAAGAAAGCTCACAGACATGATTCGAAATACTAAGGGCAAGGTCGCTTACCACCTTTTGCACAGTGGGGCAGTTGGATTCCGTAAATACAAAGACCTCCTTGAAATCCACCGGAATTCCCATACTGAATGTCTGCATGGGATAAAGCACGCCATAGTGACCCGAAATAGGCTTCAGCATGTCCATAGCCAGACTTCCGGCAGTGTGCAGCACCACCCTATCTTTGGCTTGCTGGGGCCACTGCACAATCACCTCCGTAAGTGCAGTGTCTGTGACGGCAATGATGTAGACGTCCGTCCAGGGAAGGTCTGTCAACCGGTTTGTCACCACAATGGGGCTTTTGTGTTCCAACTGCCGGAGCAATCTGTCCGCCGAAAGGCGGGTACGGCTGTAAATGCCCATAATTCGGTGTCCGGCGTTTTGCAATGCAATGGCCAGCTGTGTGGCTAAACGTCCGGCGCCGACAAACGTGACAGTATATTTTGGAGAGGATGTCATGGGCTTTCTTTTGAATGCACAGGTTTTACAGATTGATGCTGCAAAGATACGACAAAGTGCGGGATTGCACGAAAAACAGTCCCCCTTTTTGCCTTTCTTTTCAGGGGGCCGACGGGAAATGATGGTCGAAAGCATCCACGATGCATGTGCATCGTCTGTATTTCAGATTGATTTCCTTGCTCTGGACCTCATGTGCCGTTTGATAAAGTCCAGACTATCCAGATAGACATCAGGACGCACAATCTGCATGACAACGAGATAAGTGCACACCGCAGTGCAGCACTTCACCGCCATCGGAAGCAACCTCCACCAACCCAGACTGCAAGCATCACCGAAGCACAACCGGCAACTCCCCCACCCCACCAATACGGCCAGGGCGGCAGCACAGGCAAAAAACAACATGTCGGCCATCATTTCCTTTATGCCGACTGAAAGCATCCCATGCACAATCATGGCCAGGAACAGCGTCCAACACGGTTGTAACAAGACAATGCCCGCCAGCAGCAGGAACATGTCCTCCCATCCAGCAGTGAGCCCAATCAGCAAGCCCTGCACCGACAGCAGCAACACCGTGGTAAAGAGATAAAGCCTTGAACGTCCGCACGAAACCATCAGATGCGTAAACACACCGTTCACTGTGGAGAAAGCCGCAGCAATGGAGAGCAGGGCAAGGTAGGGGACGCAGGGAGACCATTTGTCGCCAATAGTCAGCGGAATGAACTCGGGAGCTACAAGGGCAAGGCCCGAGAGCAGGGGAAAGGCCAGGAAAGCCGTGAAACGCAGCATTTTTCGGAAAATTCTGGTCTGCCGTTCCGCATTGTCGCCCACCTTGGCGAGCACAGGCTGTGCCACGGACGAAACCATCCCCGCAAGCAGGCCGTTCGACAGCAGACTCCATTTGTTGGCTTGCGAATAATATCCTACCTGCCGTAAGGGGAAAAAATGTCCGAGCACACCCTGCAGCAACTGCGCATTGAGGGTGTTAAGGATGTTCGTCAGCAATATGCTGCTGCCAAAGCCAAACATTTCGGCAATGGGACGGAAGCTAACCCTCAACGACGGTCTCCACGGCGAATACACCCACAGCATGACAGTATAGACCGTCTTGTACAAAAGGTCCATGGCCACAAGGGCCCAACATCCCCAACCTCCCGCTGCTGCCGAAAGGCCTACAATCCCTGCCGCAAACGAGGCAAGCACCTGCGAAGAGGTTTTCTCGCGTACCATCAGGTTCCGGAACAGCCATGCTGCCTGTGCCGTACCCAGCGAGGAGATGAAAAAGCCTACAAAGGACACACGTGCCAGCAGCGTCAGTTCCGGACAGCGGTTGAAGGATGCTATCAGAGGCGCTGCAAGGAAGAGCAACACGTAGAGCCCTGCACTCACACCTATCGAAAACCAGAAGACGGCATTGAAGTCTTCGGACCTCACATCACGCCGGACGCCCAGGGCGGAGGTAAAACCGCTCTCCTGGATATTCCCCGCAATCACAGAGAACACCGTCAGCAGAGCCACCAAACCATAATCTTCTACATTGAGCATGCGCGCAAGGGCAATACCGGTGAGCATGGTCACCACCTGTTGGGCACCGTTGCCAAAGGCCGACCAGAACATACCGCTTGCGGTACGTTCCTTCAACGTCACTGAAGAATTGTGGTCTGACATATGCTTCTTATATAATATATTTTTTTGGGGGGGCACGAGGACATGTTTACTTAGACTATAGTGTAGCCAAAGAAGATGGAATACCAAGGGTATCAGCGGACGGCACATACATAGGATGGGTCGTGCACGCAAAATTACGCTTTTTTGGTGAGGCGGCAAGGTTTGCACACGATATTTTTCACGCGCACCGTCAACTCCCGTTTGGGCTATGGGTACCTGACAGCTCCATAGAGCCTATTTTGCGCTTTATAAATTCAAGTGTACAATAGACACATAACAGACTGATTACCAATTGTTTTAAATCCGCCCCATTTGGATTTTCGCTTGACGGAACGCCTGCAGGGGGACGAATGCGCGAAAAACTTCGTAAATTTGCATCCCCATCCCGCCATCTGTCCCCTACCTTTTTTGCATTTTCACATCCCCCTTTCACACATTTCACACACACCACATCCCCGCCATGTCAAAAAGAGCAATTCATTGTCTGTGCCTATTCCTACTGGCCATCCTCTTCATCCTGCCGGTAGCATCTCGCCCGGCAACGACAACCTCTCCGCAGCCTTCCCTCTCGCACGTTCATCCCTTGAACTGGTGGGCAGGGATGAAGCACCCCGAACTGCAGATTCTCCTGCATGGAACAAACATCTCAGCCTGCAGTGTCCGTTTGGATAACACCAGCGATATCGCACTCCTGCGCACTGTCCGTACAGAAAACCCCAACTACCTCATCCTCTATCTCGACGTTCGCCATGCACGCCCCCAAACCTTCGACATCGTGCTGGTACGAAACGGAAAAAGCTGTCTGCGGCAGCCCTATGAAATCCGTCCGCGCACCCCTCTCCGCCTTGGAAGTTTCGATGCCTCGGACGTTCTCTATCTCCTCATCCCCGACCGCTTTGCCAACGGTAACACCACCAACGACGACGGCCTCGGAATGAAGGACCGCACCCTTGGCCGTCACGAACCCTACGGCCGCCACGGCGGCGATTTGGCAGGCATGGACAGCCACCTCGCATATCTCCACGACCTCGGTATCACCGCCATATGGTCCACACCCATCCTCACCAACGATATGCCAGAGGGAAGCTACCATGGATATGCCATCACAGACTACTACCAGGTTGACCCCCGAATAGGGTCGAACGAGGAATTCAAGCGCTTTGTCGCACACTGCCATCAGCAAGGCATCAAATACATCATGGACCTTGTCTTTAACCATTGTGGGGCAGCGCATTTCCTCTATACCGACCTCCCCGGTAAGGACTGGTTCAACTTCGATGCCCGTTACGTGCAGACCAACTATAAGCTGGGCACCCTTATCGACCCACATTCCACTTTCCGTGAGAGGCGGATTGCCACCGACGGATGGTTCACCCGTGAAATGCCCGACCTTAACCAACGCAATCCGTTAGTGATGGACTACCTGATGCAAACAAGCATCTGGTGGACGGAATATGCCGGCATCGACGGCATACGACAAGATACCTACCCCTATTGTGATGTAGAAGCCATGGCACAGTGGAACCGACGTCTCGAGGAAGAATACCCCGGCTACAACGTGGTGGGAGAAACGTGGATAAACTATAACGTCGGCGTAGCACCCTGGCAAAAGGGCAGCAGGCTGGCTACCACGGACACGGAGTTGAAGACAGTCATGGACTTTCCCCTCATGGCCCTCCTCGGCAAAGTCTGCGACGAAGAAACAGACGATTGGGACCATGGCTTTGCACGACTTTGGGACTACTTCGCACAGGATGCGGTCTACGAGAATCCGCTCCACCTGCTCACCTTCCTCAGCAATCACGACACCGACCGCTTCTGTGCCACCGAGGCCCAAAGCGCCGACACCGCACGTTACCGACAGGCATTGGCCATTCTCCTCTTTGCACGAGGCATCCCACAACTTTATTATGGTGACGAGATTGGTCTTTGGAGCAACAAGAGCCAGGGGGACGGACTGTTGCGACAGGATTTCCCTGGAGGATGGCCGAACGACGAACGGAATGCCTTTACACCGCAGGGACGTACCGCCATCGAAAATGCTCGCTATGACTATACCCGCCGCCTCCTGCAGTTCCGAAAGGGGCGGCGTGCCGTGAGCGAGGGCAGCATGACGCAATTTACCATACGCAATGGGATTTACTGCTTCTCGCGGAAGCAGGACGACGAGACCGTTACCGTGATGCTCAACGGCACCTCCCATACGGCGACAGCACACCTCTGCATTCTGGACGAGGCCTTACCGACAAACCTCGCCTACGAGGTCATCAGCGGAGACACGCTAACACTCGGAGACACGCTTGATATTCCACCACGAGGAGTGAGAATCTTGTATTTCGGGAAATAAGAGAAATGGATATCCGGACGTTCGTCACATCAAAAGCATTTCTTTTATTGGGACAAACAAATAGTTCAACAACACTTTCTTATGATGTGAGGGAAAAT
>SFJN01000153.1 GCA_004555055.1 Bacteroidales bacterium | reverse complement strand
ATGAGGACATGACAACAGATGATTTTGATAATTGGGATTCTGTTACCCAAATGATTATTGTCTCTATGATAGAAAAGGAATTTGATATTGTTTTCAAGTTACGTGAAGTTGGTATGCTTGATAGTGTAGAAGCTTTTGTGGATAGTATAGAGGAAAAGTTAGCATAACTTTTAGAATAATCTTTATTCATAGAATATCTATTCTTTAAATGGGAAATTCTTGCTATGACTTCTCTGATTGCTATGTAACTATTCGGTGAAAGCCGTATTGTGCGCCTAGATAAAGTTTCGTACCTTTGCACCATGATTTTCCGCCCAGAGAACCACAAATGGCGCCGGGTCCTAAGGTGGAAACCTGTACGAACCTATAAATACTCCTATTCCTTATGGCCAATGTTGACAATACAAAATCACAAATGCGCAAAGGGATGCTCGAATATTGTATTCTCCTTTTGCTGCGACACAGGCCTTCCTATGCCAACGACATCATCTCGCATCTCAAACAAGCCGAAATGATTGTGGTGGAAGGCACACTCTACCCCCTGCTGAACCGTCTGAAGAAAGACGGATGGTTGAAATACGAATGGCAAGAGAGCACGCAGGGTCCGCCACGTAAATATTATGCGCTCACCGATGAAGGCGAAGAGGCCCTGCTGCAGCTCGATGCCAGTTGGAACGAACTGGCCAACACCGTCAACATCCTCCAACAGCGTTTTTCGGTCGCAGCCCTTCCCCCCGGTCCTGTCACAGCGGCAGCCCCAGCGGACGACATGCCTCCCACTGCCGGCATCAGCCCAACCGATGCGGCGGAAATCTGACAACGGGTGCCCCCGCATCCACATTCTTCCCCAACCATTCACCCCGCAAGAATCTGCCCCCTACATTATGAACATCATGGGCATCTTTGCACCAAAAACATCATAGAAACCATGAAAAAGAATATCAGCATCAACATATTCGGCACCATCTACGCCATCGACGAGGATGCCTACCAACTGCTCGAAAACTACCTGCAGAGCATGAAGAGTTATTTCCAGCGTCAGGAAGGCGGCGAGGAGATTGCCGACGACATCGAACACCGTGTGGCAGAACTGCTCTGGGAACGCAAGGAACAGGGCATGGAAGCCGTGAACATCGAGACAGTAAAGGAAATCATTGAAAAAATCGGAAATGCCACCGACATTGACGATGAGGCCAACACCGAAAGTCGCGAAAGCACCACCGAAGACACCGACAATGCTACCGGCATCGCGGAAGGAGAAAACGTGGAAAACCGCAAGAAGCCGGAAGACCAGGAAAGGCAGAACGACTTCTTCAACCGTCTCCGCGACCGCGTACGTAACAAACGTCTCTACCGCAATACCGATGACAAGATGATTGGCGGCGTATGCTCCGGCCTTGCCGAGTATTTTGAGGTAGGCGATGTAACGGTATGGCGACTCCTAACGGTCATTCTCACCGTTTTCTTCGCTTCCATACATTTCACTCCCCGATGCTTCAGTTTCATCATCCCGATGCTCTACATCCTGCTGCTCATCATCACTCCTCGTGCCGTCACACCTGAAGATAAGTTGCGGATGAAGGGGCGCGAGGTAAACCCCAACACCCTGAAAGACCAGATTGTCAGCGAATCCGAAAGCCTTGCCGACGAGAAGGATGCCGCAGCCAGACGCAGCGGTGCCAGTCTCTCCGGCTGCCTGCACATCATCACCATGCTATTCCTTGCCGCCATGCTGTTTCCTCTTGCCGCCACACTCCTCGGCCTCATCATCTCCACCATCGGCCTGCTCGTCAGCCTCGGCTGCGGCATCGGCGTCCTTTCCTCCATGTTCGACCCCAGCACCCTATCCTACATCCAGTCCGGCAGCCCGATATTGCTGGCATCCCTCATCTCCGGCATCGTTGTGCTTGCCCTTTTGCTTTGGGGCATCATCTCGCTTATCCGTCCTTCCGGCAGCGGTTTCTCGCGCGGACGCTTCTTTACTTTCCTCGTCATATGGCTCATTGCCCTTGCCACCTGCATTTCATGTGGCCTGATATTCGGGATGGACATCCACAACCAGGAGGAGAAAATCCACATGGAAAACTGCACACGCAACGGCATCACCCTCGAAGACATGACGCAATGGCAGCGTCTTGACGAGAGCGGATGGAAAATCTCCGAGATGCAGAATGTACTTCCATACATCATCCTTCACGATGAAGACATGGAGAGTCTGCCCTATAATTATCCTTTCATCCGGCGCCTTGACGACGCAAAGCCCATCAGCATCGAAATGAACCGGACCCAAAACCTCGACGCTGGATACTATTCCCTTACAGCCCTCACCGAAAATGCCGGAAGCGGACTGCGCATTACGGCTGCAAATGCTGCAAAACCGTCGGAAATCCTTGCCACCATCTGTCCCGACACCAAGGGAACCGACCTCAAACATGCCGACTGGAAAGAAGCGGTCGCCTTAGCCATCATTTCCGATGCCGACAGCTCGGAATGGAATGGATTCATCGATGACAACAAGGACATACAGCTCCACACCTCTGCACCCTTCCATCATGCCGGAGGCGACGTCTGTCTCAGCATCAAGGCCGATAAGGCATACCTCAACAGCTGCAATGTCCGCATGCTCTGTCTGAAGCCTGCCGAGGCCCCCTCAACTGTCAAAGACAAGAGAAGGAAATAACTGACAATCAGCCTGGCACGTCCTTATCCTGCTGCGGCATAGGATGAAGGGACGCAGGCATTTCAAAAAGAGATGTTCTATGAAAAGAATTGTTGCCGTTACCTTCTTCCTGTTTCATCTGTGTATCTTGTATGTCCATGCCCAGGAAAAACCATTGATCACAACAGATGATCTGATGAAGAATGAATACCATATCCTGTATGGTCAAGTGCTGGACAACGTGACACGTAGGCCGCTGGTTGACGTGAAGACGCAACTACTGAACAAGGATAGCATCCTGGTGTTCGAGTGGACCATCACTGACAACGTGGAAGTGGCCTATTTGCGCCCCGTCTTTGTAGCACCCCTCCCAGAGGCGGGCGAATACTTCCTCCGCTTGAGCAAAGACCGGTACGAGACGGTGACCCTGCCCTACAAAATCGACAAACTGCGAAGGAGCGAGATGGCCATACTGCACGCGCCCATCACCATGAAACGTGCTCCGCGCGAAGTAAAGCTGGACGAAGCGGTCGTAAAGGCCACGAAAGTAAAATTCTATCTTCGCGGAGATACCGTCGTCTACAACGCCGATGCATTCCAACTGGAGGAAGGCTCCATGCTCGACGCACTCATCAGCCAGTTGCCGGGCGCGGAACTGAAGGACGACGGACGCATCCTTGTCAATGGGAAACAGGTGGAAAGCCTGCTGCTGAATGGCGAGGATTTCTTCAGAAAAGACCGCTCGGTCATGCTCGAAAACCTCCCCACCTATATGGTGAAGGACATCAGGGTCTATGACAAAATGAGCGGCCTCGGCAAACTGATGGGCAAGAATCTCGGCGACGAGATGCTGGTCATGGATGTCAAGCTGAAGAAGGACTACCAAACAGGCTGGATGGCCAATGTGGAGGGTGGAGGCGGCACCGACGAACGCTATCTGGCGCGACTTTTTGCACTCAGATATACCACCCATTCGCGCCTGTCGGCCTTTGCAAATGTCAACAATCTCAACGACAGGCAACGTCCCGGGCAGAGCAGCGAGTGGATGCCCGCCATAGAAGACGGCATAAGAACCATGCAGAATGGTGGAATAGACTATCTGGTCAATGCCCGTATGCACAGCGTCAAACTGGAAGGAGAGGCTACCGTAAGCCACACCGACACACGGACAAGGGAACTGACAGCCAGACAAACCTTCCTGCAAGGTGGCGACTCGTACGGACGAATACGCCATGCAAGCAGTGCGCACGACCTTTACTTCAATACCAATCACAACTGGACCTTCAACAGCAAGTGGGTAAACGTCACACTGAACCCGAACCTTCACTATTCCTCCAACAGCGGCAGCAGTCTCGACCGCTCTGTGCAGTCATTCAGCGAAAACCTGACGGACGAATCTTTGGATACGCTTTTCAGTCCGGACGTGTCTCCTGCCAAACTTGCCGGCATCATCAACCGCGTATCTGAAGAATCCAAGAGAGACGGCTACTATCTGTCCGCAGGCATGACTGCGCAGGCCGCCATAAAGTTGCCGCACACGAACGACAACTTCCTGATTGAAGCACGCGGCAACTTCGTCGACACCAGACACGACAACTTTGCCCACAAGCTATGTGACTATCCGCAAGGCGGTGCATCGGCGGATTTGAGGAATGAGTACGGGAAGGAGGACTACCGCAGCCATTCTGCCACCGCCAAGGCTTCATATTACTACTGCGGCATCGGACGCAACTGGCTCATCAGCCCTTCATACGAATACACAACGGACCACACCCGCCAAAACTATGGCCTGTATCGTCTCGACTATCTTGCGAACGATGCCGACGACTGGCCGGAACTCGGTGTTCTGCCATCAGTAACCGACTGGCTGACCCAGACTTTCGACCCGGAGCACAGCAAGTATTCCACCCTGCGGAACGATTACCATGTGGTAGCACTGAACATCAACAGGAATGAGTATAAAAACAGCACCTGGTCATTCGGCCTCAACCTTCCACTCAGCATAGACCGCAACCGATTGGACTACAACCGTCCGGCACTGACAGATACGACGATTACCAAACACTATGTGCTTTTCCGTCCCTCACTGCGGGTGGGCAAGATGTGGCTGAACAAGGATGAGGATGGCCGACTGGTATCTTACCACGAACTGAAAGCAAGTTACCGGGTCTCCATGGCACCGGCATCCATAGACTACTTCGTGGATGTGCGCACCGACGACAATCCGCTGGAGGTCTATACCGGCAACAACCGCCTGCACGTGACGCACAGCCACCGTTGGGAAATGAATTATGTGTGGAACAGCCCTGAAACGCAACGCATGGTATCTTCCAACGTTTCATACCAACTGTCGCGCAACGACGTAGCCATGGGATATACCTACGACAGGCATACCGGCATCTACACCTATCGCCCGGAAAACGTGAACGGGAACAATGTCCTCAATGGCAAGGTAAACTGCTCCACGCCATTGGACAAACGCAAACGGCTGAAGTTGGAACTGAACACCGAGGCGACCTACCGGCACAGCATGGACCTCAGCAGCGACTCCCCGGACCAAGTCCCACAAACAAGTGCGGTCCGCACCACCTACCTGACGCAAGGTCTGCGCATAAACTATTCCATAAGTTCCATACATCTGGGGGGAAAAGCCTCAGGGACATACACCCGTCAGACTTCGCCCAGAGCCGGTTTCGTCACCACAGACGCTGCGTCGTACCAATACGGAATCAACTGCACGGCAGACATCCCCATGGGCTGGCAGATTTCAACAGACGCCACCATGTATAGCCGCAGAGGATACGCCGACAAGGCATTCAACACGGACCATTTTGTGTGGAACATACGTGTGGCAAAGAAGTTCATGAAGGGCAGGCTGACCGTGATGCTTGACGGATTCGACATTCTGAACAACATCTCCAACGTACGCCAGACCTTGAACGCGCAAGGTCGCACAGAAACGTGGTACATGTCTATTCCGCGCTACGCAATGCTGCATGCCGTATACAGATTCAGCAAATCTCCACAAAGAAAATAGTGCTTTTCCTCAAGCGAGAGCAGAAGCCAACGATGCCAAGTCGAGCGCAATGTCAAACTCTGGAGCAGCGAGAGCAGAGCCAAGCTTGCTTGAGCTATGCCGAGCGCAGGAAACAAAGGACGAAATCCAACAAAAACATCGGATTTCTTTGAGGCAAACATCCGTACTTTTGCCCAAAGAAGTCCGATGTTCTGCAACTTCCGAGACAATGTCTCTTCTCCCTCCGAAAAAGTTTTTGAAAAAAATCCTACATTTCCTACACCCACACCTCAAACATCCTGTATTTATTGGCATTTTCGGATGAAGGATTGGGTGTAGGATTCTGCGCAAGGGTGTAGGATTTCATACATAAACAGGTAAAAATGGTGTAGGAAACGTGCATTTTCCGTGAGAAAGAACGGCAAAAAAAATGAATTTTCGTGCATGATTTTGCCAAATGCTTCGGAAAATTGCATGTTTTCCAAGGGGAACAGCAATGAAACATCCTGTATTTACTGATA
>SFJN01000009.1 GCA_004555055.1 Bacteroidales bacterium | reverse complement strand
CCACTGGAACAAAATCCTGCTCTGTTAAAGCACAATTCTCATTCATACGCCGGATAAACTCTCCCACATTCTCCTTCTTTAGAGAAAGGCCTGCTGCCATAGGGTGTCCGCCGAATTTCAAGAACAAATCCTTGCATTTTGTCATTTCCTCATACATAGAATAAGAAGAAATGGAACGCCCAGAGCCCTTTACCCCCTCCTCGCTGTCTGTCAAAACAAACGCCGGATGGTTGTACTGCTCTCTGATTCTTCCTGCAATAATTCCAGCCAGACTCTCATGACAATCCGGAAGATAAAGAATCATAACCTTTTCCTGTTCCAGCCCTTCCTTTTTAATTTTAGCACAGGCTTCCTCCACGCCTTTTTTTGTCATATCCTTTCTGCTATCATTTAATGCAATCAAGTCTGAGGCAGACATTGTCTATGAGGAACAGTGCCCTATAGAGAAGTATTCCGTGTCCTCTCCAATATTTGTTGATGGCAACGGAACAATATACAGTTCAGAGGGAAATGAAAGACCATCCTACAAGAACTGCCGCATCTATCTGAATAATACTTTAGACCCAACAGTCCCTGATTGGGTGAAACTCAATAGTACAACGTATATGGCTCGATATGCCTACGTTATCTCTCCTCTTTCTGACAAGATACGTCTTGTGGTGGCATCTGGCGGCGGTCCCATGCTGAAATATATCGTTACGGAAGACGATTTCCGCTACGTGACTACCACGATGAATAAGGGAGAGCAACTGACATACGTCCTTGTTCTTGCCAATGCGAATAAGAAAGGCATCCAAAGATTAGAATTGACATTTGAGCGTAAGTAATGGGTTATAATGACATGTACTATATTAAAAACGTTGGATTTCATCCTTCGTTTTGACTTTGTCTTCTTCCTCCTTGCATGGCAAAGCATTCGAATGAATTCGATGCTCTGCTCATGCTTCGTTCGTCAATTCTCGCCATGGTATAATCCAAACAGCTGGCTTCGCCTTCCTCCTTGGCTTCGCCTTCCTCTGTCGCGACTCGGCATAGCTCAAGCAAGCATGGCTACCGCCTTGCTTCTTCGCGCCTCGGCAATATTCAAACAAGTTTGATATTGCTCTCGGCTTGGCGTCGCTTGGCTTCTGCTCTCGCTGCTCCAGAGTTTGATATTGCTCTCGGTTTGTCGTCGGTTTGGCTTCTGCCCATATGGCTTTACCGAAAACGAAGGGTTGCCTCGACACGGAATGTCGGGGGAAGAAGCAAAGATTCTGCCCGTCTGTGCGCCATAAACCTTGTGAGGTAGGTGCACGGACGGGCAGAAATGTTGTACGTCGGGGGAGGTTACGAAGAAAATGTCAGTCTTCCTTGGCGACATGGCGGATGATGCCGTGGCGCGTAGTGGAAATGAAATCGGTGATTTCTTCGATTTCCGGGTCTGGGGCTATCTGTTCGTGAATCTTGATGACGGCATCCTCCAACGAGAAGTTGCCGGCGGTGATGAGTCGGAAGGCATTGTTGATGTGTCTCAGGCGGCGTTCGTCGAGTTCGGGATTCACGTGTTTCAGGACAATCTTGTTGACCCCGTGGAAGGATGCAGGATTGCCACCGAAGATGGCGTAAGGCAGCACGTCCTTCTGTACGCGGCATCCGCTCTGCAGGAGGGAGCATTTTCCGATGCGCACACTGTGCTGTACGACGCATGCTGAGGAAAGGATGGCGCAGTCGCCGATGAGGCATTCTGGAGCCACGCTGACGGAGATGCCCAGCACGGTGTGGTTGCCGATGCGCACATCGTGGCAGACGTGTACCTTGTTCATCAGATGGTTCTCCTCGCCGATGACGGTGGCGGTTTCGGGCGTGAGGGAACGGGCAATGACCACGTTTTCGCGGATGGCGTTGCCGTTGCCGATTACCACTCGGCCGGGGGTGCCGGGAACATAGTGCAAATCTTGTGGAATGCTGCCGATGACGGCATTCTGGTACACCCGGTTTCCACGGCCCATGACGGTGCCTTCGAGGATGCAGGCGTTGGACATGATGACGCAATCGTCGCCGATTTCCACGTTGCCCTCGATGTAGGCAAAAGGACGGATTTCGACGTTCTTGCCGATTTTGGCAGAAGGGTCGACGTATGCTAATGGACTGATCATAATGATAGACTTAAGATAAGGGTTTTATTCACGTCCGCCTCCGAGGGCCTGATAGAGGGTGATGACGGCGAGCACCTTGTTGTAGCGTTGGTTGGCCACATTGAGCTGTCCGTTCAGGAGGTTCATCTGTGCGGAGAGGATTTCGAGGTAGGTGGTGGTGTTGCCGTTGTGGAAGAGATACTCGGTGTCGTCGTAGGCCTTCTGAAGCTGCAGAAGGGTCTGTTCGGCAAGGTCGGTGGTGGTGACGGCTGTAGAGTAGGCAGCGAGTGCGTTGCTCACCTCCACACCGGCATCAATGAGCGTCTGCTCGAAGTTGAGCTGTGCAGATTCTGCATTGATTTTTGCCACCTGCAGGTTTGCACGGAGCTTGCCCTGTGCAAAGAGTGGCTGTGTGAGGCTTGCCACACCGGCAGCGAGCCATTTCCCGGGATTCATGATGGCGGTTCCGAGGGAATTGGTGAATGCTCCGCTTGCGGCAATGTTGAGGCTGGGGCAGAATGCTCCGCGTGCGGCCTGTATGCCATAGAACTGTTGGGCAAGTTGTGCCTCGGCAATGGCTACATCCGGACGATTGGCAAGCATCTGCATGGGGATGCCTGCCGAAAAGCTTTCGGGGAATCCCGTTGCTGAGAATGCGGGACGGGCGATGGCGTGCGGAGCCTCGTGAAGGATGCTGCAGAGCGAATTCTCAAGTTGGCGGATGTTGTCCTCGATGGTAGGCAGCGACGCCTCAATCTGGAGCACCTGGGCTTTGGCACTGGCAATGGCAGATGAGTTCATCATGCCGGCATAGTCCTTAAGGGCTTCCATAGCTTCGATGTCTTTTTGCCAGAGTTCGAGGTTTGCTTTTGTGATGCGCTGCTGTTCGTCAAGCATCTGCAAGCCGTAATACATGTTGGCAACGGCAGCAATGATGGCCGTGCGTGTGGCCTGTTGCGATGCCTTGGCAATGAGGACAGTCTGTTCGCCCTGTTTCTTGGAATTGTAGAGCGTACCGAAGGCATCAATCTGCCAGCTTGCCTGTAGGGGCACTTCGTAGGTCTTGCTGTTCGAAGCACCGTCAATGAAGGCCTTGGAGACTGTTCCGGATGGCGACAGTGCAATCTGCGGCAGATAGGCAAGCTTGTTGACGCGGAGGCCGATTTCTGCCTGCTTCACGGTAAGTTGTGCCTTGCGGATGTCGGTATTCTGTTCAAGGGCACGGCTGATGAGGGCCTGAAGTTGTGGCTCCGTGAAGACTTCCTGCCATGGAGTGTTTCCGAAAGAGGTGGTGTCGACGGCCGTCATAGGCGCATTTGCAGCCTGAGGGTCGCGATAGAGGTCTTTGGCTAAGGTCTCTACGCCCTGGGTGTCGCGCTCGTAGTGTCCGAACAGTCCGCAACTGCTCAGCAACGCACTGCCGGCAATGAAGATATATAGGGATGAGTACTTCATTGGATTCATTGTGGATGGAGATGAAGCGAAGGGAATGGCGGCATGCCTGCCAGAGATGGCGTATGCCATGCCGTCTTCCCGTTCTATGGTTTTATTTGGTGTATTGCACTATGTCGGCTTCTGCATCCTTGCTCTCGCTTCCGCTGAAGTCCATGGGAGTGAATTTCTCCTGAAGGGCCTGGAAGATGCGGAAGAGTGCAGGAACGACGTAAATCTGGCAAATCATACCGATAAGCATACCGCCGATAGCTGCTGTTCCGAGTGCACGGTTACCGTTGGCACCGACTCCGAAGGCAAACATCAAGGGGAGCAGACCCACAATCATGGCAAGCGATGTCATGAGAATCGGGCGCAGACGTGCGGCGGCACCGTGCATGGCAGCAGCGGTTATGCTCATGCCCATCTTGCGGCGGTCGAGGGCAAACTCTACGATGAGGATGGCGTTCTTGGCAAGCAGACCGATAAGCATAATCAAAGCAATCTGTGTGTAGATGTTGTTTGACGGCGAACCGAAAATCATGTTTGCAATCTGACCTACTGTACCGGGAATCATGCTCAGACCACCCATGAGCCATACAAAGATGAAGGAGCCGGCAAGTCCGAACGGTACGCTCAGCAGCACAGCGAAAGGCAGCAGGTAACTTTCGTACTGTGCGGAGAGGAGGAGGTAGATGAATATGAAGCAGAGAATGAAGACGATGCCTGTACCTCCGCCGCTGTTGCCAGCCTCTTCACGCGTCAGGCCGGAGAATTCGTAGGAATAACCCACAGGAAGGTTTTCCTTGGCACAGCGGGCAATGGCTTCGATGGCCTGTCCCGAGGTGTAGCCGTCGGCAGGGTTACCGTTGATGGAGATGGATGTGAAAAGGTTGAAGCGGTTGATGACGTCAGGACCCTTTGTCGGGGTGAGCGTCATGAACTCCGTGATGGGGCACATTTCGCCCTTGTTGTTGCGGACCTTCACCTTGTAGAGCGATTCCACATCGGCACGTTGGCTCTGTTCGCCTTGAATCATCACACGGTAAATCTTACCGAAACGGTTGAAGTTCGAGGTGTAGAGTCCGCCGTAATAGCCCTGGAGCACACTAAGCACATCGCTGGGGCTGACTCCGGCACGTTTGCACTGGGCGGCATCAATGTCGATGGTAAGTTGCGGGAAGTTCGTGGAGAATGAGGTCTGTGCACTCTGGATTTCAGGGCATTTCTCGAGCTGCTTGATGAAGTCGTTGGCCACTTTCTCGAAATCGTTGATGGAACCTCCGGTACGGTCCTGAAGGTTAAGGGCAAATCCGTTTGAGACACCATAACCCATAATCATAGGCGGTGCGAAGAAGAGCACCTGTGCGTCCTTAAAGGACTTTTGCGATTCGAGGTAGAGGTTGATGAAGGTGAGGTTGGCGCTCTCGGTGATGGGGTTGCGTTCGCTCCAGTCCTTGAGTTTGACGATGCACGAACCGTATGAGGGTCCCTCTCCGCCCATGAAGGAATATCCGGAAATCATGGTGGAGCTTTCGACGAGCGGTGAAGCCTGCACCATGGAGTCGACCTGTGCGAGCAGCCGTTCCGTGCGGTCCTGCGAGGTTCCGGGAGGCATGGTGATGACGCCCATCAGCGTGCCGGTATCTTCGTTGGGCACGAGGGTGGTGGGGGTGACGGTCATGAGGCCCATCAGGGCAGCAATGCTGGCCGCTACAAGGACGAGGGTGAGATAGGGGCGCACCACAAAACGGTTTACGCCCTTCTTGTACTTCTCGAGCAGACGGTCGTAGAAGGCGTTGAAACTGTCGATGAAACGCTGACCGAACAGTCCGAGTATGCCGGCAATAGCCACGGCGTAGGCAATGATGCTGACGAAGACGTTCTCAAACTGGTAGCAGTCGGCCACCATGAACACGATGGTGAGGACAAGGAGAAGGAGTGTGACGATGGGAGGGAAGTTCAGTCCCAGTTTCTTGGGGGCATACTTCTTCTTCATGGCGTCCTTGGCGGCATCCTGAGCCTCGGCAAAACGTTCCTTGAAACCCTTGCTGTGGTCGGCGGGGCTATGTGCTTTGAGGAAGATGGCACAGAGCGCCGGTGAAAGGGTGAGGGCGTTGAGGGCCGAGAAACCGATGGCGATGGCCATGGTGATACCGAATTGCCGGTAGAAGGCTCCGCTGGTACCGCCCATAAAGCTAACGGGGACGAACACCGCCATCATGACGAGGGTGATGGAAACGATGGCACCGCCAAGTTCGCTCATGGCGTCGAGCGATGCCTTGCGGGCCGAGGAATAGCCCATGTCGAGCTTCGCGTGTACACCCTCGACCACCACGATGGCATCGTCGACCACAATGGCAATGGCCAGTACAAGTGCCGAAAGCGTAAGGAGGTTGATGGAGAAGCCTATGATGTAGAGGGCGAAGAAGGTTCCGATGAGTGCCACCGGGATTGCGATGGCAGGGATGATGGTGGAACGGAGGTCCTGAAGGAAGATGAAGACGACGAGGAAGACAAGGAGGAATGCCTCGATGAGCGTCTTAACCACTTCGTGAATGGAGGCGAAGAGGAAGTCGTTGACGTTTTGGGCAATCTGGTATTCCAGTCCGGAAGGCAGGTCGTCCTTGGTTTCTTCAAGGAGTTTCTCGACGTCCTGTACAATCTTCGTGGCGTTCGACCCGGCAATCTGGGCAACCATCATGTTGCAGGCATTATGCCCGTTGACGGTTCCGCCCCATGCATAGGATTCACGTCCGAGCTCGATGCGTGCCACATCGCCAACGCGGATGAGGGTTCCGTCAGGATTGGCCTTGATGACCATATTTTCGAATTCCGAAACTTCCTGCAGACGTCCCTTGTAGCGCAGGGTATACTGGAAGGTGTTGTTTTCCCGTTCGCCGATGGTTCCGGGAGCGGCCTCGATGTTCTGCTCGGCAAGAATACCGCTGATGTCAGAAGGTACAAGGCCGTATTCTGCCATCTTCTCCGGGTCGAGCCATATACGCATGGAGTAACTTCCGCCCATGACGGTGACATCGCCCACACCGTTCACGCGCTGTACGGCAGGGAGTACGTTGATTTTGACGTAGTTCTCAAGGAATTCCTTGGAATAGCGGTCTTCGGTATCTACAACAGAGAAAATCATCAGCATGGAACTCTGACGCTTCTGCGTGATGACTCCTACACGTGTCACCTCGGACGGCAGATAACCTGCAGCCTTGCTCACACGGTTCTGCACGTTCACAGCCGCCATGTCGGGGTCGGTACCCATCTTAAAGGTGACGGTGATGGTGGCAGCACCGGTGTTGGTGGCGCTGGACGAAATGTAGTCCATGTTTTCCACACCGTTGATTTGCTCTTCGATAGGAGCGATGACGGCGTTGAGGACCGTCTGGGCGTTTGCACCTGTGTAGTTGGTGGAAACCTCTACGGTGGGAGGTGCAATATCGGGATACTGCGTAATAGGCAGCGAAACAAGGCCAAGGAAGCCCAGCAGGACAATCAAGATGGAGATGACTGTCGAGAGCACTGGCCTGTTAATAAAGGTATCGAGTTTCATTGTATGGTGTTGCTACAATAAATAGTTGTGGATTCCCGTTGCTTTTTGGAAAATTACTGGCCAGGCATGGCCTTGGTGGCCATATGTTCCTTCGACTTCTGGCGCTGTGCTTCGCTCTGTGCTACGGTGATGGGCTTGATTTCCATGCCGTCCTTCAACTGGTTCACTCCTTCAACGACAAGACGGTCACCGGCCTTCAGACCGCCAGTCACTACAAAGTTCTCGCCGTCGTGCTGTTCAAGCACGGTGATTTCGGTATTCTTCACCTTGTTGTCCTTGCCCACAACATATACGAAGCGCTTGTCCTGGATGGCATAGGATGCCTTTTGAGGAATAACGATAGCCTCGCTGCGACGTACGGGGAACTGGAGGACGCCGGTAGCTCCGGAACGGAGCAACTTGTCGGGGTTGGCAAAGGTGGCACGCATCTGCAGGCTTCCGGTTGTGGGGTCGATGACACCGCTGAAGCTGGTCACCTTGCCGAGTTCGCCATAGATGCTGCCGTCGGCAAGGATGAGGGTCACCTCCGGCAGGCTCATACGTGCGGCCTCACTGCCTCCGTTTTCACGGGTGAGCTGGAGGAACTGCTTTTCAGTCATGGAAAAATAGGCGTACATCTTCTCGAGGTTGCTCACAGTGGTAAGAGGCTCTGCGATGCTTGCGCTGACGAGTGAACCTACGCGATAGGGAATCTCGCCGATGACACCGGAGCTGGTGGCACGTACAGTGCAATAGCTGAGTTGGTCTTTTGCAGAGCGGAGGGCAGCCTGTGCCTGGCCAAGCTGTGCCTCGTACATCGAAAGGGTGTTGGCAGCCACGTCATAGTCGTACTGGCTGATAATCTGCTTTGCCAAAAGCTGCTTCTTGTTGTCTACGGTGAGTTGCTGGGTCTGTACGCTTGCCTTTGCCACGTTAACGGCAGCCTGTGCCTGGTCAACGGCAGCCTGATACTGTGTGGGATCGATAATGAACAGCGGCTGTCCGGCATGTACAAAGTCGCCTTCGTCCACAAGCTGGCGGGTGATGTTGCCGCTTACCTTCGGACGGATTTCAATGTCCTGGACACCTTTGATGGTCGCAGGATACTTTGTGCTGAGGTCGGCCGATGAAAGGGCGATGGTCTCGACTGCAAATTCCTTGCTGCCGCCTGCGGCCTGCTGGCCCGATTTGTCGCCGGAGCATGCTGCCAAAGCGACTCCGAGGGCGAGGTAAAGAAATCTTTTCATTTGTGTTTCGCGGGTTATTGTATTATCATTTACTACTTTATGCGTATGTGATTGACTCACAGGTGTACTGTATTGTCAGCAAAATTATGGAAAACGATTGTATGCAGCAAAGTTTTTGTTCCTAAACTCCTGTGTTTTTACACAATTTTACATGGAGTTTATAGTAGAAGATGCAAAAAGCAGGGTGTAAACGCACTTTCCCCTAAGAGGAAGTTGAAGGCTGCAGCCTTTTCCTAAAAGTACGTAAACATGTGCTCAGAAGTCGGTTACGCTTGGAGTGTGCAGTCAGAGAAGATATTCCGAAAAAAGAAAGGAGAGGCATACACAGATGTACTGTATATGCCTCTCCTGGGAATGACGGACGTGGATGTTGCGTCGTTTAGCGGACGTTGTTAGGATTTCCGTTGCAGTATCCGGCAATGGTGCCGATGAGGGGTGCGATTTCGGTGTTGTCTATTCGGCCGTGGAAAGCCTCAGCTCCGGCTCCGACAGCGAAGACGGGTACGTAGCCGTTGGTATGCGTGCCGGAAGTCCATCCAAGGTGGACATTGTCGTTGAGGATTTTCTTGGCAAGATTTCCAAGGGCGTTTTCTTTAGCATACATGCTTTCCGAGCCCTTGTCGGTGCCTTTGGTCAGTGCCTCGTAGGCAAGCAGCAGGCGGTCTTCCTGCTCTTCCGTGACGGGAACCTCGCGCCAGAAACCGAAGTTTTCGGAAAGGTCGTTACGGACAGCCTCGAAGGTGAAGCCCTCCCCGAGTTCCTTACGGAGTTTGCCGAGGTGTGTGGAGTAGGTACTGGCACTGAAGTTTTGGTATTTCAGCAGGTGGGTGTAAAGCGTATAGTCGCTGTTTCCAAGTCCAAGACCGCCGGTTTCGTGGTCGGCTGTGACCACGATGAGCGTCTCTTCGGGATGCAGACGCATGAAGTCATAGGCTATGCGTACGGCATTGTCCATGTCGATGACTTCGGAGAAGACCGTACGGGCATCGTTGGCGTGGGCGGCCCAGTCGATTTTTCCGCCTTCGACCATTAGGAAGAATCCCTTGGGGCTCTTGCCGTAGAGGAAGTCAATGGCGGCCCGTGTAATGTCCTGCAGGGTCATGTCGCCGGGTTTGCGGTCGATGGCATAGGGTATGGAGCTACGGTCGGCTTTCGATGCTGCCTCGCTTTGGAACATGATCATCCGTTCGGCTTTTGCCTTATGCTTTTGGTATTCCTGAAAACCTCTGACGATGGTATATCCTGCATCGCTGCAACGTGTATACAGGTCGGCTTCGCCCTCCTTCTTGCTGTCGGGGACCAGAAAGTCGGAACCTGCAAAGAAGTCGTAGCCGCTGGCGGCAAGGTCACAACCGATTTCGTAGTATTTGCCGCGGTAGGTCTGGTGGGCGTAGAATGAGGCTGGTGTGGCGTGGTCGACGCTCACGCTGGTGGTGATGCCTACCGCCATTCCTGCCTCCTTTGCCCATTTGGCAACGGAGGTGACGGAAGTGACGCTGTCGGGGCGCAGACTCAGACATCCGTTGTATGTCTTGCATCCTGTGGCAAGTGCGGTACCTCCGGCTGCGGAGTCCGTGATGCCGTTGCTGGCACTGTACGAGGTGGCGTAGGCGGTGTAGGGGAAACTGGCAAAACACAGTTGTCCGATGCCGATGCGGCCTTCGAGGGCTCCAAGATAGGTTTCGGTTCCGTTTACCTGATTAAGTCCCATGCCGTCGCCGATGAAGTAGAATACGTATTTTGGCGTCTTTGCCGCTCCGGCACAGAGGGCAACGGCAAAGAGTAGAACAAAGGTGAGAAATTTCTGGCGTTTCATATCTTTGGTTTTGAAGATGCTTGCAAAATGTTTTTTCAAAAGCACGACACCCCACCGTCTTGTGCAGGGGGTGTCGTGAGATTGTCTTTCAAGGGGTGTGGTGCTAATGATTCTTTAAAGACTCTTTAATGATTCTTTATCTTATTCTCCTTTATCATCATAGCATCACAGCGTTCAGTTGCCCCTATGGGAAAAGTCATCCTGCCTCCTCCCTTAAAGGATGGTGCATCCGGGGTTGGGCTTGAGTTGCTTGAAGAAGTCATTGCCCTTGTCGTCGACGAGGATGAAGGCGGGGAAGTCTTCTACCTCAATCTTCCAGATGGCCTCCATACCAAGTTCGGGGTATTCCACACATTCGATGCTCTTGATGTTGTTTTGGGCAAGGATGGCAGCAGGTCCTCCGATGGAGCCGAGGTAGAAGCCGCGGTGGTCTTTGCAAGCGTTGGTGACGTCAACACTGCGGTTACCCTTAGCGAGCATGATTCTGCTTCCGCCGTGGTCCTGGAATTCGTAAACGTAGGGGTCCATGCGTCCTGCGGTGGTGGGGCCCATGGAGCCGCAAGGCATTCCGGCTGGAGTCTTGGCAGGGCCTGCATAGTAAATGGGATGGTTCTTCAGATATTCCGGCATGGGCTCTCCAGCATCGAGGCGGGCCTTGATTTTTGCATGGGCAATATCACGTCCGACGATGATGGTACCATTGAGCGAAAGGCGTGTGCTGACGGGATACTGCGAGAGCTGGCTGCAGATTTCGTCCATAGGGCGGTTGAGGTCTACCTTCACGGCTTCGCCTTCTCCTGCCTGACGGAGTTCTTCGGGGATGAGCTCATAGGGCTTTTCGTCCATCTTTTCAAGCCAGATACCGTCCTTGTTAATCTTGGCCTTGATGTTGCGGTCGGCAGAACAGCTGACGCCGAGGCCAATGGGGCAACTTGCACCATGGCGGGGCAGGCGTACTACGCGGACATCATGGGCAAGGTATTTGCCGCCGAACTGTGCTCCAAGGCCAATCTTGTAGGCTTCCTGTAGCAGCTGCTTCTCCAGTTCCACGTCGCGGAAGGCACGTCCCGTTTCGTCGCCTGTGGTGGGGAGCTCGTCGTAGTAGTGGGTAGAAGCCAGCTTCACGGTGAGGAGGTTCTTCTCAGCGCTGGTACCGCCGATGACGATGGCGATGTGGTAGGGAGGACATGCTGCTGTGCCAAGGCTCTTCATCTTTTCTACAAGGAAAGGAACCAGTGTGCCGGGATTCTGGATGCGGGCCTTGGTTTCCTGGTAGAGGTATGTCTTGTTGGCAGATCCGCCACCTTTTGTGACGCAGAGGAAACGGTATTCCATGCCTTCGCAGGCTTCGATGTCGATTTGGGCGGGCAGGTTGCAACGGGTGTTCACCTCGTTGTACATGTCGAGCGGAGCATTCTGGCTATAGCGCAGATTGTCTTGGGTATAAGTGTCGTAGACGCCGCGTGCAATATATTCTTCATCTTCGTATCCCGTCCACACCTGTTGTCCTTTTTCGGCGTGGATGATGGCCGTTCCGGTGTCCTGGCAGAGGGGGAGCTGTCCCTTGCATGCCACCTCTGCGTTGCGGAGGAAGGTAAGTGCCACGTACTTGTCGTTTTCGCTGGCTTCAGGGTCGCGCAGAATCTTTGCCACCTGTTCGTTGTGGCTACGGCGGAGTTTGAAGCTTACGTCGTGGAAGGCTTGGTTCATAAGCAGGCGGAGGCCTTCGGCTTCAACCTTCAATATGGGGTGACCTTCGAAATCGCCGACACTGACATATTCCTTGGTCAGCAGGCGGTATTCGGTTTTGTCCTCGCCGAGTTGGAACATCGGCGCATAGCGGAATTCAGGGATTTGTGCCATATAGTTTCAAAATTAAATTTAAGTTTGCGGGAATGGGTAATTTCTTTATCAGAACGCATGGTGCAAGGCGGTTCCCTTTCTTCTGACAGGCAGGGTATCCGTATCTGTGTCTGCGGAAGAAGCGCCGGAAAGCCAATGCATTTCTTTTCATGACAGTGCTTTGAGGTGACAGTGCTTTGAGGGTTTATTTTTCAGCCTTTTCCGCATCTTTCATAGCATGCAGGAAGGGCTTGGGCATTGGGGTCTCGAAATGAAGATGCTCCCCGGTAATGGGGTGGTAGAAATCAAGGCGGAAGGCGTGGAGGCAGAGGCGTCCGCAGGGATCGTCGCCGTTACCGTACTTGATGTCGCCGCAGACGGGGTGCCCAAGGTCTTGAAGATGCACCCTGATTTGGTTTTTGCGCCCCGTCTCAAGTTTCAGTTCCACAAGGCTGTAATGGTCGTTGCTGCGCAGGGTACGGAAATGCGTGACGGCATATTTCCCGCCATTGTCAACGGGCGAACTGAAGGTGAAGTATGCTTTGTTGTCCTTCAGCCACGATTCTACGGTGCCTTTCTCGCGTTCCATGCGTCCGGAAGCCAAAGCCACGTAGCGGCGGTCGGTGACGATTGTCCGCCAATTGTGCTCCAGAATCTGTTCTGCCTCAATGGTCTTGGCGTAGACAAGCAGTCCGCTGGTGTCGCGGTCGAGGCGGTGTACCACATGGGCTGTGCATTTCTGCCGGCTCTTGCGGAAATAGTCGTCAAGGATGGTTTTGACGCAGAACTGATGGTGGTCCGTCGCCATGGAGAGAATGCCGATGTTCTTCTCAATGACGCAGATATGACGGTCCTCATATACCAGCTTGATGAAGCGGCTGACAAGGGGCGTAGCGTTCTTGCGCTTGGAGATTTCCACTGTCATTCCGGGCTCCAGCATGAAGTCGTGCTGTGTGACAATCTTGCGGTCTACCCGGACGCCACTGCCCGAGAGGATGGCTTTTGCCTTTGAACGGCTGATGCCATTGAGACAAACGATAATGAAAGGCAGGAGTTCCGAAGGCTCTTTCACCTTGAAGACCGTGTATTGTGGGGCGTTGGGATTATACATTCATGAAGGTTTTGGGGAGGGAGCCCTTGAGGCTTTTGCTCCGCTGTTCTTTTTTGATTCTGCAAAATTAACTTTTGCCCGTCAATTCTACAAAGGCTTTTTGAAAATTCCTTGTGCAAAGGGGTATTGTAGCGTTGATTTTAACGGCATATGATGGCATTTCTTGGCGTGAAGTACCGCGAACTACTCGATAAGGAGCAGTGAGATAAATCCCAAAAGTAAAGCATAGGTGGCCTGTTTTTGGTAGCCGTGGGCATGGGTTTCGGGAATCATTTCGTCGGAAGTCACATATAGCATGGCGCCTCCTGCGAAGGCGAGCAGCAGTGGGAGAAAAGCCTGTGAGACGTTTGCCAGGAAGTATCCCATCGCCACGCCAACGACTTCAAGGAGTCCGATGGCCACGGCGATGCAGAAGGTGCGCAGGCGGCTCACACCGGCAAGGAGAAGCGGGGCAATGACCACCATTCCCTCAGGTATGTTCTGAATGGAAATGCCGAGGGTGACGGTCCAGTCGGTAGAGCCTGCTACTCCACCGTTCAGACTGACGCCTGCCGCCATTCCTTCCGGAAATTTGTGCAGGGCTATGGCCATCACAAAGAGGAGGATATGGCTGATGCGACCGTTGGCACGATGTTGCTCAGGGTCGAGGCCGGTGATGTGATGAAGGTGAGGCGTGATGACGTCAAGCAGGTTGAGGAACCATGCGCCCACCATGACGCTGATTCCTACAAAAAGCCAGTGCATGGTGCCGCGTCCTTCGAAGCCGGGGAGGATTAATCCTACGGTGGAGGCTGCCAGCATGATGCCGGCGCAATATCCAAGGACGGTATCGTTCCACTTGTGGGGTAGTTCCTTGATGAAAAAACCGATGAGGCTACCGAAGACGGTAGCAGCGCACAGACTTGCGGCGCTGAGCAGTAAGGGATGCATAGTGCGGATGGTGTGGTATTGGCATTGCCCGGGAAATGTCCGGGAAGTATGGGAAAAAGGGTGTGCTATAAGGTGTAAAAAGGCATTCTATAAAGAAGATATAAAGAAGAGAGCGCACCGAGAAGTATCATCGATGCACTCTCTAACGTAATGCTGTGGGTGTTTCTGCAATGGGGCATCATCCAGTTTGTGGTGTCCGTTGTTGCCTGTTATTGGTAAGCACCCAATTCCTAACAGAAGCGGAGTGGAAAACTATCGGATGACCTCCTTCTTGCCGTTTGTGATGAAAATGCCCTTTTGGGTGTTGTAGGCACGGCGTCCTGCAAGGTCGTATGTGGAATCTCCCTGGTGTGTCCCGGCATCCACAGCGGAAATGCCGACGGGTTTTTCCACATATATTTCTATAAGGTCGCCAGCCGTGCTGGAAGGAATCAGTATGCTGCCATCCTCTTTGCTCTCAGGTGTTACGGAAGCACCGTTTACGGTAATCAGACCATTCTCGAGCGAAACGTTGGGGAATGTCATGCGCAAGGGCTGTCCCTGGTTGTTGACCACAGAGACAAAGGTAGCCTTCTTGTCCTTCCACTCGATGTTGACCGTGAAGTCTCCCACAGCCTTCAGTCCTTTGACGCTGCCTTGCGCCCATGCGCCAGGTAATGCGGGGAGGATGCTGATGGTTCCTGTGGCACTTTGCATGAGCATTTCAGCAATACCGGCACATGCGCCGAAGTTGCCGTCAATCTGGAAGGGAGCATGCGAGTCGAAGAGGTTGTAATAGATGCCGCCACGGCTTTGGTCCACTCCATAAGAGGTGGAGTGCTTCAGGGCGTTGTGAAGGAGTGTGCGGGCGTGGTCGCCGTCCTGTGCGCGTGCCCAAAGGTTTATGCGCCATCCCATGGACCATCCTGTGGAGTTATCGCCACGGAGCTTGAGGCTGTTGACAGCGGCATCAAAGTATTCGCTTCCGGGATAAACCTGGTTGAAGGGGTAGAGGCACATCAGATGGCTTTGGTGGCGATGTCCGTTCTCACCGCTGGTATAGCTCGAATATTTCCATTCGCGGAGGATTTCCGTGTTGCTGTTTATCAGACTTGTCCCCCAGTTTCCGGTATAGGTTTCAGTGGCAAGTCCGAGGTCGATTTTTGCGTTCCGGTCCTTAATCTTTTCAAGCCATTCCGCGTCAAGTTCGCTTTCGTTGCCCAGCACTTCAATGGCTTCGAGGGTGTTCTCGAAGAGTTCGCGGCAGAGCTGCTGGCTGTGTGCCGTAGCGTTCTGGCTGCCGGGACCATGCTCCGGTGAATATTCGTTGGGACATTCGTAGGTGCCGTCGCTGGCAAGCTTCAGGCGTTCTGCCCAATACTGGGCACAGCTCCACATGGCGGGGAATACCTTTGCCAGATACTCCTTGTCGAGCGTATAGCGATAGTGTTGCCATAGGTGGCTGACATACCATGCATTGGCAATGGTATAGTTTGACATCCAGGAGCTCATACCGCCGAAGATGTTCGATTCGGTATGTACGGTCCATCCCACGCTCTGTCCGGCATTCTTGGCAGCAAGTTTCCAACCAGGCGATTGGGTCATGTTGACAATGTAGTTGAGGAAGGGCAGATGGCAGTCGCTGAGGTTGGTAGGCTCGGCAGGCCAGTAGTTCATCTGGATGTTGATGTTCGTATGCACGTCAGAGTTCCAAGGTGCCGATGCGGAATTGTTCCAGATGCCCTGTAGGTTGCTGGGGACATCAAGGCTGCCGCGGCTGGAGCTGATTTCGAGATAACGTCCGTAGTAGAAGTAAAGCTGTTCGAGGAAGAGTCCCTGTGCCGACTTGCTGTTGGCTGTGGAATTGTTGTAATATTTAATCAGGTCCTCGGTGGTTTTGGTGGACGCCGCCAGCTGTGTGGAGGTTCCAAGGTTGAGGCTTACGCGGCCCATATAGCTGCGGAAGTTCTCTACGTGCGCATTCTCAAGCTCGCTGTAGCTCTTCTTTGCAGCGGCATCGAGGGTGGAGGCGATGGCAGCGGCAAGCCCTTCGTCGCCCACACCAGTGGAGAATGTGGCAGGGTTGGTGCCGTCGTAGTCCGTCATGGCGGCAAGGAGCACGATTACTTCCTGTGCGCCGCTTACGTGTACGCCTACAGCGTCGGCGGTTACAGTGGCGTCTTCGCCCACGGGGATGACACGGAATGTGGTGTTATATTTGAGCAGGTCGGTGGAGCCTGTGAAGTATCCCTCTCCTTCGTTGTATTTCGGCATTTTTGCATTGATGCCGGTGCCAGGGTAAAAGCTGACGAGGAAGGAGAGCGTTTTGCCTTCGGCAGCCTGATAGTGAGCCACGATGACGTTGTCAGGCTCCGATGCGAAGTATCTCCGTGCATAGGCGTTGCCGTCCGCGTCGGTAAAGTCCACGCCACCGATGCCGTCTTCGATGTCCAACCAGCGTTTGTAGTTGGCGAACGTGGCGTAGTCGCCGCTTTCGTCAATCACGTACAGCGAACCGAGGTTCATGTATTTGCCATGGTTCGGGTTTGGGTTGATGGTGGAAGTTCCCGTCCACAGGCTTTTTTCGTTCAGTTGTATTTCGTCGGTGTGTACGCCTCCCATCAGGCATGCGCCAAGGCGTCCGTTGCCAATGGGCAGGCTGTATTCCATCCATTTGTTGCTGACAGTGGTAAGAGTGGTGGGGATGTTGTACCAGAGGGTCATGGGATTTACGGGTTCCCAGGTAGTGAGCTTTGTTCCGCTCTGAGTGTAGTTGACGGGGATAAGTTTCTCAAGCTCGGTATAGTCGGGGACATCTTCGGCACTGAT
Organism: Bacteroidales bacterium; assembly: GCA_004555055.1. Taxonomy (GTDB): domain Bacteria; phylum Bacteroidota; class Bacteroidia; order Bacteroidales; family Bacteroidaceae; genus Alloprevotella. Next base: position 12,267 of record SFJN01000009.1, on the reverse strand, counting down.
GAACTGTATTTGGTCGTTCACGTCCTTGGTGTCCCAAAATCCGATGTTGTGTTCTGCGCCAGCACCGCCCCATGTGTTAAAGCCCACCGACGTGTTGTCAGTGGTGGTAATGACGAACTTTCCGGACTGTGAAGGCGAATTGAGGATTTGGAAATTCTTACCTTCGCTGCCGCTTTTGAGCAGGGTGGTGGACTGCCCGTTGTTGATGGCGGTTCCGTAGCCGGTGGTCACATAGTTTCCCAGCTTCGAAAGGAGTTGGAAACTGCTTTGCGAGCCAATGAAAGCGAAGAGTTGTCCGCCGGAGTTTGCAGCATTGTTGTTTGTGAGGAATGTTCCCTCACCGTTGTCCTGCAGATAGGTCCCTCCCTGCGTAAAGTTTATCTTGTAGTAGACGGGAGCGTCTGCCGTACTGAATTCCGGCAATTGTGCCCATGAGGCTAAGGTGCCGACTATGAGCGACAGAAAAAGCAAAAGGATTTTTTTCATGGTATGGGTTGTGTTGATTTTGTAATCTCTCTTTTCGTTGCGACAGGGTGAAGACATTTTGTCTCAACGATTTGCCGACAAAGATACAATTATTTTTTATGTTCTGCGTTTATAATTTAGAAAAAATGCGGGGAGCATGTCTTTTTTCTGCGCAATATGCGGGTGTAATCCCCGCTAACAAAGGGAGTGATATGTCCCCTGCCTGTGAGCTATAGGGTCGGATAGTCTGCCTGACGTCGGGCCATGGCTTGCACTATCGCTTCGAGCGGGCAATTGTGCAGCCCTTCGCAAACCATGTCAGCCCATTGTCCGACAATGTCGTGGGAGTTGGTTGTGGTGAGTCCTACGACAAAGGCTCCGCTGTCGTGTCCTGCCCTCAGTCCGTTGACGCTGTCCTCGAAGACTACGCATTCCTCGGGGCTTGCCCCCATGGTTTCAGCGGCACGCTGGTAGCAGTCGGGGAAAGGCTTTCCGCGTCCGGCATCTTCTGCGGTGAAGACGCGGTCGAACATCGCGGTCAGTGTCGGCAGTTGTTTGGTCAGCGATGCCATCTTGTTTCTGTTGCTGCTGGTGACAATGGCACACGGAATCCCCACCGCGCGTGTTTGGGAGAGGAACGTTTCGACGCCGGGGAACATTTCGTAGTTCATAGCGTCTTCAAAGGCCCGCAGACGTTGTTCCACATCCTTTGCAAGCGTTTCTTTCCCTTCGAAATAGTCAGTGAAGATGGCTGTGAGGGTGTTCCCTTTGATGCGGTTGGCGAAATCTGCGATTTCCGGGAAAAATGCTTTGCCGATGCTGTCCCAAAAACGGAAATACTGGCCTTCCGTGTCAATGATTACCCCGTCAAGGTCGAAAAGTGCGGCTTTAATCATTCTTGTTCCTTATATTATTAATGTGTAGGTTTTAATTTCTATTATGTTTTCACGGAAGATATATGGCGTAGGGGAAACTGTATATGACATCCTCTTTCGCAACGGCAATCCTTTGAAGGCTGTTCCTGGTGGTTCGGCCTTTAACGCCCTTATCACATTAGGGCGCTGTGGACTGAGTCCTGTGCTGTCTACGTTTGTGGGCGATGACCCCATAGGGCGTCTGACTCTTGATTTCATGCAGCGCAACGGTGTGGACACCGGGTATGCCGAAATCAGGAAAAACAGCAAAAGTCACCTTTCACTGGCATTCCTCAACGAAGTGAATGATGCTGAGTATGTGTTCTATAAGGACCATGCATCACTTTCCGTGGAGTTGACACTTCCAGCGTTCTTGCCGGGCGATTATCTGCTTTTCGGCAGTTTCTTTGCCATCAATCCTGTCATACGTCCCCAAATGTTGCGGTATCTTTCCGCTGCCGTACATGCAGGTGCTACCCTATACTATGATATCAATTTCCGGCCTTCACATCTCAAAGACCTTCCCGCCGTAAAGGAACATGTCTTGGAGAACATCCGTCTGTCGTCCGTGGTCAGAGGTAGCATGGAGGATTTTCACTGCCTTTTCGGTGTGGATAATGATTGTCCCGATCGTTACGCTCTGGCAGCAGACATCTATCATCGGCATTTGAAAGGGGAATGTCCCTATCTATTGGTGACAGATGGTGCAAGGGCTGTGCACGTACTTACCCCTGTGCGGCACTTGGTATTTGAGGTTGCCCCCATCAGCACCGTGAGTACGGTGGGAGCAGGCGACAATTTCAATGCCGGAATCGTGTACTTCATGTCCAGGCAGGGCATTACAAAAGCAGACTTGGTGGAACTTTCTGATGAGGTGTGGGCTCAAATGGTACATACTGCCCAGCGGTTTTCTGCATGTGTATGCCAGTCGTTGGACAATTATGTCAATGAGAAATTTGTCGTCACGTTACGGGGCCGCGATGCCACGGTGTGATGCTACGGTGTTTGTTGCTTAAAATCACAAGTTGCTTAAATCATATAAAAAAACGATGAACTCTAACCTTCGTCTGCTTCCGTTAGAGTTCACCGTATAGTAAATCAGTTGAAATGGTAGAGGAAGGTAGCCATGCCTGTGAGCGCCGGCTTCTTCTGGCCCTCGATTTCAATCTTGAAGGAGATGACAGCCTTGCAGATTCCATGGATGTTGGCAATGTCTGCCAGGGTAGAAATCAGGCGAATGCGCTGTCCGCTGAGTACAGGCTGTCCGAATTTCATCTTGTCCATTCCGTAGTTGACCATCATCTTCAAGTTGTTCACCTGGATGGTCTGCTCCCAAAGATGGGGGAGGAGGCTGAGTGTCAGGTAGCCGTGGGCAATGGTCTGTCCGAAGGGGCCTTCCTTGGCACGTTCGGGGTCCACGTGAATCCATTGGTGGTCGAGGGTGGCATCGGCGAAAAGGTTAATGCGTTCCTGTGGCACTTCAAGCCAGTCGGATATACCTAAAACTTCACCGACGTGTGCGGCGAACTCTTCGTAGTTGTTAATGATTAGCATGGTGTAGAGTAGTGTGTATGGTGGTTTAACTGTTCACTTTCGGCCTATTTTTATCGTCGGCTGGCCTCTGTCATGGTCAGCGACGAAATCTTGAACTGCTCCGTCAGTGTGGCTTCTGCGGTGTAGCTTCCGAAGGTTTTTCCCTCGTTGTCGCGCTCAATGTACTGGTCTGTGGAGAAAGAGACGTGGTAGACGGTTTCTCCGGCTTCGTTACGGCTCTTCTTTATGGCGTAGTCATTATTGAGTGCAAAGCGACAGCTTTTAATATGCTCGTTGTAAGTGCGTGCGATAATCCCTGCCACATCCACTTTGGTGGCGTTGCTTTTCGAGAGGAACTTTGTCATGACGGGCGTAATGCAGGTGTTCAATGTCTCCTCGTCGTTGTTGCCGAAGGCCTTGAAAAAGGTGGAAAGTGCCATTTCGATGGCGATTTTCTCTTCGTCTGAGGGCTGTGCTTCGCTGATTTTCTCCTGAGCGATGCTTGCCTCCGAGAGATAGCGTCCGTTGGGGTGTTCCTCAATGTAGGTTGCAATGGCTTCCGGGGAGCCGTCTTCCATGGCAGCAATCCAATCAAGGGAGTCGATTTTGATGTCGCACTGGTAGGCAAGGATGCTGTTGGAATAGTTCTTTTTGAACCGCTCGTATTCGTAGCGAGTGCCTCCGATGGCCAGCCCACGCCATTCGCTGTACATCTTCTGCAGCCTGTTGTAGCGTTCCTTCACTTCTTCTGCATGCAAGCCGTTGGGGAAGTGCTTAAGATACGCCTCGTAGTCGTCCAGCGATTCGTTGTCTTCCAGTATCAGGTAAGCTGTGTTTTCATCGTTTTCCTCCTGCTGTCCGGTGTAGAGGTAGTACAGTCCTCCTGCAATTCCTAAAAGGATGAAGATGAAGACGATGGAAATGACAAGGGGTTTGCGGTTTTTTTCCCCTTTTGTAGGGTTTCCGTCCGTATTCTTGGGTTGCAGAACTTCAATTTCTTCCATGTGTGTATGCTATTGTAAACGGTACTTATAATGCATTGCAATTGCACGACCGGCGTTTCTGTTCCCAACAAGGGGATGCTGATTATCGTCGGGATGCATGATTATCAAGAAGTCTGGCCGATTTTCTTGGAGGGGAATCACGGGCGCAGTCGTGGGGCGTCATCCCCCTGCAAAGGCAGATTTTGCCGTTTGTATATGTGTGTTTGGGGCTTCAGGGAATGCAAAAATACAATTTTCCCCTTTATTGTTTGGTGCTTTGGTGTGAAAAGAGGTATTTTTGCATCGTAATGTCGGAAAAATGCATTTATAACATTCAAAAAAAGGGGGTGACTTTCTAATCGCGTTTCGCTGTAAAGCCCCCTGTTCATCTATAATCTATACTTTATTTTGTTTTAATTATGAAACTGAAAACTTTCATTTTTGGCCTTATCGCCTGTTTCCTGACCACCAGCTGTAGCCTTACGAATGCCGCCAAGGGCGGTATGATCGGAGGTGCAAGCGGCACCGCTGCCGGAGCAGCCGTAGGACTTCTCATCAGCAAGCTTGCCGGTACCAACACCGCAAAGACCACCAGCATTGCCGCTGCTGCCGGTATGGCTGTAGGCGCAACTGCCGGTTCGCTTATCGGTCACAAGATGGACAAGGCCGCCAAGGCTGCCGCTGCCCTCAACGGTGCCGATGCCGAACTTCTTACTGATGCTGACGGTACGAGCTACGTGAAGGTAACCTTCGACAGCGGAATCCTCTTTGCTACTGGCAAGAGTGTCCTCAACGCTGCTGCACAGAGCAGCTTGAACAGCTTCGCACAGAACGTCCTCACCCCCGATATGGATGTGAACATCATCGGTTATACCGACAATGACGCTTGGCGTGGCTGCACCGCAGAGCAGAGCGCACAGAAGAATCTCGACCTTTCGCTTGCCCGTGCCAATGCTGTGAGCAACTATCTGAAGGCCAATGGTGCCACCGCTACGCAGATCAGCAGCGTACAGGGTCTTGGCGAGGCTAACCCTGTTGCCAGCAACGCTACTGCTGAGGGCAAGGCCCAGAATCGTCGCGTGGAAGTCTACATCCTGCCTTCCGCTGCTATGATTGAGGCTGCCAACAACGGTACCCTCCAGTAATTTATGTCTGTACTGGCTTCTGTGAAGCCAACTGGTAACGCCCCTTTCGGAATGTTCCGAAAGGGGCGTTTTGCAGTTCGCCCAGCATGGGTATATTCTAACGGGTGCAAGTCCCCAAGCCGCCCTGATAACGGGAAGGCTATAGCCAACGACAAGGGTGTCCGTGGCGACACGGAATCTGAAGGATGTCTTCGGCAAATGCTGTCAGTATGTCCCTACATAGGAAGCCGACAGCATGAAATAAATATGCCGAATAATTGCGAGCGTTGTGACGGTGCTGTATGTGCGTTTTCAGTTCGCCGCCATGAATTCTTCGAGGAAGCGTACGTCGTTTTCAGAGAAAAGACGGAGGTCCTTAACCTGATATTTGAGATTGGTGATGCGTTCAATACCCATGCCGAAGGCATAGCCTTTGTATACGTTGGGGTCGATGCCGTTGGCTTCGAGTACGTTGGGATCGACCATTCCGCACCCGAGGATTTCCACCCATCCCGTGTGTTTGCAGAATGCGCAGCCTTCGCCACCGCAGATATTGCACGAAATGTCCATCTCTGCCGAAGGTTCGGTGAAGGGGAAGTATGACGGCCGCAGGCGTATGCGGGTGTCGGGACCGAACATTTCGCGTGCAAAGGTAAGGAGCACCTGTTTGAGGTCAGTAAAGCTAACGTCACGGTCGATGTAGAGTCCTTCAACCTGGTGGAAGAAGCAGTGTGCGCGTGCACTGATGGCCTCGTTGCGGTAGACGCGTCCTGGGCATATGACGCGTATGGGCGGCTGGTTCTGCTCCATGACGCGGCTCTGTACTGAGCTGGTGTGTGTGCGTAGGAGCACGTCGGGGTGGCTTTCGATGAAGAAGGTGTCCTGCATGTCGCGTGCGGGATGGTCTTCGGCGAAGTTCATGGCGCCGAAGACGTGCCAGTCGTCTTCAACCTCGGGGCCGTCGGCGAGTGTGAAGCCCATGCGTGAGAAGATGTCGACGATTTCATGCGTGACGATGGAGAGTGGATGTCGTGTGCCGAGGCGTATGGGGTAAGGCGTGCGTGTGAGGTCGAGGTCGGAGTGGTCGTCGTCGGTGGTCGCCAAAGCCGCCTTCAGGTCGGCGAAGCGAGCCGTGAGGGCGTCTTTGGCGCGGTTGATGAGGATGCCCACCTCGCGTTTCTGTTCGGCAGGGACGTTGCGGAAGTCCGCCATGAGCTGGTTGACGAGACCTTTCTTGGAGAGGTATTTGAGCCGTAAACTTTCGAGTTCTTCGGCGTTGTGTGCCTGAAGGTTTTCGGCTTCAGACAGCAGATGTTTGATTTTTTCTATCATAAATGGTTTTTCTATCGTAATATAGGGGGGCTTCTATAAATTAGTTTTATTACCTAGAGGAGTATCCTAATGTCCCCCCTCCGTGGGGTTACGGAGAAGGGGGGGGATATGAGCTGGAGGGGAGGGTGCTACCGTTGTCAGTCGAGTTTGAGCACGGCAAGGAATGCCTTTTGCGGCACCTGCACGTTTCCGATTTCCTTCATGCGTTTTTTACCCCGTTTCTGTTTTTCGAGGAGTTTTCGTTTTCGTGAAATGTCGCCGCCGTAGCATTTTGCGGTGACGTCCTTGCGGACCTGTTTCACCGTTTCGCGTGCGATGATCTTCGCGCCGATGGCCGCCTGTATGGCAATATCAAATTGCTGTCGGGGGAGGAGTTCCTTAAGTTTTTCACACATGCGGCGTCCGAACGTCACGGAATTGTCTACGTGTGTGAGTGTAGAGAGGGCGTCGACGGGTTCGCCGTTGAGGAGAATGTCGAGTTTGACGAGCTTTGAGGTGCGGAACCCGATGGGGTGATAGTCGAAGGAGGCATAGCCTTTGGAGATGCTTTTCAGCTTGTCGTAAAAGTCGATGACGATTTCTGCCAGTGGCATGTCATAATGCAGTTCCACGCGGTTGCCGCTCACATACTCCTGTTTGACGAGTTCTCCTCGTTTTCCGAGGCAGAGGGTCATGATGTTCCCGATGAAGTCGGTGCGTGTGATGATGCTTGCACGGATGTAGGGCTCTTCGATGTGGTCGATTTCCATGGCATCTGGCATGCCGGCAGGATTGTGGACTTCGATGAGCTTTTGGTGTTTGTCGTAAATGTTGTAGCTCACGTTCGGTACCGTGGTAATGACATTCATATTGAATTCGCGGTCGAGGCGTTCCTGTACGATTTCCATGTGTAGGAGTCCGAGGAATCCGCATCTGAAGCCAAAGCCAAGTGCTACGGACGATTCTGGGGTGAAGGTAAGCGAGGCATCGTTGAGCTGCAGCTTTTCGAGTGAGGTACGCAGCATTTCGAAGTCCTCGGCTTCGATGGGATAGACACCGGCAAATACCATCGGCTTTACCTCTTCGAATCCGTCGATGGCCTGGGAGCATGGATTTTCGACGGTGGTAATGGTGTCGCCTACCTTGACTTCCGTAGCGGTCTTGATGCCGCTGACAATGTATCCCACGTCGCCGCATCCCAAGGCCTTTTTCGGGCAGAGGTTCATTTTCAGCACTCCAATTTCGTCGGCATTGTATTGCTTTTCAGTATTGACGAAGAATACATGCTGTCCGCTCTTAATGGTGCCGTTGACAATCTTGAAATAGGCAATGATACCGCGGTAGCTGTTGAAGACAGAATCGAAAATGAGTGCCTGAAGTGGAGCTTCGGGGTCGCCCGTCGGTGCGGGAATGCGTTCCACCACGGCGCGGAGGATATCGTCGATGCCCTGTCCTGTCTTTCCCGAGGCACGGATGATTTCCGAGCGGTCGCACCCAAGGAGTTCCACAATCTCGTCCTCCACCTCTTCAGGCATGGCGTTCGGCATGTCGCACTTGTTGATGACGGGAATGATTTCCAGGTCATGGTCGATGGCCATATAAAGGTTTGAAATGGTCTGCGCCTGTACGCCCTGTGTAGAGTCTACCACGAGGAGGCATCCCTCGCAGGCAGCGATGGAGCGCGACACCTCATAGGCGAAGTCCACGTGTCCCGGGGTGTCGATGAGGTTGAGCACATAGGGGGTCTTGCTCTGCAGTTCTTCCTTTTCGCCATCGTAGAGGTAATCCATTTGTATGGCGTGGCTCTTGATGGTGATGCCGCGCTCTTTCTCAAGGTCCATGTCGTCGAGCATTTGCCCCTCTGTAATCTGGATGGTGTCGGTGCGCTCCAGCAGTCGGTCGGCAATGGTGCTTTTTCCATGGTCAATGTGGGCGATGATGCAGAAGTTTCGGATATGTTTCATGGGCATTCTTGAATTATGGACGGGGTGGAGGGCTTTGTCCTTATGGAATGTCGAGTGTTTTATGTGTTTGCAGAGAAAGTCTCCACTGTGGATGAAGCTTTATGTAATGGATAGTAGCATGCAAAATCTTGCGGTTTGCCGTGGCATCTCCCACGTCGCAGGGTTGGAGAAAGCGGTGCAGGATGTGAAATTGCTTGTATTCGCGGGGTTCGTCCGTACCGTTGTACACCACCTTCAGCTCGTCGTACCGTTGCGTTACGGGTTCTGCGTTAGGGGCAAAGGCATCTTTCGGCGAGAGTGTCACCCAGTCCACGTTTTCCGGCAGACGGTGTGTGCCGTTTGTCTCCACGTGCACTCGCCATCCTTCGCGGTGTAGGGCATCAACGAGTGATGCGGTGAGGAAGAGTGATGGTTCGCCTCCTGTAATCACCAAAAAGCGCGAGGGATATTGCCTGACTTGCGCCACGATTTCGTTTTCGGTCATTTCCCTTCCCTCCTCGTGGTGCGTATCGCAAAAAGGACATCGGAGATTGCATCCGCTGAGCCGTAAGAACACCGCCGGAGTGCCGGTATGGAACCCCTCACCTTGGAGAGAATAGAAAATTTCGTTGACCTTCATAATAGTGTGATAGCTGGTTTCCTGATCATGGTGCTGCAGGACGATGCTGTGCCCCGCTTTGCGAAACCCTCAAAAGCCGAGATGCTCAAAACCTGGCCTGATGTATGCGGCAATGTTTCCTTCAGACTCCTGGAAGACGACTTTGTAAGCTTGGGGAATCTGTTCGCATATCCATCGTGCCATATTTTCCGCAGTGGTATTGAAGTCGAAAAGGTCGTTGAGATTGCGATGGTCGAGCCGTTCCGTAACCAGTTCTTTCAGGTGTGTAAAGTCGACCACCATTCCGTTTCTGTCCAGTGTTTCAGCACAGCAATAGACGGTGATGACGCCGTTGTGCCCATGAAGCCTTTGGCATTTGCTCTCGTAGTCAAGCCTTAGTTGGTGGGCATAGGATATTTCGATGCGTTTCGAAACAAAATACATAAGGGGGTGTTGCAGTTGTGGTTAAGGGGGGGATAAGGATTCTATCGTAGAGATGCAGTCGTAAAGATTCTTTTGTGGTATCCCCCCATATTATGCTTGGAATCAGACGAACCTAACTTCAGGATGAAGAGTGATGCCAAACCTTTCGTGTACATCGTGCTGTATGGTTTCGGCAAGCGTGGCAATATCCTTGCCGGTGGCTCCTCCCAGATTGGTGAGTACCAATGGCTGCAAAGGGTTGACGCCAGCCCTGCCAAGGCATCTGCCTTTCCATCCGCATTGTTCGATAAGCCATGCAGCGGGGATTTTCACTCCTTTTCTTCCATCTGCGGTTTGAGCGTTGAAGTGTGGCATGTCAGGATATTCGGTGAGCAATCGTGAGGCAAGTGTGGTATCCACTACAGGATTCATAAAGAAAGAACCTGCGTTTCCAGTAATCTTGGGGTCGGGCAGTTTTTGCTGCCGAATCTGGATGACTGCATTGCGGATGTCCTTTGCCGATGCTTTTGCAGGTTCTATACCTTCATTCACCAGTTGCCGTGCAATTGCAGCATGCGAGAGTGTGGGGACGAAATGCTTCTTCAGACGGAACCAAACGTAGGTGACGAGGAAAATGTCTTTAAGTTCGTCCTTGAAAATGCTGGAGCGGTAGCCATATCGGCATTCATTGCGGAGGAGCGTAGCCTCATGAGGTGCTTCAGCATAATCGTTCGGAATATATACACCTTCGACCTTGACGATGCAGTCAGCGGCTTCTGCGCCGTAAGCTCCGATGTTTTGGACAGCCGATGCTGCCACGGTGCCGGGAATGAGGGAGAGATTTTCAAGTCCGTACCATCCGCGTCCTGTGCAATAGTCCACTAGGTCGTCCCAGATTTCACCGCCTCCAACGCGCAAGGTGATTTCGAGGCCTTCTTCTTCCGGATATATTCCGGTAATGCTGTTGTGGACAACTGTTCCGGGATAATGGGGATTGACAAAAAGTATGTTGCTGCCTTCGCCGATGGGAAGCCAAGGCAAGCCCGACGACTGCAAGTGTCGGGCTGCTGTCAGACATTCGTCGATGCTGTGGTAACAGATGAGTTCCTTGCAATCGGCTTCGATTCCGAAGGTGTTGTAGGGCCTAAGTGAATGGGGCATTTTGGGGAGCTTGGGGTTGTCGGGGGGAGTATGTCAGTTTTCCAGTCGTGTGAGCATCCACTCGCCGTTGGCATTTTTCCGAAACTGCATATTGCTTTCCATGCCGCTGCTGAGTGCACGTATGGAAAGGATGCGGAACTTGGAGTTGCGGAAGCCTTGTCCATAGAGGATGTTCGTGATTTTCTGCTTGGGGAGTTTCGGTGCAAAATCCAGGAATTGGTCGGCTGCAATCACGCCGTCCACAACTTCGAAAACATCGTCGTCGAAAGTGCTGAAGGGTAGCGGATCCTCGATATGGGCACGTTGGAAGATGCTGTCAGTGGCAAATCGTTGGTAGAAACTGTAGAAGTCGCTGTTCTCGCTCTCGCCGAGTTCCTTTTCCTCCATAGCAACAAGACGCCATTCGCCGTCGGTCTTCTTGAAGCGGTAGGCTTTTGTACGATGGGTGTCAATGTTGATTTCCTCTACCGTCACGGATTTCAGTGTGGTATCCTTGGCCATGGCCTCTTCCTTGATGTTGTCGAAGATGAGGGTGTAGACTTCCTCTTCGCTGTACATCTTGTCGAACGTCCAGGCCTTTCGGTCGATATGCCCTCGTTCATCGTCGATGGTGTAAGGCAGGGGAAAGTTGGTGCGTTCTTTTTGGAAATACGGGTTCTTCATGAAGGCAAAGGCAAAATCGTCGAAGAGTTCGTCGGCTTTCTTCGGCGGGATGACAAACTCCGCTTCGGGGATGCTGTCCTTTGTTTCCGTGACGTGTTCAAGGCTGTCCTCTTCAAGGACCTCTTCAACGGGAATGTCCATCTTGCCCTTGCAGGATGTCCACATTCCGCAGAGGATGAGACAAAGGGAAAGGATGGAGAGTAGATGATGGGTTTTCATTGTTTGTTTTGCAAGGAGAGTAGGGGCTTTGTTCCTTGATATTTCGTGCAAATATACGAAGAAAGCCTAAAATCGTGGAAAAGTAGGCCTTTTTTTTCTTCTTTTGTGCCTCTGTTCCTGCTGCTTTTTATGCTGAAGGTGCTGTTTTGTCGTCCAATTCTGCAGGTGTTTGACACTATGGGGGCGGCGCATTGTGACGGTCCCAGCTATTTGTTGTATCAAATGTGGGTGACCTCTCCGTTGGCTTTGTTGTCGGTTTTTCGCCATGGCAATGGCTGAGCAAGTTCGTCATTGCTCATCTGGCGTAACGAAAACATTGAGCTTCGCTTTTCGTTTTCTCGCTCATCTTGCTTAACGAAAACATTGAGCTTCGCTCTTCGTTTTCTCGCCATGGCAATGGCTGAGCAAGCTCGCCATTGCTCATCTTGCTTAACGAAAACGTTCTCTTTGGGGGCGGGAAAGAGGCTTCGGAAAGTTAAAAAAGAAGAATGCACACTCCGTTTCAGTAGAGCTTTGTCAATGACGGAAAATGTGTGCGGGGATGGTTGTAAATCTAGAATTTTAATGACAGTGTGCAACGTTGGTTTTAGAACGGAATAATGTACAGAAAACGGTGATGTGTAATGTGCTGTTGTCATTTTTCTCTATTCTCTGGACGGTATGTATGGTGAAAAATGTGTCAAAATGCCGGTTAATCGCTCTCAAAACATGGTATAAACGGATATCATGCTAAAAAACATCGGAATTCTCAATGTAAAACATCCGCATTTTTGCCATTAAACATCGGAACTTTTGGGTAGAGATGTCCGATGTTTTTGTTTTTTCCGGTGTGTACGGTAACAGCCTTTATTCCGATTTTTTCCAGAAGGTTTGTGGCATCGATTGCGCTGGCACTTATTACGCCGATGG
>SFJN01000152.1 GCA_004555055.1 Bacteroidales bacterium | reverse complement strand
GCCGGGCTTAAGGCCGAAACCGAGGACGAGTATGGCAAGGGCAATGCCGGAAATGGCACCCAATGCCAGGCTGCCATAGCGCGAACCTACATAGAGGGCGGCAAGGACGATGATGAGTTGGACGAGGAACATGGGGAATTGTCTGGCGCAAAAATAATGATGTAGCAAAAAAGAAAAGGGCGAGTCCCGAATAATCAGTGTTCTTATCGGGCACTGTTTATTGGAACTCGCCTATTATTTATCAGTGTACGGCCCCTGTTTGGGATATCCGGTTCAGGCAGCAGTTTCCGAAACCGAGTTCGTCCATCTTTGCCACCATGGCCTTGGCACGCTTGGCAGCCTCTACGCGTCCCTGGGGGAGGAGTGCGAACTGGCTGACCTTGCTCGAAACGAAGAGCATGGCGGAGCCGTTCTTGCAGGCAGCCACGCAGGCACCACAACCGATGCAGGTAGCGCAGTCCATGGCTTCGTCGGCATCAGCCTTGGGGATCAGGATGGCGTTGGCATCCTGTGCCTGTCCGGTGCGGATGGTGGTGTAGCCGCCGGCAGCCTGGATCTTGTCGAAAGCCGAGCGGTCGACCATGCAGTCCTTGATAACGGGGAATGCAGCGCTGCGCCAGGGCTCGACGGTGATGACGTCGCCATCGTTGAAGCGGCGCATATAGAGCTGGCAGGTGGTGGCACCGCGTTCGGTCTTGCCGTGGGGCGTACCGTTGATGTAGAGCGAGCACATACCGCAGATGCCTTCGCGGCAGTCGTGGTCGAAGGTGAAAGGCTCCTTACCCTCGTTGATGAGTTCCTCGTTGAGGATGTCGAGCATTTCGAGGAAACTGGTATCATCGGGAATGTTGCTCATCTGCTTCTCTTCGAAGTGACCGGCATCCTTCGGACCGTTCTGTTTCCAGTATTTTACAGTGAAAGAAATATTCTTTGCCATTGTTGTTGTTGCTTGTTAGAATTCTACAAATTGGATTCGCGTAAAATAATGGAGGAGATTACGACTTGTAGTTACGCGTCTGCACCTTGATGATTTCGTATTCAAGGGGTTCCTTGTGGAGTACGGGCTTCTTGTCGTCGGCACCCTGGTATTCCCAGCATCCCACGTAGAAGAAGTTTTCGTCGTCGCGCTTGGCCTCGCCCTCTTCGGTCTGGTGCTCTTCGCGGAAGTGTCCGCCGCACGACTCCTCGCGGTGGAGGGCATCGTTTGCGATGAGCTGTCCCATGAGGAGGAAGTCCTCGAGGCGCAGTGCCTTCTCGAGTTCGACGTTGACGCCTTCGGTGGTGCCGGGCACGAAGAGGTTGTGTTCCCACATGATGTGTCCGAGTTCCTTGTGGATGGAGTCGACGGAACGCTTGCCCTTGATGGCGAAGAGGCGGTCGATGCGGTCCTTGACGCCCTTTTCGGCCTCAGCGAATTCGGGAAGGTCGGTGGAGAAGCGGGGCACGGTGATCTGGTCGGCCAGATAGTTCTGGATGGTATAGGGGAGCACGAAGTAACCGTCGGCAAGACCCTGCATGAGGGCGGAGGCACCGAGACGGTTGGCACCGTGGTCAGAGAAGTTGCACTCGCCGATGGCGAAGAGACCCTTGACGGTGGTCATGAGTTCATAGTCTACCCAGATGCCGCCCATGGTGTAGTGTACGGCAGGGAAGATCTGCATGGGAGTCTCGTAGGGGCTTTCGTCGGTGATTTCCTCGTACATGTCGAAGAGGTTGCCGTAGCGTGCCTCAATCTCCTTGCGTCCGAAGTCCTCGATGGCCTGGCTGAAGTCGAGGAATACGGCAAGTCCGGTGTTGTTCACGCCGTAGCCCTTGTCGCAGCGCTCTTTGGCGGCACGGCTGGCGACGTCGCGGGGGACGAGGTTTCCGAATGCGGGATAGCGGCGCTCGAGATAGTAGTCGCGGTCTTCCTCGGGGATGTCCTTGCCCTGGATTTCACCCTTCTGCAGACGCTTGGCATCTTCGAGCTTCTTGGGCACCCAGATGCGTCCGTCGTTACGGAGCGACTCGGACATCAGGGTGAGTTTCGACTGCTTGTCGCCATGAACGGGAATGCAGGTGGGGTGAATCTGCACGTAGCTGGGGTTGGCGAAGAAGGCTCCCTTGCGGTAGCAGGCGATGGCGGCGGAGCAGTTGCAACCCATGGCATTGGTGGAGAGGAAGTAGGTGTTTCCGTAACCGCCGGTACCGATAACGACGGCATGGGCAGCGAAACGCTCAATCTTTCCGGTCACAAGGTTGCGTGCGATGATTCCGCGTGCACGGCCGTCGACGATGACCACGTCGAGCATCTCATAACGGGTATAGAGCTCTACGGTGCCGGCGTTCACCTGGCACATCAGCGAGCTGTATGCTCCGAGCAGGAGCTGCTGTCCGGTCTGACCCTTGGCATAGAAGGTACGGCTCACCTGCGCACCGCCGAACGAACGGTTGGCGAGCATGCCGCCGTATTCACGTGCGAAAGGCACACCCTGTGCCACACACTGGTCGATGATGTTGGCGCTGACCTCTGCCAGACGGTATACGTTGGCCTCGCGGGCACGATAGTCACCACCCTTTACAGTATCGTAGAAGAGGCGGTAAACGCTGTCACCGTCGTTCTGATAGTTCTTGGCAGCATTGATACCTCCCTGTGCGGCGATGGAGTGTGCACGACGGGGAGAATCCTGGATGCAGAAGTTCTTTACCTTGAAACCCATTTCGCCGAGCGAAGCGGCTGCGGAGGCTCCGGCCAGACCGGTACCGACGATGATGACGTCGAGTTTACGCTTGTTCTTGGGGTTCACAAGCTTCTGGTGTGCCTTATAGTTGGTCCATTTTTCAGCAACGGGACCTTCAGGTATGCGGGAATTGAGAGTTGCCATTTTTTATGCTTTGTTTTTGCTTATATACGACTATGATACGAATACTGTTTAGCAGCATGCACCGCAGCAGAGCGAACGGGCCCAGAAGCATACGACAACGGCTGCGAACATCAGGATGAGCACGGTGGCATAGGCATTGCCGATGCACTTCCAGCGGCTGAACCACAGTTTGCCGCTCCATCCCAGGGTCTGAAGTGCGCTCCAGAAACCATGGGTGAGGTGGAACCACAGGGCGGCGAGCCATACGAGGTAGAGGACGCTGTAAACGGGGTTGGCGAAGGTGGCACCAATCCAGTAAGCACCGTCAGTGGCATACATGGTCTCGGTACCCACGAGTTCGGCAAACATCATGTTGTACCAGAAGTTATAGAGGTGCAGCAGCATGCCGAGGATGACGATGACGCCGAGCACGAACATGTTCTGGCTGGCCCATTCCACCTTGGCAGGACGGTCGGTCACAGCATAGGCGCTGGTTCCGCGAGCCTTCTTGTTCTGAAGCGTCAGCACTACGGCATAGACGAAATGGAGCACCACAAGGGCGGCGAGGCCAAGGGTGGCGGCAACGGCATACCAGTTGGCACCAAGCATTTCGCAAATCATGTTATAGCCTTCGGCAGAAAAAAGGGCTACAACGTTCATGCAACCATGAAAGGTCAGGAACAAGATGAGGGCGATGCCGGAAACCGACATGATCACCTTGCGTCCGATGGAGGAGTTTGTTAACCACATAGGTGTTGATGAATTTAGGGTGTTTATAAAGATTTTGTTTGTTTGGATTTTGCGGCTTTGCGTTTTTCATAACGTGGAGGAGGGCATGCGTCCCCCTCTTCGTACGTCCTGCAGACGACGATGGGAGTGGGGATGTGCCCACAGATGCCCCCCTCATACGGAAAGGACACACTGTTTCCACCGCAAAATTAGGGCATTTCCCCCGATTTACCAAAAAAAAGCAAATATTTTCCCCCTCTGCCCTCCCAAATTGCAGGTATCGGCTGGCTTTTCGTACCGCCCGCCTGCATTTTTCGGGTATCACACTGCGGGGAACGAAGGATGAAATCCGAGAAAAACATCCTCACGGCATTGCGGGGGAGAAAAGAATACGTACCTTTGCATAGAAAACAGGTGGGGGCTCTTGCCGGCAAGGACCGCAGAGGGAGCACACCGCCTCCACACCACACATACAACAACCAACAACAAAACAACACACACTGCCGTATGACCATCAACGAAACGCAAGACGAGATTATCGAAGAATTCGTGGAACTTGAAGACTGGATGGACCGTTACCAGCTGCTTATCGACATGGGCGAGGAGCAGGAACCACTGCCGGATGGCGAAAAGACGGAGCAGAACCTCATCGACGGCTGCCAGAGCCGCGTATGGATTGTCTGCGACCGTGGTGCCGACGGCCGTCTGACGTTCCGGGCAGAGAGCGACGCTCTCATTGTCAAGGGCATCGTGTCGCTCGTCATCCGGGTCTTCAGCGGACATACCCCACAGGAAATCCTCGATGCCGACCTTTATTTCATCCCCCGCATCGGCCTCACCGAACACCTTTCGCCCACACGTTCCAACGGTCTGCTTGCCATGATACGACAAATACGTAATTATGCCAAGGTGAGCGCAGCACTCGACAGGGCATAGGAGGCAACACTCATTTCCCTATTACCAAGTATTCCGTGTGCGATGCCATTCCGCACCAAGAGCCTATTCCGCCCTGGACATTATAGCGGATATTGTCGGACGTGGCAAAGAAAAGATTCCCGCCTGTGTTCAGGTTTTTCGTATAGTCGTTCCAAAACAAATAGGATTTTTCGTCCACCTGCGAAATTTTCACCGCCACACTGTCACCGGAAAAATAATAGGGGGTATATTTTCGTTTCAGCGCCATTTCACGTGGCCTTCTTACGTCAAACGATGCGGTTCCTTCCATTTCATCATCGTCGATACTGCCCATATAAGCAGCTTGGAATTGCCTTTTACGACTTCCTACGCGGCTAAAAAGCTGATAATAGTTTTTCTGCGCAGGATTGTCCACTATGGTGGCCTTTATGGAAAATAACGTGTCGTTGGTGTTGCTTTTCTCTACCCATACCCTTTTGACTTCCGGGCGTTCAGGTATGCTCGTTTCTGCCCTCACCTTCATATTACGATATTCCACCTCAAGCGTATAGTTTTTTCCGCTCTCTCCACGCATCCGTGTAGTGGTGTAGACATAAGGTGGAAAGTATCCTTCATCATATTTGCCTGTAAGAAACACCTTTTCCCCGCCATTGCTTACGGACACCGTCGCCCATCGCAAGATGTAATTGCGGAGGCTATCCATAGGCATGCTTTCACCGGACAAAGGTATGGTGCTCGTCACTATCACCACAGGAAATTCACCGTCTTCTATCCATCCTTCCACCACCATTTGCGGCTCGACAGGCGTAATGACTTCATCGTCGCATGCCGGAAGAAGCCATAAAGGGAAAAGAAAAGGGAGAAATCCTAAAAAGTCTTCTTTTTTCATGGTTGTAATTATGGGAGATGTATCTCATTCAGCACAAATAAGAGAGGGGGGGGGTAAGACCGCTCAGAACCGGATGTAATATGAGATTGAAGGCAAAGCCCGGAAGAAGAATGTGGTGGGGACATATGCTATACTTCCATCCTGATAGGTACGTATGCTGTAGAACAGGGCGTTTTGACGAAACGTAGCATTGTAGACGGAAAGGTTCACACCCTGCTCCGTATTTCTTTTTCCTTTCCATTTGTAATTTGCAGAAACGTCTGTGCGGAAATAGGGGGACAGACGGTTGGCATTGTGAGGACCGTATTGCGTCACCGCATTTCCGTTCAGCAGCACCACGGCCACAGGTCCCGTAAAGGGCGTCCCCGAAGCATAGACCATGTTGGCTCCCAAACTCCAATTCCCGGACAGCGACCACGACACGACGGCATCCACTTCGTGCGGACGCTCATGTGATGCAGGACTCTTACGGGAAACGCCTCCTATCCAAAACCGACGCTGCGCTGACGTATAGGCATAACTAACCCATCCTGTCAACCGTCCCGAGCACTTTGTGAGCATCACATTGAAGCCATAATTGCATCCTTTTCCAGAATAAAGGTACTTTTTGGGCTCATAATTGCTGCTGACACAATCGAAGATACTTCCATTATACTCCACCTGGTTCTGCAACAGTTTGCAGAAAACTCCCACATCGACACGGTAACGCTTCTGCCACAACTTGAAACCGGCGTTCAATGCGAAGGAATGGGCAGTTTGTGGAGGGTTCTCTTCGTCGGCTCCCATCCAATATTCGATGGGAAGCCCTGCATCGCTGATTCCCGTAAAATGAAGATATTGATGACGTAGGGCATATGTTGCGGAACAGCGTACAATATCCTTTTCATATATCATGGTAGCAGAGGGGTCGAGCCCTACATAACATTTTCCGCCATTGCTGAAAATGCTTCCGCGAATTCCAACGTTCAAATTCACGGAAGGGGATAACGGCTGCCGCAACTCTGCAAAGACAGCGGCCTCACAGGCATTTTTAATTCCTGAGTCGTTTTCTCCTGAAGATTCTTCCTCAGGAAACAACGTCTGTTGTTCCTCTATACGGTGTCCGACAACTTCTGCCCCCACTTGCCATTTTTTCCACGAAAACTCACCTTTATATGCCACGCTGCCAATGCCTGAAGGCAGTCTGCACTGAAGGTTCTGCATGTCGAATTTGAAGCGGTTACGGTAGGCGGTTACCCACAAGTGATGGGCAGATTGCCATCTCTTCCCGTCGTACAGCCACTGGATGCCGGCTGCCATGTTTCCCCACCGGGAATCCATTTGTGCACCATACATCTTCTCGTCCATACTTCCCTTGTCGTTACCATAATATAAATTTGCCTTTATGGTATGGAATGCTGAAGGCTTCGCCATCCATGTAAGGTTTACATCATGGAATGAATAGTCCATGCTCCTGCTTTCGTTGGACATCCATCCGCCATAAAGCATGTTGATGTACGAAGTGCGCCCGGACAGTAACAGCGACATATTCCTTTTCCTTCCCATAGGCATGGAAAGCGTTCCTTGCGAAGATATGATGCCTACGGAAACTTCGCCGCTTACACTGTCAGGAAGAATCATAGAAGGTGAAAACACCACATGGGCCCCCACCCTGTTCGGCGAAGCGGACGAGCAAGGTGTTCGTTCGAGACTCATGGACGTATAGTGTGAAGAGTTAAAGGTGGAGAAGAAACCCAACAGATGATTGACATTGTATAAAGGTATACCGTCGATGCTCACCATATTATGGCCGTTGTCGCAACCTTGGACATTGATTCCACAACGGTATTCCCCACAGGTCTGAACGCCCGGCATCATCTGCAAATAGCGTACAGGGTCGGCGTTTCCCATTATCTTGGGCAACGTCTGCAACATTTTCATGTCCCACGTCAAGCCTCCATATGCATCGAATTTCATACCCGACCTGTCGCGATAAGCTCTCACCTCAGCATTTCCAAGGATTATGGTATCCATAACACACTCACTCTGCTCCCTTTCCGCAGTCCGGGCCGTAACCATGGAAAACGGAAAGAGGCAGAGTGAGAAAAGAAAAGGAAATGCAAGACTACACTTCATTCAAAGGTCAGGGGGGGGGAAAGTTTCAC
>SFJN01000151.1 GCA_004555055.1 Bacteroidales bacterium | reverse complement strand
TTTCACATACAAAGATACAAAAAAATACGCACATCTACAACTTTTTTACTAGTTAATGTGTTGATTATCAGACAGATTGATGAGCCATGCAAGAACATGCAAGAAAATGTCTATCACCCAAATTGACGCAGAACCTAAAAAAAATTTATGGCCAAACTTGGGCTAAAAAGTTCAGTCAGAGCATATCGGCATTTTTCAAATTGCCTCCTCCGCCTTCATATGTTTGTGTAGAAATCGTATCATGGCACGGTAAAAGTCGAATCTGTTTTCCTGGTTCTGAAACCCGTGTCCTTCATTCTCCTTCACCATATATTCCACCTCTACCCCCCGGTTTTGCAGGGCCTCGACCATTTGGTCGCTCTCGGCCTTGTTGACGCGAGGGTCTTTGGCACCCTGTGCCACAAACAGAGGACATCTGATAGCATCGGCATGCAGTGCCGGTGACGTAGCCTCGAGCTGTTCGCGGTCCGTTTCCGGATTTCCCACCTGCTCATACATCATTTCCAACATCGGACGCCAGTATGGGGGAATGGTTTTCATGAACGTCAGCAGATTTGACACCCCCACATAGTCTACGGCACAACAATACAGTTTCGGTGTGAAGCAAATGCCAGCCAAGGCAGCATATCCTCCGTACGATGCCCCATAGATGGCAATTCTCTTCGCATCGGCGTAGCCCTCCCTAATCAGCCATTCCACCCCATCGGTAATGTCGTCCTGCATCTTCAGTCCCCACTGCTTATAGCTGGCTTCCAAAAATTTACGCCCATAACCCGTAGAGCCGCGGAAATTCATCTGAAACACCCCATAGCCTCGTGAGCAGAGGAACTGTACCAAGGGGTTACATCCCCAATAGTCGCGGCTCCACGGCCCGCCATGCGGGTGCACCACCATCGGCACCGGTCCTTCCGCACCTCGGGGCATACTCAGGTAAGCCTCAATCGTCAGCTTGTCGCGTGTCTGGTAGGTTACGGCATGCATGGGCACCGTGTCGTCCGGCGTTATCCATGGCGCCAGTTCCCCCACGCGCAGGAAGGTGTCGCTCCTTCGGTCATACAGCCAATAGGTACCCAGTGTGCGGTCGGAACCCACGCGGAGCAGGAAGCGCTCCTCCTGAAGGTCATTGTCGGCAACGCTCACCCGCTGACCCGGAAAACGGGCATAGAGGTGTTCGCGAAACGAGCGCTCGTCCTTGTCTATCCAATGCCGTATGGGGTCTTTGTGTCCCGAACAATATACAAACAGTAGCCGTTTGCGTAGGCGGCTGTAGACCACGCTCGCGACATCGTAGCGCGTGTCTTCATAAATCAGTTCCAACTCCTCACACGTATGGGGGGTCATGCGTACAAGCGCTGTATGGTCGCGGTTGATATTCGTGCAGGCATACACCTCCCGATTGTCGAACGTAAAAAGCGTAAAGGCGATTTCGTCCTTGAAGTTTGTGGTGATGACGGGCTTGAATTCCTCATCTTCCGCGTCCCGGTAGAGGACCTGCGTGTTCACACCGTCCACTATGGCATAGACCACCCGCAGCTTTCCGTCGTGGTCGGTTGTCCATCCTTGCCAGTTTCCCGGATTTTCCGCCAGCAGTTCCAACTCCCCGGTTTCAATGTCCAAGCGGTAAGGGTCAAAGCATTCCGCATTACGCCTGTTCATCTGAATAATGAGCTGTCGCGGACACATCGGCAGACTGTCTACGATAGCTACCCTTACCCCTTCGAACGGTGTGTACGCCCGGTAACCGCTTCCGTCTATTCCCACCCCAAACAGCTGGTAGTTTTCGTCACCGTCGTTGTCGCGCACGAAGATAATCCTTTCATCCCCCTTCCATATATACCCTCCTATGCTACGTTCGCATTCAAATGTGATTTGTCGGGGTTCTCCCAACTTGATTCCGCCGTTGACGTCTGTCATGATGTCGCGCACAAAGATGTTCAGCCTGTCGCGGTATGGAGCCATGTAGGCTATATGTTGTCCGTTGGGCGAAATGCTGAAACTTGTCTCCTTGGGATTACGAAAATAGTCTTCGAGTGAAAGCATAAGCAAAAAACGTTTGGAAATAAAATCCAAATGTAATCAAAAAATGTGGAACAGAAGGGAAAAATAACCAAAAACTTCGTATTTTTGCAAGGAAACATCCCCGAATATCCAATGGGGGCGCAGTAACACAGTCAAAGCACGACAATCTTGATATGAGATGGTTTGGAAAAACCGATGGCAGGAATCGACAGTTTTCGGTGAAGGATACCTTGGAAAAACTTCTGAAGGGCATCCAGGCAACATGGGAAAGGGAGGAGTTTGACGGCGGTCAGGCCTACACCTTCAAATTCCAGGGCGGATATTTTAAAGCCCTCTTTTCCGACGACTCTGCGTTTCTTCACCTCGCCTTTCCCTGCATCGCCACCGTGGGCATCAGGCATCTACATCCGTTGCGCGAAATCTGCAACTCCTACAATACGACCACGCGTTTTACGAAGGTCGTTTATACCCCCATCGAAGCCCAGGCCGACAGCCTCGCCCTGCATCTCGAAACCTCGCTCCGCCTTGCGGAGTATTCAGCGGGGCTGCAACGCGATTTCCAATGGTTGTTGGAACTCTGCTTCCATGACACCCATCAGCTCCGCCAGCAGGTGCAGGATTTGGAAAACGGAAAATTCCAAAGCGAGGAGGAGGAGCAAATCAACCGTCAGGCTGAAACCGCCCTGTTGCAACAGCTCGAAACCCTCTGCCTCGACGCTTCGCCGGACACCATGCTTACCGTCGTCGGCGAGGAGGAACTCACCGTCGGTAGCCTGATGACGAAGATGTGGCAGACCGCCCCCCAAACACTGGTTTTCCACGATTTGACCATCGTCACCGAACGTCTCGACCATCTTTCTGCCCACGACGAAATCCGCGATTTCAAGGTTGCCAGTCTGCTCACACGTCTCCACTTTACCCTTCCCACAGCCGACACCGAGGTCGACACCCCTCAGCGTTTCGTGCGCAGCGAGGCTACTGGGGTGTTGCATTTTGCGCCTCCTGACCAGCCTCTTCAGACCCTCGTGCTGCATCTTGCTGCCGAAAACGAGCACTCCGGAGTTCTTTCCATGCGCATCACCATGACAAGCCCCGAAAAGCCGGCAAGTCCCACAGCCTCTCTTGATGTTCGCAGCGAACGTCCGCCGTTCCACCATAGCTTCCTCTACCATGTCTATACCCACCCTTACGACCAGCTCCGCATGGAGTGTGCCTATCGGTTGCAGGAGGCCAAGGAGGCACAGGCGCATGGCAAGCCTCTTACACGACTGCAGAGGCTCCTACTGCGGAGTACTTCGGCCGATGTCGCCTACAATCTCTTTTCCGGACATCGCCATCTCGTCGCCGGGGAATTTTTCCATGCCATAGCGCATTTAGAGAATGTATTCTACGCCCTCCATCGCACGGAAACCGATGTGCTCCGTTCGCCCCACCGGAAGCTCTTCTTCGATGTCTGCTTTTACCTTGGGCTTGCCTGTCACAAGATGGAGATGTGGGAAAGGGCACAGTTTTTCCTCGACTTCCTCCTCGAGGTCCACAGTCATGGGTATGCCATCGTTGTCACCCGGAATATGACGCTCCTTCATGATCCCAGGCTCCCCCTCTACATTGACCGCAGTTACCGAGAGCTCGTTGATATGCTGAAGCTCTCTCCGGGACCTGACGTCCCTCCCCTTGTACAGCGTTACAAGCATTTCCTGATGTGTGTCAGCGCCCGGTTGCTCGTAGACAAGGGCGAAGTTGCTGAAGCCATGCAGTGGGCGAAGGCTTTGGTCGACGAGGGCTGCCGCAGCGAAAACCTGAAAAGGCTGATGACGCTTTTGAAGCCGCACGCCGACCTTGCCGCCGACAAACGTCCCGAACTCCTGCGTCAATACGAACTCCTGCTTGACACCCTCGACGAAGAGGCGACCGACGACGCCTTGGATGGCGAAGGCTAAATAAATGATGATATAATATGGGGTGTACTGTAAATACCCCTTCCTATAAGGATTGTTCTATAAATTAGCTTGGTAAATCTTTCTATAATATACTCCCCTCCCATGTCCATAGTTTCTCCCTCTATGCTGAGTGCCGATTTCGGCCGGCTCCACGAAGCCACCACCATGCTCAATGCCACGCCATGCGATTGGCTGCACATTGACGTGATGGACGGTGTTTTTGTCCCCAACATCACCTTCGGACTGCCTGCTGTCGAGGCCGTTGCGCGTAGTGCCAAAAAGCCGCTCGACCTGCACCTCATGATTGTGCATCCCGAAAAATTCATCGACCGCCTTGCCGAAATTGGGGCTTTTCTGGTTTGTGTTCATTACGAGGCGTGCGACCATCTCCATCGTGTGCTCCAACATATCCACGCCAAGGGCATGAAGGCCGGCGTCGCCATTAATCCCGCCACTCCAGTCTCGGTCCTTGAAGACATCCTCTACGAGATCGATGTCGTCCTCGTCATGAGTGTGAATCCCGGTTTCGGCGGACAGCAGTTCATCCCTCATTCCGTCGAGAAGGTGCGGAAGCTCAAGGAGATGATTCTCCGTGCCGGAACCCAAACCCTCATCGAGGTCGACGGGGGTGTCAACCGTCAAAACGCCCGCTTGCTCACTGATGCCGGGGCTGACGCCTTGGTGGCTGGAACCGCCATCTTTCGAGCCCCCGATCCCGCAGCGGAAATCACACTGTTGAAGGGCCTCTGACACCTCCCCCCTCCCGTATTCCCTACAGCCTTTCTCCCTACCCCTTGGGGGACATTCTGCTTCCTCTCACCTCCTAAACTCCGTAAAAATGTTGGCACTCACTCCCCTGTTGCAACCGGCAGCATTGCTCAAAACCCTCACATTGCTTAAAAACAGCCAGCGCATCGTACTCTTCGGACACCGCGGACCCGATGGTGACGCCATAGGATCAAGCCTCGGATGGGCAGCCTATCTCCGTAGCCTCGGCAAGACCGTCACCGTCGTCATGCCTGACATGGAACCCGATTTCTTGAGATGGATGCCCAACGTACAGGCTGTAAAACACTATAGCGAGGAGGTCGAACGTCCCGAAATCCGCCAGGCTGTGGCTGCCGCCGATTTGCTCTGCTGTCTCGACTTCTGCCAGCTCAGCCGGCTTGGCGACACCGGACTCATCCAACTCCTCCAGCATGCCAAAGCCCCACGGATGGTCATCGACCATCATTTAGATCCTGAAACCGAAAACGTCGACGCACTCATCAGCCGTCCCGAGGCTTCCAGCACCTGCGAACTCGTTTTCCGGCTCATCCATCAGCTCGGAGGTTACGGCACCATGACGCGCTCCGGGGCATGCTGCCTCTATTGCGGCATGATGACCGATACTGGAGCCTTTGCCTACAACAGCAACGACCCGGAGATATTCCTCATAGTCAGCCTGCTCCTCAAAAAGCACATTGACAGGGAAAGGATTTATCGTAACGTCTTTCATAGTTTTTCCCCCAACCGTCTGCGTTTTTGGGGATTCCTGCTGAGCCAACGTCTCCAGTTCCTTCATGGTGGCCGTGCCGCAGTCTTGGCCTACAGTGCAGCGGATATGGCGGCGTACAAGTTCAGGCGTGGCGATGCCGAAGGTCTGGTAAACGAGCCGCTGAAGGTCCGTGGATGTCGCCTCTCCGTCTCCCTGCGCGAAGATACCCTGCAGTCCCTCTGTATCCACGTCAGCCTACGCTCTGTCGACGATATCCCCTGCAACATTATCGCTCAAGAGTTTTTCAACGGCGGAGGCCATCGGAATGCTTCGGGCGGAGAGCTCCATTGTACCCTTCAAGAGGCGGTGAAAACCGCAGAGGAAGCCATCGAAAAATACCGCCATTGCTTGTAATCCTCTCCCTTTTCCCTCGGAAAAGCCCTGAAGCCTTGATTTGTGGACCGAAACACGCCGCACTTAGCCCAAGTTTGACGTTCTAAAGGCCGTTCTTATTGCTGTTCAGCCATTTACATTTTTTTGTTTGCCTTTCTGTGTACTACAAACTTTTTGAAATCTTTATTTTCTGAATGGCATCTTCTTGTTTTTCGTTGTTTATATGTACCTTGTGGATGGATTGACCCTGAAGAGTGAATGGAAGTTCATGTCTGCAAAGGTACGACAACTTTTTGACTTTGCTGGGTACGACAAACGGACTTTCCAATCTCTCAGTATTTCATATACATTGATTTACAAAATACACATGGATAGAATTCCCCGAAATAAGCCCTAAAAAA
>SFJN01000008.1 GCA_004555055.1 Bacteroidales bacterium | reverse complement strand
AAATGGATAACCTGAGCCAAAGAATTTCCTTCCTTTACTCAATCCATTATGTACGTCGTACAAATCTCCCAACTTATATTCTTTCCACTCACTCATACTTTTTTCTATTCTTTTTTTATTGGCCTTTCGTTTATTCTCAAAGTCTCTTTTTATAAGACTCTCAGGATAAAGCATACCATTTCATCATTTCATTTCCTTTTTCTGTCTTTCCATTTCCTCTTTTTGTTGCCGGAAAGCATTGACGGCACGTTGCTTCAAGTCTTCATACCTTACTTTCCACTCTGCAACCTCAGCTTTTGCTTGTGTCAGTTGCTGCTGCAAAACAGAAATGGTGCGCTCTAACTCTTCAAGACGACTGTCTTGTTGCTGACGATAACCTGTGCGTGCCTTGTGCATACGTTCCTTGATGCCCCCTTCGGTGACGAATCGTTTTTGCATGGTTGCTAAGAGATTGTGAAGCATCGACATGGCTTGATGAATCAATGTGATGCAAAGATTGGCAATCTCCTCATCGCTCATCAGACTTATCTTTAGCGCGTATTCATTGGAGAACTCATTACTTCTGGCATATGCACGCATCTTTTCATATCGTGGGTGTTGGTTGTCCCACTGCTTGAGGTTACGTACTCGAAGGTAGTCCTCGTAGTCATCGAGCAACTCCTCAAGACTCGCCTTAGCCACATTGGTCAATTTTATTTCCGTCTCGCTGGATGTTGCAGCCGCCTGATTGCCCTCGGCAATGTTTTGTTTTCCGCTGCGTGCAGCCTGCACCATTTGGTCAACGGTACGGTCTCCACGGCTCAGAAAGTGCTGGGTAAAGTAATAAGTGATATCGTAGATGATCTCTGTAACCTGATATACTCGCAAATGGCGGTAGTGGCCATGCTGGGGAAGGAATGATGTCGGTGGGGTCAGAGAATTCGGAGAACTCGGAATAATCGGATTATTCTGAGAATTCCGACTATTCTGATTATTCTGATTATTCTGAGCACTCTGATTATTCTGAGCACTCTGATTATTCTGATTATTCTGATTATTCTGATTCATATCCCTTTACCTTAAATCCAATTCCTGCGAGTTGCTCACGAATTCCAGCCTCAAGGCGGTGGCTCTCTGCAAAGAGGTCACCGAGTTCGGTTGTCAGACGCTTCATCTTGTCCTCGAAAGGCTCGGCATCCTCTTCCTCGTCGGCAATGCCCACATAGCGGCCGGGAGTGAGGACATAGTCTTGAGCGGCAATGTCTTCGAGCGTAGCCACCTTACAGAAACCCTTCACATCCTCGAGCGTTCCCGCCTCGTAGGCACGGAAAGCGGCGGCGATGCGCTGTACATCGCATTCCTCGGTGGGAAGCTTGGCCCAGGGCTTGTCCTCCTTCTTCACCGTATCGTAGCGACACTGGTCGTCGCTGAGCTCGCGGTGCGTGCGGTCGACCATCATACCCATCGATCGGGCATCGATGAAAAGTACCTTGCCGGGGTTCTGCTTCTTGCGGTTGAAGAACCACACGCAAACCGGAATCGACACGTTGTAGAACAGCTGATTGGGCATGGCGACAATGCCTTCCACCAGGTCGGCCTCTATCAGACGCTTGCGGATTTCGCCCTCTCCACCGGTGGTGGTCGTCAGCGAACCGTTGGCAAGCACAAGGCCGATGCGGCCTGTGGGCGAAAGGTGATGCACCATATGCTGAATCCACGCATAGTTGGCATTGCTCTCGGGCGGTACGCCATACTTCCAACGTACATCATCGGCCAGACGCTTGCTCCCCCATTCGCTCATGTTGAAGGGAGGATTGGCCATGATGAAGTCGAACTTCTCGTTGGCGTGCTTGTCGTCGCCGAACGAGTCGCCCCAGCTTTCACCCAGGTCGGCATCCAAACCGCGGATGGCAAGGTTCATATGGGCCATCTTCCAGGTGTTGGCGTTGAACTCCTGACCGAAGATGTTGACCTTGCGGAGGTTGCCCTGATGCTGCTGCACAAACTTGGCGCTCTGGACGAACATGCCGCCCGAACCGCAGGCTGGGTCGTAGACACGCCCCTCGAAAGGCTGGAGCACCTCGACGATGGTACGCACAATGCACGATGGCGTATAGAACTCACCGCCCGACGACTGGGTCTCGGCGGCAAAGTTCTGCAGGCAGTATTCGTAGACACGGCCGAAGAGGTCGATGCCCTCGCCATGGGCGTGCATGTCCATGTTGTCGAAAATCTCCACCACCTCGCCCAGACGGATCTTGTCGATTTCCGGACGGGAATAGTTATTGGGCATCACCTTCTTGAGCTTGGGATTCTCCTTCCCAATCTCTTCGAGTGCATGGTCGATGACCTGTCCAATCTTCGGGCTGTGCGCCATGCTGGCAATGTTCTTCCACCGGGCATCCTGCGGCACCCAAAAAACGTTTTCGGCAGTATATTCGTCGCGGTCTTCCTCAAAGCCTTCACCCTCTTCCACAAGCTCGTTGTAACGCTTATCGAAGCAGTCGCTGATATATTTCAGAAAAACGAGTCCCAACACCACATTCTGATATTCCGAAGCCGTAAGATTTCCACGCAACTTGTTCGCACTGTCCCATATACGGTCTTCGATGGACTTCTCTTTTACTGCTTTTGCTTTCTTCGCCATAGTATTCCGGTTCTTTTTGGTTTTTCGTTGTTTTTTCGGGCAGGCAGTTGACCTAAAGAGAGGGTGCAAACAACAAACCACAATGATGTTTACCTCATCTGCCTGCTTGTTCAGGCAGCAAAATTATCAAAAAAAGGCGACAAACACCGCAGTTGCCCTGGAGGAACTGACACGCCGTGCCGCAGTTTTGCATAAAAACACAAAGAAAAAGCCCCCAAAACATCCCTTTGCCGCTGTTTTCGGGGGCATTGGCACACCTTCAGCATCCGGCATCCTATCGCAAACTCGGAGTTTGTGTGCAGTTTCCGACCCTCATCTCCCTCACATTTCGCATTTTCCGCCCCGTTTTTGATGCCAAACTGCGGTTGCGAACACCAATCCTACACCAAAATTCCCCGTTGGTGTAGTTTCCAAACACGCATCCTACACCCTATCCTTCACCCGAAAGGCCCCGTAAATACAGGAGGTTGTGGGTACGGATGTAGGAAATGTAGGAGATTTTTACAAAACTTTTTTTAGAAAGTGTTTTGGAGTGTGTTGCCTATGTTTTAGAAAGATTTTGGGTGAATGTTGCCTATGTTTTAGAAAGATTTTGGTCGAAAGTTGCCTATGTTTTAGAAAAAATGCGTAATTTTGTGCCGGCATAATAGCCTGTGTATGATATGTTTGCAAGAGATCTGATACAACAAATGCAACGGTGGCGGGACAATCCCCATCGCAAACCCCTCGTGCTCCGAGGAGCACGGCAGGTGGGAAAGACCACGCTGGTGAGGGAATTCGGAAAAGAATTCGACTCGTTTATATCGCTGAATCTGGAAAAGGATGACGCAGGGATATTCCGACGTTTCAGCAATGTCAATGATGTCTGGCAGTATCTCTGTCTGAAGCACCATATCGTTCAAGACAAGCGCAGGTCGGTCCTTCTGTTTATTGACGAGATACAGGAAGAGCCGAAGGCGGTGGCTATGCTGCGCTATTTCTACGAGGAACTGCCATGGGTGTATGTGATAGCTGCCGGTAGCCGTCTGCACAGCCTGATGAAGCAGCATGTTTCATTCCCTGTAGGCCGTGTGGAATACCTGACTCTGCGCCCCTGTTCGTTCGTGGAATTTGTCAATGCCAAAGAGGGTGCCCGGTGGGCTGATATGCTTCGTGACGTTTCCGTCCCCGAATTCATGCATGAGGAGATGATTTCGCTCTTCAACAAGTATGCGCTTGTCGGTGGCATGCCGGAGGCTGTAAGCACATATCTTGAGCATCAGGACGTGGAAAGGCTCGCACCGATATACAGTTCTTTGCTAAAGGGCTACAATGAAGATGCGGAGAAATTTGCCGGAAATACCGAACAGGTGAAGATATTGAGACATATTTTGGGAACCGCATGGCTTTCGGCCGCCGAAACCATTACGTTCTCCGGATTCGGTAACAGCAGCTACACCTCCACGCAGGTGCATGATGGCATGGACTTGCTGGAAAGGGCCTATCTGTTGTCGCTTGACTATCCCATCACCTCCACATCGGCACCGGCACTGCCAGCTACCCGACGGGCTCCAAAACTCATTATGGTGGACAGTGGTCTGACCAACTTTCTGGCAGGTATCCAGTTGGAGTATCTCCGGCATAAGGAGCTGCTGGACACCTGGCGGGGCAAGGCGGCAGAACAGATTGTGGCGCAGGAATTGCGGACAGTGCTCGACAGGCATTATCGTGAGCGGCAGTATTTCTGGATAAGGGACAAGAAGGGGGCAACCGCAGAGGTGGATTTCGTTTGGCAGGAGGGGACTGACATCATTCCCATCGAGGTAAAGGCCGGTACGAACTCCCATCTTCGTTCGTTGCATGTTTTTGTGAACCAAAGCGACCGTCCTGTGGTGGCTGTCAGGGTCTGGAGCGGGCCGCTGTCGGTACAGGATGCCCAGACACCGGCGCCCGAGAAAAAGCCTTTCCGGCTGGTCAATCTTCCGTTCTACTATGCAGGACAGCTGGATAAGGTAATTGCAAAATACGGTAGGTAGGGTGCTGGAGCTGCATGGCCGCATCTGCCCCCCCCTTGCACGTCCTTTCCCCAATCCCCATATCGTCCGTTTGTCCATGCAGGGCAGTGTACGGAGAAAAAACAACCGTCCCCACCGGCTGAGGAAGCCGATGGGGACGGTTGGGCTTATGGGGTGCTTTCACGGCAGAGGCCGTGAAGCAGGCTGTGGACTTAGCGTACGATGAACTTCTGTGCGGTGGGCGAGCATCCGGGCTTGTGCATGACGGCGATGTAGGTGCCGGCGGCAAGTCCGGAGAGGTCGATGCGGCTGTCGGCATTTACGTCGGTCATCTTCACGGTCTGTCCGGCGGCGTTCACCACGCGGACATTCGCTCCGATGGCGGCACCGTTCACATTGAGTTCGCGCGACTGGCCGTTGTAGTTCAGTGTCATGGGGCGGTTGTCACCGATGACCTGATGGATGCCGTCGGGATTCTCCTCGTAACTGTAGTTGAAGGTGTGGGAGAAGGTGAGTTCACCGGTATTGATGTCGCTGGCCCATACATCCTCGGTGAGGCGCTTGTGCTTGCAGAGCTCGATGTACGAGATGCTGTTCTCGGGAGTATAGGGATAGTAGATGCGGTCGGCGGAAACAGAGGTGTCGTAGGTGAAGGTGATGCGGGAGTTGACGAAACCGGTGGCGGAGAGGAGGTCGAAGGAGACGATGTCGCCGTCCTCAAAGGTATAGCGCTCGGAGTTGGAGAGGGTAAGGCTCTCTTCGGGATATGCGGTGTTGGCCACATAGTAGCTTGTGCGCTTGGCAAGGGTGCCGTCGGTGTTGTAGTCGTAAAGGATCTGTCCCATCATGTTGTAGATGTCCCTTACGGCCCAGTCCTGCTGGTATTCCACTTCCTTGGTGAGTTGTCCGCGGCTGTTGTATGACTTCAGCACATAGTAGAAGGGGGCATCAAGTTCGTCGGCCCAATAGGTGTCCTCGCGCACCATCTGTCCATTGTCGTTGTAGGTGTAGATGATACGTGCGCTGGGAATCATCTCGCCGTTGTCGGCATTGGCGTTCTCGCGCATGATGATGCGACCTTCCTCGTCGTACTGGTAGTCGATGCGGTAGATGGGGATCATCTGGTCAGGGTCGTACGAATAGGAAAGGTCCTGCTTGGTGCTGATGCTTACGAGCTGTCCCAGTTCGTTGTAGGTGTTGGTATCGATGAGATAGAGCGATGCCAGATAGTTGACGTACGAACGGGTTTCCATCAGTCCACGGCTGTTGTAGGTGAACTCCTCAATTTCGGCTTCGTCTTCCGAAGCAAGTTGGGTGAGGCGGATGTCGTAGGATTGCTGGGCCTGAACGGTAAGGGCGGCTGCCAACATGGAAGCAAAAATGTAGAAATGTTTCATGCTTTTTCTGTTTAGATATGTTGATTGTGTGGCAAATTTAGCGACTTTTATGTATAATGTATATATAATCAAGGTGGAAATCTGCGTTTTTGATGAAAAAGAAGTCAAAATATGTGAAATATGACACTCTTCGTAGCGCTGGCAACGGCCTCTTGCTTTTGTGGCTTGGGGCAAAAAGAGATGGGGCTCCCACCGGAAATCCGGCAGGAGCCCCATAGGATTCAGGGAGTCGCAAGACGTGCGTTTAGCGGAGCACCTTCAGCGAAGTGCCGTCCGTCGTGCGGTAGATGCGGATGCCGTGGCCGTCGGTTCCGGAACGCCGTCCGTCGGTGGTGTAAATGCCGCTGACGGCAGCCTGCGGGTCGACGGTGAGGACATCGATGCCGACGGTGGAGGTGACGTCGAATTCTTCGGTCAGCAGGACGAGTCCGGGCAGGGCGTCGTTGGTGAGTGCGCCCACCACGCCGTCGAGCGTTTTGTAGAAGGACGTTACACCGTCTTCGGTATTGAATTCCTCGTCGGTGATGAGTTCCTCGCCGGTAAGTTCGTCGTATTCGTCGTAGTAGGGTTCGCCGATGAACCACCGGAAGGTGGTGGGTGTGCCGTCGGCAGCGGCAGCGGTGGCCGAGAGGTCGGAGATGCCGTTGACGAAATTCGGGTTCAGAGCCTCCTGTCCGGCATAGGTGTAGAGCTGGAATGCCGAAGGCAAGGGGAGGGTGGCGAAGGTGAAGCGGTTGTGGTCGAGGAAGAGGATGCGCAGTCCGGTGTTGCCGGAGAGGTCGAGCTGCGAGAGTCTGTTCTCTGAAAGACCGCACTGGTAGAGTTCCGGCAGACGGGTAAGGTCGACCTCCTCGAGGTTGTTTCCGGCAAGGTCGAGCGACCAGAGTTGCGGGTTGTCGAAGTGGATTTCCGAGAGTTGGTTGCGGCTGATGGAGAGGAGTCCGAGGTTGGGATACTTCGACGCATCGAACGTGGTGAGCCGGTTGTCGGTCAGTCCGAGGTACGAGAGGTGCGGATACTGGGTGAGGTCGATGTCCGAGAAGTTATTGTCCTCGAGGTTCATCTCGAAGAGTTCGGGCGATTCGGGCAGTGTGATGTCCGACAGCCCCGCCGAGATGACGGTAAGAGCAATGAGATGCTTCATGGGGCTGAGGTCCATACGGCTCATTCCCACATTGCGGATGCTGAAGACGGTGAGGTGGTCATCCTCCTCGTATGACCACACCTTTGCCGTACGTCCGGCCTGGGGAGTAATCTCGAAGGTGGTCGGCATGTCGCCCACGGTGTAGTTCTGCAGGTCGAAACCTTCGCCCGACCAGTCGATGCAGACGTTTGCCTCGGCAATGTCGGAGCGCAGGATGAGTGTGGCGGGGCTGGAGGTGGTGACATCGAATTCGCCGAGCAGGTGTGTGGGCATGCCCGCCATTTGCATGACGGTGGTGCAAAGCGTGAGTTCGGGGAATGCGGGATGTTGCAGCGTAGCGTAGACTTCCTGTCCGATGAGGGCATCGTCGAGCCTGATCTTGCCGTCGGTGAGCGTGTAGTCGGTGCCGGCATTCAGGAGTGTGCCGTCAGCGCGGTGGACCTTGATGACGGTTTCGCCTTCGTTGCCGTAACGCTCGCCGCTGAGGTCCATGCCGATGCCCTTGTTGCCGACGGTGATGGGCTGCTGGTCGGCATAGAGGTAGGTGGTGCCGCGGAAGTCGGCGGCCTCAAAGGGGAGGGTGGCGAAGCGGAAACGGTTGCCCCTGATGTCAAGTTCGTCGAGGCTGGTGACGTCGGCAGGCATGACAATGTCCGTGAGGCAGTTGCCGGAAAGTCGGGCGCTGACGAGGCGTTCGCAGTACGAAAGGTTGAGCGAAGACAGGGCATTTCCGCTGAGGTCGAGCGTTTCCATGTTGTCGGTATCGCGCATGGAGAGTTCCGTCAGATGGTTTCCGGCAAGGTTAAGATGGTGTACGCCGTAGTTGTCGACCATGGTCAGGTTGGAGATGCCGTTTGAAGGGATGGAGATGTCGGCCAGCAGATTCTTCTGAAAGGCGTCGTTCACACCACGCAGATTCAGCGAATCGAGGCTGTTGCCGGTCATTTCCAGACGTGTGAGCATACGGTTCCACGAGAGGTCGATGCCTGTGAGTGCCGTCTCCTTAAGGGAGAGTTCGGACAGCATGTGTGCCGGTGTGAGGTCGATGTCCTTCAGCGGATGCCCCTCGATGGCAAATGCCGTGAGGTCCTCGCCCTCGGGGACATAGAGCGTGACGGTGCCCGCAGGTGTGACACTGACGGTGATGGCGTCCGGCAGACTCTCGCTTGTAGCAGAGTAGGGCGTGCGGTTTCCGTCGCCAAGGTCGACATAGAAGGTGCGGGGTTCGGTTGCAGAAGCCTCGCGCATACCCACCTTGAAGGCCATATCCTTGCCGCTTTCGGCGGTGAAACTGAGGGTGCGTATGGGCTGACCATAGTCTTCGGCGCTCTTCACCACAAACTTGGTGGTGCGCAAGGGCAGTCCGTCGAGGGAAAATTCCGGGAAGAGGGAGTTGGCAAAAGCGATGTAGACGCTGTCGCTGATGGCGCGGTGCAGGGTGATGCGTCCGTCGTCGTAGGTGTAGAAGTCGTCGCCGAGTTCCTCGAACACCGAGGGGTCTGTATCCGAGAGACGGTATACGGCACAGGTGGTTTCGGTACCCTCGCGCAGGACGCGTCCGGAAAGGTCGATGACATCGCCCACCTTGTAACTGCGGTCGACGGGCATGTTGTTCTGGATATAGTCGTATTCCACCCATGTGGGGTCGGGGGTGGGGAGGGTGGCGAAGTCAAAGCTGTTGCGCCGGATGACGAGGGACTGCAGATAGGTGTTCTGCGAGATGTCGATGGTCTTCAGCTTGTTGTTCGAAACGTAGAGTCCCATCAGATACGGGTTGTGGGAGACATCGATGCTTGTAAGTCCGTTTCCGGCAGCAAAAAGGTAGATGAGGTTGGGGTTGTTCGTCACATCGAGGTGCTCAAGGCGTACGCCGGCATTGACCGTTCCGGAGAGGTGGTCGCAGTAGAACTGCTGGAGTTCGGCGTTCTGCGAGATGTCGATATGGCGTATGCCGGTGTCGGAGATGTTAAGGATGGTGAGCAGGGGGTTATCTGCGACGCTGAGGCTGCTGACCGGTGTGGAATCGATGGAAATCTTCCGCAGGTAAGGGCATCCCGAGGGGTCGAGGGCGTGCAGGTCGTGGCAGCTCCAGGCGTCGAAGGCCACAATCGAAGGGTAGTCCGAGAGGTTGAAACTTTGGTTGAGGTGGTCGATCTGTCCGAGGTCGAGGATGGTGAGGTTGTTCTTTGGGGTGCCCACCTTCAGCGGTTCGATATTGAAGGGGTTGTCGTTGAGATAGAGTGCCTGAAGCGCGGTGAGCGCGGTAAGGTCAAGGCGTTCGAGCTCGTTGTGGCTGAGGTCGAGGATGGTCAAGTTGCTGAGCCGCTCAATGTCAATCTCGCGGAACATACATCCGTGTGCGTCGATAACCTGGATGTTTTCGGCATTGCCGTAGATGCGTACCATGCCTTCAGCCGAAACGTTGAGGGTGACGGTCGTTCCTTGCCATTCCTCGTTCTCGGAATCATAGGTTGCTGGGACGACTTCATGTTCTTCGGTGCCGAATCCGCAGTCGATGTCGATGTATTCGCTCTCGGCAATGCCGCCGATGGTCAACTGTATGCTGTTGCTTTCGCCGTCGGTGTCGTAAGCCGATGTCCGGAATTCCGCAATCAACGGTTGTGTGCTCTGAGCCATGCTTCCCAGTGATGCCGTAATGAAGATGAGGCACAGGGAAAGGAGGCGTGGAAACAATTTTTCTGTATGCATGTCTTATAGGGGACTATACGATTTGTTTATGGGATGATGCACTTGGTGCGCTGTCCGTTTGCTACGATGATATAGGTTCCCGGGAGGATTCCGTGGATGTCGAGGATGGCCTGGTCGGTGTCGGCAGTGTGCTGGCATCTGACAGTCTTTCCCGCCATGTCAATGATACTCACGTTTAGGCTTTCGGCTCCGGCAAGAAAGACTTCCAGCATCTTTTCGGCAGTCTGGTGTACCAACAGACCCTTGTCCTGCACTGTAACGGCGGCGATGCCATCGGTACCGCGCCGGCGGAGCACTTCCTTCAGTCCGGCATATGCATCGAGTTTTCCGGCTCCCGCCTGTACGGGGTCAGCCTTCAGCACTGCCTCGTCGCGGATGGCGGTGGTGGTGAGGATTTCGCGGACATCGTCGAGGGTAAGGGTGGGGTCGGCCTCGAGCCAGAGGGCAATGGTGCCCGCAACATAAGGCGAAGCCATGGAAGTGCCGGACGAAGCCTCCCAGAAGTACTGTGTTCCCTCGGCGTTTTTGGCGATGGCGCCGCAGGTAGAGCCGTCGGTGGAGGTGATGTAGTAGGAATTGGTTGACGACATGACGGTTGCTCCCGGGGCACAGATGAGCGGCAGGTTGCGGCCGTCGTTGAGGGTGCCGTAAGATGTAAAGTGCGTGATGTCGCCTTCGGGGAGTTCCCACATGGGTTTATAGGCATATCCGTCGACGCTGGCCCATTGGCTGGCGGTGTTGTAGGAGCCTACGGCAATGACGCTGCGGCTGCACGCCAGGTCGTTGATGGAACCGTTGCACGAACCGTCGTCCCAGTCTTCGAGTCCGTTGTTCGAGAGGTAGGAGAACGTACCGTCGCAGTACGCATTCAGGAGTTGCCCTTCGTGGCCGTTGACGATGAATCCGATGGCATAGTTCCCGTCGGCATTGTTCTCTGCATCGTTGATGGCGGTGTAGTCGACAATGGCGTAGAAGCGTCCGTTGTCGGGGTCGATGTTCCATCCCAGTCCGATAGCTCCCTCGAAATAGCGACCGAAGGTGGTCTCGATGATGTCCGTATCCTCCTCCTTGTAGTCGGCTGAGCTGACCCAGTATTTCCCGGTCTGCTGTGTGGTTTCGTCAATGGTGATGGAGTAGCGTTTGGCGATGGTGCCGCGCTTTTTGTTGTAGATGACGGCCTGGATGTCGAAGGGCGTGTCATCGTTGCTGTAGATGGTGACACTGCCTTGACGGGCGTAGGCCGTACGGTTCTGAAAGTCGAGGGTGTAGCCTTCGAGAAACGTCTTGAGTTCCGTGTCCTCGGCTGTGAGTGTCTTTGTGGCGGCAATCTTCATGTCGCCCTCATTGCCCGAAGATACGCAGATGATGGCCCCTGCCTGTTCGGCACAGAGGTCGAAGAACTGTCCGATGACACTGCTTCCGTCGTGGGGACCGGTGTTGCTGCCGAGGGAGATGTTGATGACATACGGCTGCTGCATCTCCTCGGCATATTGGATGATGAAGTCGGTGCCATAGGCGATGAACATGTCGGCAAGCATGCCGCAGGCAGCGGCGGCGATGTCGGATTCCGTGGCGACACCATAGAATGGGCACGGCATGTCGGTCGTTACGCTCACCTCGCCGTCGGCAGTCTGTTGTGCCACAACGGCCGGACCGTTGTAACTTCCTGCCATGATGCCCATGGTGTGGGTGCCATGGAAGGTGGTCTTGCTGTCGGTGGTGAAGCGGTTGATGGTGGTGGCGTCGTAGAACTTTGTCTTGATGAGTTCCTCATCCGTGGTGGCGTTCTGGTTATATTGCAGATGTGCCAGCATCTTCACGCGTGGATTGCCGTCGGCATCGAGGAAATTGATGTGGTTAGGGTCCATGCCGGAGTCGACGATGCCGCAGATGACGCCCTTTCCGGTGTAGGGGCGTTCCAGTCCGACGCCCTGATGCAGATCGTTGACGCCCGATGCTGCCCTGGCCCATTGCATGTGGGCACGGACATCGGAGGAGAGTTGCAGGCGTTCTACCGCGGGAATGGCGGCAATCTGCTCCACGGCATGGAGGGGAATGGCGATGCAGACAAAGTTTTCGCGCTGGAAGAGTATCCGTGCACCAGCAGCCTCGAGTAGGGATGCGGCATTGCTGTCGGAGATGCGCGCCATCGCCAGCACCTCCTGTGATGTAGCGGCAGGCATGCGCCGCATTCCGCGGGCCTTGGCCTGGTAGCAGGCGTTGTCGTGCTGACGGGCATCGAGCCGGAGGGTACGCAGGCGCGCACGGCTGCCAAGGTCCATCTTGTCCTGGGCTATGGCGTCGGGGGCAAACCATAGCGAGGCGGGGAGCAGGAAAAGGGATAAAAGGGGATATTTCATGGGGTGGGGATTTCAAAAACAGACAAGAAGGTGGTATTATCGTCCATTTCCTGTTAATGGTGCATTGCTGCAAGGAAAAAACGGTAATACCACCTGTAATTCTAATACCTAAAAGAGTTGGGGCATGTCTGTCAGTCTACGATGACTTTCTTTCCGTTCTTGACGTAGATGCCGCTGTGGAGGTTACGGTTGTTCATGCGGCGTCCGTCAAGGCTGTAGACGGTGTTATTCTGGGTTTCGGTGATGTGGTTGATGCCTACCGGCACACCGTTTTCAACGCGAATCTGGGTGTCGGCGGTGATTTCGGTGGCATATTCTCCGTTCACAGCTTCCACTTCCGTATCGTTGATGAAGACCTTGATGGAGGATCCTGCGCCGGGAACCACTGCCAGACGGGTACCGTCGAGTACCTTCAGGCCTTCGGCCCATGCGCTTTCGGGATGGATGTTGTCGGTGAGGACGGAGAATTCACCTGTGAAGTCGTCGTTAACGGTGAAGGTGACGTTGTAGCTTGCAGGTTCGGCAGCAAAGTACATGCGTACGGCATCCTTGTCCTTGAGGGAGAAGGTGTAGTAGCTTCCGCCTTCATATGCCGGAGATACTTTCTCACCGTTAACGTATACCAGACCGACGGGCGAGCCGTAGTACGAGAGGGTGAAGGGATTTTCGGCCTCGCTGAACTGGAGTTCGGTATTGCCGGAGTTCAGGATGATTTCCTGTCCGCGCGAGGGAGTGAAGCAGAGGTAATAGGGCAGGGTGGCATCGTCGACATAGAGCATGGCGGTCTGGTCGCGTACCACGGCAGCGGTCTCTACGTTGATCTTCATGCCTTCCTCCACGCTGATGGTGTAGGCACCGTTGTAGTCCTTGTCGGGAGTAACATCGTTGGCCGTGATGGAGGTGATGTAATAGTCGTTGGTAGGCATTACCTGCAGGATGGCATTGTTGGTGCTGAGTTCAATGACATTCTCTCCGGCTGTCACCTCTACAATGTCGTTGTTGTAGACATATCCGCGGTAAACGGTTACGGCTTCGGGGGTGTCGACAGTAAAGTAGGCTTTTACGACTCCATACTTGGTGGCATCGATGTAAATCTCAGTCTTTTCGGTTACTGTGAACGAATAGTCAGACCACATGCTCAGGTGCGTGCCGTTGATGCTGAAGTCGTTGAGCTTGAAGTCGTTGATGCGTCCGGTAAGCGAAACGGTCTGTCCGGCCTTGGCATCGAAACCGTCGTTGAAGTTCTCCACTTCCACACCGTCAAGCTTGACGCTTGAGAAGAATTCCTTCGACTCGTCGTTGGCATAGGAGAAAGTGACAGGGCAGGTGATATCGGGGAATTCGCTGAGGATTTCCAGCTTGTCGCCGTCCTTGATGCCGAGGTAGTACTGTCCGTTCTGCGCCATCTGGCTTTCGCCGTTCAGGGTAACCTTATAGAGCGAATTGCCGTAGACTGCGGGATAGATGTAGAGCATGGTTTCCTGATCGCTCATGAACTTGACAGTGTTCTCACCGTCTACGAGGTTCACGTTCGTATAGGTTCCGGTACGCTGTACGACAACGTCGGCGGCATGGTCGACGGTGATGGTGCACGAAGCATCGCGGACATCGTCGGCAAGTGCGGAGGTGACGGTGAAGGTTTCGTCGGTGCTGATGCTGAGGTAGCAGGAGGTGAAGCTGTAGATGTACTCATTGGAAGCGGTCGATTCGCGAACAACGCTGAGCAGGAAACTGCCATCGTTTGCCTTGATGTATACAGGAGTGTATTCGGGTACATCAATGGTGTTGCTTCCGGCCACAAGGCCTTCGACGGGGGTGTAGTTCATTTCAACAAACACGCGCGTGGGATCATCGATGACGATGTTCACCGTTGCTGCGCGAAGTACTGCGGGGAAGACGATTCCCAACAATGCTGTACAGAGGAAAACGTAAAATTTCTTCATAGGTTTGTGGGTGATAATAATATATAAGAGTTTAGTTCTGATTGGTTTTTGTATGGTTCCGAAAGGACAATTTTGCGACAAAATTATAAAAAAACAGCAAAAAAGTGTGCAAAATATTCTGCGTTTTCGACAAAAACACGGATTGTTGTTTCGAAATCACTGTTTTTGATAGTTTCTTTTTCCATTCTCCGGTAGAATAAAAGAGGAAGAAATAAATGCAAAGTACGGAAATAACGGTGTACTTTTTTTGCATTTTATGAATTTTCTACGTATATTTGCGCTGAAAAACATGTGTTTGCAGCCATAGTGCACCTGTGGCCTCTTCGCTATATAATCTGCAGCACAAGGTCTTCATGGATATCCAAACGTGAGGGGAAACAATGTGCTCAAAACACTTGCCCAAGTCGGATATTCCACCTGTCGGGATGCTGCAAAACGAAAAGAAGGGCCAGACAAATTGTTTTTTGTTGTTCGTTTTAGGGTGTCTCCTTATGCTTGGGCGATATATGCCTCTGCCTGTATTTCTCTGTTCTGTAAATACTTACATAGCCCGTAGTGCGCATGTTTACAGCATAAAGCCCAACTCTGCGTGAGATAGTAAAACCCGCCTCTGGCTAATTTGTAGAACACTCCTATAATATAATAATATGTGTCACGGCATGCCACGTCTCCTCTTCGCTTTCCTTTTTATTTTTGTTCCTTTGGCGGGTATAGGCCAACGCACGATTGTCGACCTCAATGCCGGCTGGCGTTTTGCCTATGGTCACGCTACCGATGTCCGCAGCGATTTCGGCTGTGGGACGGAGTATTTCAACTATCTGACAAAAGCGGCCTCCATCCACAATGCCGGTCCGTACAGCCAGAAGTTTGATGACAGCGGGTGGGAACGTGTGGACCTTCCGCACGACTATGCCGCTCAGCAGCCCTATGCACCAGAGGCAAGCCATTCGCACGGTTACCGCACCGTGGGGTGGCAATATCCGGCGACGAGTGTGGGATGGTATCGCCGGACGTTCGAGATTCCCGACTCTCTTCGTGGCCGGAATGTGGCGCTGTGTTTCGGGGGAATCTTCCGCGATAGCCGCGTATGGGTGAACGGTTTCTACTGTGGTGGTGAGGAAAGCGGATACCTGCCCCAGGAATATGACATCACGGACTATCTGAACGCCGAAGGGACGAATGTGGTGACGGTGCGTGCCGATGCCTCGATGGAAGAAGGGTGGTACTACGAAGGTGCCGGCATCTACCGTAGAGCGTGGCTGGATGTGCGTCCGGCCCTGCATTTCGTCAGCGATGGCCATGATATGGTGGCCGATTTCCATGCCGACGGCAGTTTTCGCGCCCTGCGTCTGGCAGCAGAGGTACGCAATGCCGCGCACGATGCCGCGGTGGTGGGGGTGGAATGGCGCATCCTTGACGCTGAAGGCCACACGGTGGCTACGGCACGCAGCGCTTCCGCGTGCATGGCACCGCAGAAGGTGGTGGAGTTTACGGCGGAAACATCGTGGAAAGCCGAACACCGGTGGTGTCCCAACGACCCTTATCTCTATACTGTGGAGTGTAGGACGGTGGTATCGTCCGGAACGATGGCCGGTGATGTGGTGCGCCACCGTTACGGCATACGCCAGGTGGTGTTCGATGCAGACCGTGGGCTGCTCCTTAACGGAAAAGTTCTGAAGATACAGGGCGTGAACATGCATCAGGACCATGCCGGAGTGGGAGTGGCTGTCCCCGATGGGCTTCATCTGTGGCGTCTGCGGCAACTCAAGGCCATGGGCGTGAACACCTACCGCTCGTCGCATCATCCCGCTCCCGACGCCGTGCTCGACATGTGCGATTCGTTGGGCATCATGGTTGTTGACGAGAACCGTCTGGCGGGAGTCTCCGCTCCGCAGTTGCATGTATTGCAAACCATGATTCGTCGTCACCGCTGTCATCCCAGCGTTGTGCTTTGGAGCGTCGGTAACGAGGAATGGGGCATCGAGTGGGACCCCCGTGGCGAGGGCATTGCCCGAACGCTGACAGACGTGTGCCACAGTGTGGACTCTTCGCGGGCGGTAACCTTTGCCACCAGTAGCGGACCGACGGTGGAAGTGCCGGTGGACGTGGCAGGATACAACTACATCATGCAGAATCCCGTGGAGGAACTCCGTGGACAATATCCCGGCAGAAAATGCTTCGGCTCGGAAGAGACCACCGGGTGCGGAACGCGCGGCATATATGCTGACGCCTCTGATGGCAGCATGATGGCTTCCCTCAACCGTATTCCCGACGAAAAGGACGGCATGCTCAACCGCATCGAGCGCGGATGGGGGTTCTATGCCACACGTCCGTGGGCGGCGGGATGCTGCTTCTGGACGGGTTTCGACTATGGCGGTGAGCCCAATCCGCTGAAGTGGCCTGCGGTAAGTTCGGAATTCGGCATCCTCGACTATTGCGGTTTCCCGAAGGACGAAGCCTACTACCTGCGTGCATGGTGGACTTCCGAACCGATTGTCCACCTGTTGCCGCATTGGTCGCTTGACGGTTGCGAGGGCGACAGCGTGCGTGTGTGGGTGTACGGCAACGCTGCCGAGGTGGAACTTTTCCTTGACGGCCGTACACTTGGCCGTAAGGCGATGCCCCGTTACGGGCACCTCGAGTGGCGGACCGTCTATCGTCCGGGCCGTCTGCGGGCGGTGGGGTATGATGTCCGTGGCCGCCGCATGGCCACCGACGAGGCGGTTACCGCAGGAAAGGCCGCCGCTTTCCGTTGCGATGTCCAGGCCTGCGAGGATGTCTGTGTGGTGAACGTCAGCCTTTTCGATGCCAAAGGCCGGCCTGCCCCCACCGCATGCGACACCCTGCACTTTACGCTTGAGGGCGGGGACGATGTCCGCTTGCTGGGCTCTGGCAACGGTTCCCCTTCGCACCATAATGTCAGTCCATGCCAATCGGCACGCCAAGGCTGTGTGCCGGCGTTCAACGGCAAGGCACAGATACTGCTGCTGATGAAAGGCCGGAATGTCCAAGCCTTACATAAAACGGATGCTGCCGCTGCTTCCACGCTTACCGTATGGGGTGAGGGACTCGGGCGGCAGGAAATACGCCTTTACTGACCGGAATGCCTTGGGGAATTCAAAGGCCTCCTCTCTGTAACGGTCCGAACACGGGCTCGGTGCAAGTCAGACTGCTTGTAGAGCATGCCCCCAACCGGAAAAAGCACACGGAAACATAACCTTATATTCTAATGCAA
This sequence comes from Bacteroidales bacterium, assembly GCA_004555055.1. Lineage (GTDB taxonomy): Bacteria > Bacteroidota > Bacteroidia > Bacteroidales > Bacteroidaceae > Alloprevotella. Next base: position 11,334 of record SFJN01000008.1, on the reverse strand, counting down.
TATGAATGACGTCATCACTGAAATCACGCAACTCACTGAGCGTGATTGCTACCATCTCGTGGAGCGTCACAAGAAACAACACACCTATCCTCTGCACAAGCATGAGGAATACGAACTGAACTTTGTGGAACATGGCAAGGGCAACCGTCGTATTGTCGGCGACAGTATAGAGGTTATCGGGGATTACGACCTTGTGCTTCTTGGCAGCGGCATAGAGCATGTATGGGAACAGTATGAATGCACATCCGACGATATCCGCGAAATTACCATTCATTTCTCAAAGAGTTTCCTTTCGGAATCTTTGCTTGCCAAGACGTTTCTGCAACCCATTGCCCTCATGCTCCAGCATGCCGCCACGGGCATCAGATTCAATATGGAAGCCATCATGCACGTCTATGGGCGCCTCAATGAACTGGTGAACATGGAACCGGGTTTCAACAGTGTGATGAAGTTCCTTGAGCTCCTCTATGAACTGTCGCAGTCGTCCGACTATCATCTGCTTGCCACCAGCGCTTTTGCACGTACCGAAAATGTGGTCGACAGCCGCAGGGTGCGGCGTGTCAAGGAGTATATCGATACAAATTTCCGCGAGGAAATCCGTCTGAACACCCTGGCGGAACTGGCCTCGATGACCCCTACAGCCTTCAGCCGTTTCTTCAAGATTCGTACGGGGAAGAGCATTGCCGAATACATTATTGACGTGCGCCTGGGGAATGCCTCTCGTCTGCTGGCCGACAGCACTATGGCTATCATTGAGGTGTGCTATGCCTGCGGGTTCAACAATATCAGCAATTTCAACCGCATCTTCAAAAAGCGTAAGGGATGCACTCCCACGGAATTCCGTGAGAACTACCACAAGAAGCACGTCATCGCCTGAGACGTTCCGTTCATGTCTGTTCAACATTTTCCCCCCTATGGCCAGCCGGCCAACTTGGGGGCTGCACATTTATTTATATGACGGGATAGGGCAGTGCAGTGGAGGCTGCACCTCACTTACAACTCCTTCCGGGTCTCTATGAATTCTGTGGCGAGCCGTACGGCATGTCTGAAGGCGGTGGGTTGCCCCGCCACGGTGATGAAAAGGTGTACGGCTCCGGGAAATTCAATCCGTCTGACTTGCCGTGGCAACCGTCGGGCAAAGGCTTTGCCCTGGTCGCGAAGAATGTCCCGCCCTGCAGCAATGAGGAGGGTGGGGGGCAACTGCCGGAGCAAGGAGTCCGGAGCAAGTCCCGGGCTGATGCGGTGGTCGCGGACATCGGCACCACCCACGAGGTACGAGGCGTTGAAAGCCTCCATGATGTCGGCGTCCAGTCCGTAGCCGTTGCCGTAGGCATTCCACGATGAGGAGCCGTCGGGAAAGGCCTTGGTGACAGGGTAGAAAAGTAGCAGGGCTGCAATGCGTCCGCGACATTCCGGAGCAAGGGCTGTAGCGATGGCGAGATTGCCGCCCGAACTGTCGCCTCCGACACTTACCTGTGTGGTGTCGATGCCGAGGGCTTCAGCATGCTCGCGGGCATAGGCTACAGCCGCCGTACAGTCGGAAAGTCCCTGAGGGAATGGGTGTTCTGGAGCCAGTCTGTAGTCGGCTGCCAGCACTTTCATCCGGCCGGTAGCCACCATGCGATCGCAGAAGTGTCCGCAACTGTTCAGACTGCCGATGGTCCATCCGCCGCCATGCAGATAGATGAGGAGCGGCAATGGCTTCTGCCGGCCTTCGTCGCTTCCTGCCGGCTCGTAGAGACGCAGTGTGGGCGACAGCATGCGCATATTGACGTTCGGAGAGATTTCGGGAGCGGCGTTGCGTGCATTCCTTACGCTTTCGAGAGCAGAGTTATCACCGTTGATGGCTTGCAGGATGGCCTCCGTCTGCCGTTGTTGCAGACCCTCGGGCATATGCTTCAGAAAACTGTCGGCCTCACTGCGCATGGCTGTGCGGTCGGTTTTCGAAAGGTGTGCGGCGGGCTGGCATGCCAGCAACAGCGATGTGAGCAGTGTGGCAATCAGCAAAGAGTATGGTAGGGTGGAATATGCAGGTTTCATTGTGGGTTCAGAAGGATTTGCGGTGTCGGATACTTGGGAACATCTTGCGCAGCCGTACGAGAATGGAAGGGATGCCCTTTGCACCGCAGATGACAAGGCTTACGGCGGTGATGATGAGTACGATGCCTGCCACGTCGCGCAGCGTAAGGACTTCACCGAAGACGGTGACCCCGAAAACGATGGCGGTGACGGGCTCCAAGGCACCGAGGATGGCGGTGGGGGTGGAGCCGATGTAGTGTATGGCAGCGGTGGTGCAAAGGAGCGATACGGCGGTGGGTAGCAGTCCGAGGGCAAACATGAAGAGCCAGAGGTAGGCATGTCCGTCGGGCGGTAGGCAGACCCCATGGTGCAGGATGGCACGGACGGCAAAGAGCATCCATCCGAACAGTGTCACGTAAAAGGTGAGTTGCAATGTCGGGATATGTTGCAGGCGCGAACGGTTAACAGCAACGATATATATGGCGTAGGATAGGGAGGAAGCCATCACCAGTACGGTACCCGTAAGTGATAGCGTGGCGGTACCATCGCCTTTATAGAGGAGCAGGATGCCGCCGATGGTGCCGGCAAGGCAAAGCGTGCTCTGGATGGTAAGTCGTTCGCCGAAGAACAGCGTCATGATGGCCGCCACCATTACCGGATAGACAAAGAGCAGGGTGGAGGCAATGCCGCTGTCCATATAGTTGTAACTCCCGAAAAGGGTGAGCGACGAGAGGGCAAAGAGCATTCCCATGGCGAAGAGCGGCAGGATGTGGTGCCGTCCGATGCGGAAGTTGCGCCCCCGGATACGGAGCATGGCACCCAGTATGGGAATGGCAAAGAGATAGCGGAAGAATAGCACGGAGTCGGCATCGAGTCCGTGGGCGTAAAGTGGCAAGGCAAACAGAGGGTTCATGCCGTACGTGGCGGCAGCGATGATGCCCAAAATATAGCCTTTGGCTTTGGTGTTCATGGTTGTCGGCTGGTGGTAGGGTGATATCCGTAAAGTCTGTGTGGCGGACACCTTTCTCCGGCATCCGTTTTACGGTTGTCGTGGAGGTGATGATACGCTCCTCCTATCTTGTATGTAGGAGGGACGGCAAAAAAATAGACCGACAGGACTCTCGTCCAATCGGTCGTATTTTTCTCAGTTGGCCGATGATATCTGATATCCGGCCCATGTCCGAAACTAAATTCGAGCTGAGATCTTGTGTAGATTAGGCTGCTACAGTGTCAGTTGCAACGGTGTCGCAAACGGTGTCGCAAGTGTCAAGTGCAACGGTGTCGCTGTCGTTAGCCTCAACGGGAGCCTCAGTCTTGGAACCACAAGATGCGAAAGAGATAGCTGCGAAAGCTGCGAACATGAAAACAAGCTTCTTCATTTTTGTTTGGATAATTTTAAGTGTAAAACAATCAATTGCTGTATTAAAACGCTGCAAAGGTACGCCCTTTTCCTGCTCACCGCAATATTTTTCATGAAAATTTTCGAGAAACAGCGAAAAAAAACGCGTTTTGCTGTAACATTTACATTTTTTGCGTTTTATACGTTGCAAATACCGGCTGTCCTTTTCGCCAAAAGCCTGAAATGCCGAATTCCGTATGTGGGGGCTTTGTGCACGTAGACTTTTGTCGTAACTTTGCGGCATGAATCTCCATTCCTCCATATTATATAATAAGAGGGCAGCCTATGTGACGTTGGGCTGCAAGCTCAATTATGCCGAGACCTCTTCCCTGCGCGACCGCCTTTGTGCACTTGGTGTGACGGATGCCGCCGACGGAGAGCAGGCCGACTTCTGCATTGTCAACACCTGTTCGGTGACCGGCGAGGCAGATGCCAAGTGCCGGCATGCCATAAACCGCCTCCACCGTCAACATCCCCAAGCCCTGATAGCCGTCATGGGGTGTTACGCCCAGCTGGCAGCCGATGTCCTTACCCGCATCGAGGGTGTGGGACTCGTGGTGGGCATGGAACATAAGGGCAGGATAGTGGAACTCCTCGAGCAGGCATTGGCAGGTACGGAGGGTGGACTGGCATTCACTTCGCCGCTGGCCGACATACGCACCTTCGTCCCCTCATGTTCCCGTGGCGAGCGTACACGGTACTTTCTGAAGGTGCAGGACGGCTGCAACTACTACTGCACCTATTGCACCATCCCCATAGCACGCGGACGCTCGCGCAACGGCAGCATTGCGTCGTTGGTGGAGCAGGCCGAGGAAGCGGCACGCCACGGTGGTCGCGAAATCGTCATTACCGGAGTGAATATCGGTGACTTCGGACACTCAACGGGTGAGAGTTTCTACGGACTGGTCCGTGCACTGGATGCCGTGGAGGGTATCCAGCGTTACAGGATATCCAGCATCGAGCCAAACCTCCTGACCGACGAAATCATTGACTTCTGTGCCGGCAGCCGTGCCTTTATGCCCCATTTCCACATCCCCCTGCAGTCCGGCAGCGACGATGTGCTGCGGCTGATGCGCCGCCGTTACGACACTGCACTCTTCCGCCGGAAGGTGGAGCGCATACGCAGCGTCATGCCCGATGCATTCATCGGGGTGGACGTCATTGTGGGAACGCGGGGCGAGACGGAAGCATACTTCGAAGATGCCTTCCGTTTCATCGAAAGCCTCGACATCTCACAACTCCATGTGTTCAGCTATTCTGAGCGTCCCGGAACGAAGGCCCTTGGAATACCCCACGTGGTGACCCCTCAGGAAAAGCACGACCGTAGCCGTCGCCTCATTGCCCTCTCCGAGGAGAAACGTTTGGCACATTACCGTCGTTACATCGGCACGGAACGTATGGTACTTTGGGAACATGCCCGTGAGGGACAGCCCCTTTTGGGATGGACCGACAATTACATCCGTGTGCGGCTTGCCGAAGGTGCAACGGCAATGCCTGACAGCCTTTGCTCCGTAAGGTTAGGCGAATTGGACGCTGACGGCGAAACGCTCCAGGCCACACCGCTTTGAGCGTTGCATTATAATATTGTTGCATTATAATATTAATGAGGGGAAACACCCCTAAAAGGGATCTCCCTATTGAAGAAAACCCCGAAAAAGGCTTGAAATCGATGATAGCCATTGTGATACTGAATTGGAACGGAAGCGCGATGATGCGGAAGTTCCTGCCCAGCGTGGTGGAATGCAGCCGTGGACTGGGCGAAGTCATCGTTGCCGACAATGGTTCGGACGATGACTCCCTGGAGATGCTGGAGCGTGAATTTCCGCAGGTTCGCCTGCTGAAGTTCGACAAGAACCACGGTTTTGCCGAGGGCTACAACGTGGCCTTTGCGCAACTGCACGATATGTCGGAAAAGGGGCTTGCTCCACGGTACGGCTATTACCTGCTGCTCAATTCCGATGTGGAGGTGACTCCGGGATGGCTTGAGCCGATGCATGACTATATGGAAACCCATGCCGACTGTGCCGCCTGCCAGCCCAAGGTGATGGCGGCATATGACCGTTGCCGGTTTGAATATGCCGGTGCCTGCGGAGGCTACATCGACCGTTACGGCTATCCCTTTTGCCGCGGTCGCGTGTTTGCCGTGACGGAAGAAGACCATGGTCAGTATGACGATGTGGCTGATATCTTCTGGGCTACAGGTGCTGCGCTGATGGTACGCACTTCTGACTGGCACGTTCATGGAGGACTTGACGGCCGATTCTTCGCCCACAACGAGGAAATAGATTTCTGCTGGAGGCTGAGGTCAAGGGGACGGCGCATCGTGTGCATTCCGCAAAGCACGGTCTATCATGTCGGGGGAGGGACACTTCCGCAGGACAATCCCCGGAAGACCTATCTCAACTTCCGCAACAACCTCACCATGCTCTATAAAAACCTGCCCGAAGGCGAGTTGCAGCATGTGATGCGGTGTCGCACCCTCCTCGATTGGGTAGCCGCCCTGCAGTTCCTTGCCAAAGGCGATGTGCCCAACTTCAAGGCTGTGTGGCGTGCCCGTCGTGATTTCAAGGCATGGAAACATGGTTTCGACGACGACCGTAGTCTGAACCTGCGGCTCTCCACACCCGATTCCATCCCAGAACGCTGCAATGCCAGTCTTGTGGTGAATTACTATCTGCGTCACCGCAGGACGTTTTCCCAGATTTTCCGCTGAACCGATTTACTGTCCTTTTCCCGCTTTCCCCAATGGCAGCCCTCTATCTTATTCCTGTCACCCTCGGTGCCACAGCCATCGACAAGGTGATTCCCGCCTATAACATCGAAGTCATCCACCGTTGCCGCCACTTCATCGTGGAGGAAATCCGCACGGCACGCCGGTTCCTTAAAGCCGTTGACCGTGACATCGATATCGATGCCCTGACTTTTTACGAAATGGGCAAGCATGCCGACCCTGCCCGCTTTTCGCAGTATCTCGAACCTTTGCGACGGGGCGAGGATGTGGGCGTAATCTCCGAAGCCGGCTGTCCGGCGGTGGCCGACCCCGGGGCGGACGTGGTGGCGATAGCCCAGCGCGAAGGTCTTGACGTGGTGCCGCTGGTAGGGCCCTCAAGCATCCTGCTCAGTGTGATGGCGAGCGGCTTCAACGGTCAGAGTTTTGCTTTCCATGGCTATCTGCCCATCGATGCCGCACAGCGTGCCAAGCGTCTGAAGGCACTCGAGGCGCGGTCGGTGAGCGAGCGTCAGACACAACTCTTCATTGAGACGCCATACCGCAACGCCAAACTCTTTGCCGACATCTGCCATGCCTGTTCTCCCCGTACCCGTCTCTGTGTAGCGGCTGGAATTACCACCGACAGCGAATGGATCAAGACGCACACTCTAAAAGAGTGGAAGCAGACGGGCTTGCCGGATTTAGGAAAGATTCCCGCCATTTTCCTGATTATGGGAAGTGGAGATTAGACCCTCCTCCATACCTCATTCCCTCCCATAACGCTGTTTCCGGTAATGGCCTCATTCCTTGAGTATGGGGGAGGGTGGGTGCGCCGTGTAGGTTGGACATCAGTACTGACGAACGAAGCATGAACAGAGCATAGAACTGACGAACGCAGCATGAGTAGAGATGAGCTTGCTCAATCTATGCCATGCAAGGAGGAAGAGGGCGAAGCCAAACCAAGGCGAAGCCCGCGTTTTTTACATTTTTATAGAGATATGTGTCCCAAAGTACGGATTTATTCGTCCTTTGGGATATGTTTTTAGGAAAGTTTGTATATTTGCCCACAGAATCGCCGGAGAAACGATGCATGATGAGGAGGATTCTTTCTGTAGGAATCGGAATTGTTTGATTCTGTGATGACTATTGTCGTCGCTGATGAAATGATATGAATTATGCTGTTGACCGAGCGAGGAGGAAGAAGACAAAGTCAAAACGAAGGAAGAATTCCAAGGACAATCCAAAAACATAACATATGAACAACAAGTTTTTCATCCACACAGCGCTCATTGCTGTTGCGGGTTTAACAGCCGCATCGTGCATTGACGAAAACTACGACCTGAGTGATGTTGACCTTACGCTGGGAGTGCGGGGCGATATATCCCTTCCTTTCTGTAGCACGGGCGATATCATCCTGCGGAATATCATGAACCTTGAAGAGGACGGCGTGGTGCAGTTCATTGACGACCCTGCCGGAGGCGACCGAATCTTTGCTGTCCGTCAGAGCGGCAGAACCGTCATCCCTCCCATTCGCATTGATGATATCCGTTTCGACTCGCCGACCATCACCCCTTTCTCGACGGTTGTCGGACTGGAGTTCGACCGGAAAGAGACGTCGAAACCGCAACGGATTTCGGTAGTTGTCATTGAAGACGGCGAAAAGAAAACCTACGGCGTCGACATCCAGGACTATGCCTACATATATCCTTTAGGGGAGAAGGATGACGCCTATTTCAGTTTTGACGATGTACGCGCTACCGATATCTCTACCGACCTCGTTGCGCTTGAAGAGGTGAAACTGAAGGAAAACATCATAGTGGCTGAAATCCGGAACATTGATTTCGGAGAGGCAGATTTTTTTCATCATGTCCATATGGACGATGCCACACTGACCTTCCCGAAAGACCTGCACCTTACAGGTGTAAATATGGTCTATAACGGGAAAAACCATTCCGTGCCCTTCGACAAGACCCGCGGCATCATCACCCTCTTCGAGGGAAAGGGGGAAGCCATCGACACTTCGCGCCCCATAAAGGTGGAGATATCGTTCGACGGTGTCACCATCGGCAACGACTTTACCTTTACCCCCGGTGCCGAGGGTGGGGAACTGAAGTTTGACGGCGGCTTCCGGCTCCTTACCACTTTGAGAGTGGAGTCGACAGAAGCCGACGAAAAGATGCTGCAGGCTACTGTCGACCAGATGGACCCTGCAGAACTCCTCGCCATGCTCGACCCTCAGACCCAGCGCATCAAACTCAATCTGCTCGATGCCGACCTCATCCCCGAAGAAGTGTCGGTAAGGGGCGACGGTGAATTTGCCCACGACCTGACGGTGGCATCGGTGACCGGAACCGTCCGCCGCGAAGTCGACGCCCCCGACCCCATCATGCTCGACGACCTTCCCGATTTCCTGGATGATCCCGAGGTGGTGCTCGACCTCTCTAATCCCGCCATCTTCCTCAACGTCCGGAACACCCTGCCCGGAATGGCCACTACCGCACTGAAACTGAAGGGAACACAGACGCGCCAGACCGAAGAGTTCGAAATCGTTGAGGGCGAAAACCGCTTCGAACTTTCTGACCATTACAGCACACTCCGTCCCGAAGGCTATGACGATGCTGCATGGCTTCGGGTAGAAGACCTCGGCGGACTGGTGCGCCAGTTGCCCGAAAAGATAGATGTGGAGGTGATGCCCGTCACCCTGAGGACCGACAATATGCCTGTACCCAGTACGTACAACGTCAGTCTCGACTACGAAATCTTTGCTCCGCTTTCCTGCGGCCCCGACTTCAAACTGGTCTATCAGGACACCGAACGCGGATGGGCTTCGGACCTCGAAGACCTTGACAACGTGGATGCCGGATACATCGAAGTCCATGCACTCGCCGACAACGAACTGCCGGCATCGCTCACCCTCGATGTCATTCCTGTCGATGAATACGGCCATACCGTGGAGGCCCTGGAGCCCATACGCCTCAGTCTGCCGGCAAGTGTCAGCGACCATCCCTTAGAGATGAAGGTGACACCGCGCGAAGGGTTCACGCTGAACGATGTCATCAACGGCAAGCACGGTGCACAGCGCCTGGACGGTGTACGCTACCGTGCCGTCATCGACGAGCCGGTGGAGGATGCCCTGCTCCGCGAAACGGCGAAGATAAAACTACACCAGATAAAGGCCACGCTGAAGGGAGGCATCACGGTCGATGCCAACTGATGTGCCGGACCACCTTGGTAAAAACGATGATGATACGGGGCTGACGCCCCCCCACTTTCCACACTTTCCGTCAACATCCTTATGAAAAAAAGATTATCATATATCGCGGCCCTTGCCGCACTCAGTGTGCTCCCCTTCAAGGCTTCGGCACAGCAGTTGCAAAGCGCATACTTCATGGACGCCTACGCCTATGGACACCAGCTCAATCCAGCACACGACTTCAACAGCAAAGCCTACGTCTCCATACCCATCATTGGCAATCTGAATGCCGGAATCAACGGTAACCTGGGCGTCGACAATCTGCTCTATCCCCGTAATGGACAGCTCGTCACCTACCTCCACCCCAGTATTTCCGTGGAGGAGGCCCTTGGCAATTTCCATAACAACAACAAGATTCAGATGGACTTCACGACCTCCATCTTTTCCTTCGGTATCCATAAGTGGAAGGGTTTCAACACCCTGGAGGTGAATCTGCGTATGAACGGTGGCTTCAATGCACCTTACGATATGTTCGAACTGACGAAGGACCTTCAGAACCGCAACTACAACCTGTCGGCTTTCGGCGCCAATGCCCAGGCCTATGCCGAGGTGGCGGTGGGCCACAGCCGCGAGGTCTACAAGGGCATCCGTGCCGGTGCAAAACTGAAGTTCCTGGTCGGTGCCGGACGTGTGGACGCACAGTTCACCGAACTGCGTCTTGACCTCCAGGATGAAAACCGGTGGATGGCCACGGCAAATGCCACCGTCAACGCCCATGTGAAAGGACTGACATGGGGCGAAATGAAGGTGGAGGAATACGAGAACGGCGGTACGTACGAAACCATCGATTTCGATAACGTAGACATTGATGGTGCAAAGGGCATTGCCGGTGTGGGTATGGCACTCGACCTCGGAGCCGAAGCCGACTTCGGAAAGCTTGACCTCGTGCCGAACCTGAAGGCTGGCATCGCCATCCGCGACCTCGGATTCCTCAAATGGAAGGAGGGCATATCGGCATGTAATGCCGGGCAGCCCTTCGTCTTCGAAGGTTTCCAGGACATCAAGGTGCAGGACGGGCCTGGTACCGACATCGAGGACCAGACTGATGACCTGACCGACCGGCTGACCGACCTTTACCGTCTGGAGGACGCCGGTGTGGTGAGCGGACGCAATACCGGACTGGGTACGACCCTCGCCATCTCGGCAGAATATGCCTTGCCAATGTACGACAAACTTACGTTCGGATTCACTTCCACTTCGCGTATTCAGAAGCGTTACGGCTGGAACGAGGAGCGGCTGTATGTCACCGTGAAGCCCATGAGGAAGATTGAGGCCAGCGTGAATGCCGGCGTCGGCACCTTCGGACCTTCATGGGGATGGGCGGTGAACCTCGGATACTTCTTCCTGGGTATGGACCACATGCTTGGCAAACTTACCAAGCAGGGTATACCGGTCCGCTCGAATGCCGACTTCCGTTTGGGCCTCGTTATTCCGTTTGGTGGGGCTCCGAAGAAGCGGTGATCTTCCCGTCACTGACAGGGGGGATGCGGTGTGACATGCCCCCCGTTACATCCGGATAGCAAGCAAAACCTCCGCACTTCAAAAACCAAGTCGTTTTGTGAAGTGCGGAGGTTTTGTGCAGATTCCTCATGAGTTTGCTATATGCCATGGCGTAGAACTGACGAACGAAGCATGAGCAGAGATGAGCTGACGAACGAGCGAGAGGAGAGCGGAGCTCGCTCCAGCTATCCCGAGCGAGGAGGAAGAAGACGAAGTCAATTTGCTCAATCTATGCCATGCGAGGAGGAAGAAGACGAAGTCAAAACGAAGGATGAAAAGCAGCACCTAAGGCATGTTACTCTCGGCTAAATCAGAGTGAAATCCGTACTTAATGCTTCCCTCTTTTCGGAAAACAAAAACATCGGACTTCTTTGAGGCAAACATCCGTACTTTCGATGCAAAACATCCGTACTTTTGCCCAAAGAAGTCCGATGTTTTTAAGGGGTGTTTTAT
>SFJN01000150.1 GCA_004555055.1 Bacteroidales bacterium | reverse complement strand
AAGACTATTGCGCAGCAGGTTTCTGTTCTACAAATACGCACATAGCTGGCTATGTAAGTATTTGAAGAACTGAAAGATGCCAACAAGAGATTAAAACCGCCCAAGCAGAAGACATTCCTTAAAAAGCAAAAACTAATTTTATAGAACACCCCTTAATCATCCCCCGCACAAACAATGACCGACAACAACATAAACGAAGGTAGAATTACCAAGGTTTTGCTCCTCGGTTCCGGAGCACTTAAAATCGGTGAAGCCGGCGAATTCGACTATTCCGGAAGCCAATGTCTCAAGGCGCTTAAGGAAGAAGGCATCGAAACCGTCCTGATCAACCCCAACATTGCCACCGTACAAACCTCGGAAGGCGTAGCAGACCAGATATACTTCCTGCCCGTTACACCGTATTTCGTAGAACGTGTAATCGAAAAGGAACGCCCCCAAGGCATCATGCTTGCCTTTGGCGGACAGACCGCTCTGAACTGCGGTGTGGAACTTTTCCGCGCCGGAACACTCGAAAAATATAATGTGCAGGTGCTGGGAACTCCCGTGCAGGCCATCATCGACACTGAAGACCGCGAACTCTTTGTCAAGAAACTTGATGAAATCAACGTAAAGACCATCAAGTCGGAAGCCGTAGAGAACATCGAGGATGCACGCCGCGCCGCCCGAGAACTCGGATATCCCGTTATCATCCGCGCCGCATATGCACTTGGAGGACTGGGATCAGGATTCTGCGACAACGAGGAAGAGCTGAACAGAATAGCAGAAAAGGCTTTCTCCTTCTCACCCCAGGTACTCGTGGAGAAGAGCCTCAAGGGATGGAAGGAAGTGGAATACGAGGTGGTACGCGACCGCTTCGACAACTGCATCACCGTCTGCAACATGGAAAACTTCGACCCCCTCGGCATCCACACCGGAGAGTCCATCGTTATCGCTCCATCGCAGACCCTCACAAACTCCGAATACCACAAACTCCGCGAACTTGCCATCCGCATCGTCCGCCATGTGGGCATCGTCGGCGAATGCAACGTACAGTATGCCTTCGACCCCGAAAGCGAAGACTACCGTGTTATCGAAGTCAATGCCCGACTCAGCCGCTCCTCGGCCCTGGCATCGAAGGCCACAGGATATCCTCTCGCTTTCGTCGCCGCAAAACTCGGACTCGGCTACGGACTCTTCGACCTGAAGAACTCCGTGACAAAGACCACCTCCGCATTCTTCGAGCCGGCACTTGACTACTGCGTATGCAAGATTCCCCGCTGGGACCTTGGAAAATTCCGCGGAGTGGACCGCGAACTCGGCAGCAGCATGAAATCCGTAGGCGAAGTGATGGCCATCGGACGCACCTTCGAAGAGGTTATCCAGAAGGGCCTGCGCATGATCGGACAGGGTATGCACGGATTCGTCGGAAACCACGAACTGAAGATCGACGATGTGGATGCAGCACTCAAGGCACCCACCGACAAGCGCATCTTCGTCATCGAAAAGGCTTTCGACCAAGGTTATACCATCGACCAAATCCATGAACTGACGAAGATTGACCGCTGGTTCCTCCAGAAGCTCTACAACGTTCACCGCACCTACAAGGAACTGGAGAGCGTCGGCAACATCAATATCCTCGACAACGAGCTCCTGTCTAAGGCTAAGCGTCAGGGATTCACCGATTTCCAGGTGGCACGCGCCATCGGACTGGAAAAGGAAATGGAGATGGAGAAGGCACAGATGGCCATCCGCGCACGCCGTAAGATGGCAGGCATTGTGCCCTATGTGAAGCAGATTGACACCCTCGCTGCCGAATATCCCGCACAGACCAACTACCTCTACCTCACCTACAGCGCCGTTGCCCACGACATTCCTTTCGAGAACGACCATCGTTCGGTAGTGGTACTCGGATCGGGAGCCTACCGCATCGGATCTTCCGTAGAATTCGACTGGTGCGGTGTACAGGCACTGAACACCATCCGGAAGGAAGGTTTCCGTTCGGTAATGATCAATTACAACCCCGAAACCGTGTCGACCGACTACGACATGTGCGACCGTCTCTACTTCGACGAACTGACCTTCGAGCGCGTGCTTGACATCCTCGACCTTGAGACGCCCTACGGTGTAGTAGTTTCTACCGGCGGACAGATTCCGAACAACCTTGCCATGCGCCTCGACGAGCAGCACATACCCATACTCGGCACACAGGCAAAATACATTGACAATGCTGAGGACCGCGACAAGTTCTCCGCCATGCTCGACCGCATCGGCGTAGACCAACCTGCATGGGCCGCGCTGACATCAATGGACGACATCAACAAGTTCATCAAGGAGGTCGGCTTCCCCGTACTCGTCCGCCCGTCATACGTGCTCTCCGGTGCTGCAATGAATGTCTGCCACAATCAGGAAGACCTTGAGCGCTTCCTCAAAATGGCAGCAAACGTATCGAAGAAACACCCCGTAGTGGTCAGCAAGTTCCTGATGAATGCCAAGGAAGTGGAAATGGATGCCGTAGCCAAAGACGGCGAAATCATCGCCTACGCCATCTCCGAGCACATTGAATTTGCAGGCGTACACTCTGGAGATGCCACCATACAGTTCCCTCCGCAGAAACTCTATGTGGAGACTGCACGGCGCATCAAGAAGATTTCGAAGAAGATTGCCAAGGAACTCAACATTTCCGGACCCTTCAATATCCAGTTCCTCGCCCGAGAGAACGACATCAAGGTCATCGAATGTAACCTGCGTGCTTCGCGCTCCTTCCCCTTCGTCAGCAAGGTACTGAAGGTGAACCTCATCGAAATGGCCACACGCATCATGCTCGGACTGCCAGTAGAGAAACCGGCAAAGAGCATCTTCGACCTCGACTATGTGGGCATCAAGGCCAGCCAGTTCTCCTTCAACCGCCTCCAGAAAGCCGACCCCGTACTCGGTGTGGACATGGCTTCTACCGGAGAGGTGGGATGCCTTGGCGAAGATGCACGCTCCGCACTCCTCAAGGCCATGTTGAGTGTAGGGCACCGTATTCCCAAGAAGAACATCCTGCTTTCTACCGGCCCCGCCAAACAGAAGGCCGACATGCTCGATGCCGCACAGATGCTTGCCGACAACGGATACAACATCTTCGCCACACAGGGAACTGCACGCTACCTCGAAGAGAACGGCATTCCCGCACAACGTGTGCTCTGGCCCTCGGAAGCTGAAAACGTGGTGCCCGGAAGCGAAGAGGCCAAACTCCCCAAGGCGCTCGACATGCTCCACAACAAACAGATTGACATGGTGGTGAACATCCATAAGAACTTCTCCACCGGTGAACTGACCAATGGCTACCTTATCCGCCGTGCATCCGTCGACCTCAACATTCCTCTGATTACCAATGCCCGTCTGGCATCGGCCTTCATCTACGCATTCTGCACAATGAAACCCGAAGACCTCGAAATCAAGTCCTGGCAGGAATTCTGACGACAGAAACATAATGCCGCATCTGCAACAGGAATTACCGCCGGTAGCCCGGTAGCGTTGCGACACATCTTATATTAATATACCATATCATCAGCAAAGAGGGGAAACTGTGGCACACGTTGCCATTACGTTACCCCTCTTGCCACAACCATAAAAACATCAGAAAACGTGTATCGTACAAACACCTGCGGTGAACTCCGCATAGAAAATGTCGGCCAGACCGTCACCCTCTCAGGATGGGTTCAGCGTACCCGAAAGATGGGCGGTATGACCTTTGTTGACCTTCGCGACCGCTATGGCATCACCCAGCTCGTCTTCAACGAAGAAACAAATGCCGATTTATGTGCCCAAGCCAACAAACTGGGACGCGAATTCGTCATTCAGGTAACCGGCGATGTCAACGAACGCTACTCAAAGAATGCCAACATACCTACGGGAGACATCGAGATTGCCGTAAGCAAACTCGTCATACTCAATGCCAGCCAGACACCACCCTTCACCATCGAAGAAAACACTGACGGCGGTGATGACCTGCGCATGAAATACCGCTATCTCGACCTTCGCCGAAGCAACGTACGCGCAAACCTTGAACTACGCCACAAATTCTGTCTGGCGGTACGCCATTTCCTCGACAGCAAAGGATTCCTCGAAATCGAGACTCCCGTGCTCGTCGGCTCTACCCCCGAGGGCGCACGCGACTTCATCGTACCCAGCCGCATGAATCCCGGACAGTTCTATGCCCTCCCGCAGTCACCCCAGACTCTGAAGCAACTGCTGATGGTGGCTGGCATGGACCGCTATTTCCAGATTGTCAAGTGTTTCCGCGACGAAGACCTCCGCGCCGACCGTCAGCCTGAATTCACGCAGATTGACTGCGAGATGAGTTTTGTACAACAGGACGACATCATCAACGTCTTCGAGGAGATGACCAAGCACCTCTTCAAGGAACTTCGTGGCGTGGACCTTGGAGAAACGCCCTTCCTCCGTTTGAGCTGGCACGAAGCCATGCGCCGTTTCGGAAGCGACAAGCCCGACATGCGATTCGGCATGGAATTTGTGGAACTCAAGGACATCTTTGCAGGAAAGAGCGACTTTGCAGTCTTCAACGATGCCGCATACATCGGCGGTATCTGCGCCGAGGGCTGTGCAAGCTATACCCGCAAGCAGATTGACGAACTCACAAACTTTGTGAAGAGCCAGCAGGTAGGTGCCAAAGGACTCGTCTATGCCCGCGTGGGAGAAGACGGCAGCGTGAAGAGCTCCGTCGACAAGTTCTATACCCAGGAAGTGTTGCAGGAAATGAAGGAAGCCTTCGGAGCAAAGCCCGGCGACCTCATCCTCATCCTTTCTGGCGACGATGCCAACAAGACCCGCAAGCAACTCTGCGAACTACGTCTGCTCATGGGCGAACGCCTCGGTCTGCGCGACAAGAACAAGTTTGCATTGCTTTGGGTGATTGACTTCCCCATGTTCGAATGGAGCGAGGAAGAAGGCCGTCTGATGGCCATGCACCATCCTTTCACCTCGCCGAAACCTTCGGACATCGAGAAACTCGACACCGACCCTGCCAACGTGCTTGCCGATGCCTACGACATGGTATGCAACGGTGTGGAGGTCGGCGGCGGATCCATCCGTATCCATGATGCCGTACTACAGGCAAAAATCTTCAAAGTTCTCGGCTTCACTCCCGAAAAAGCCCAGGAACAGTTCGGATTCCTCATGAACGCTTTCAAGTATGGAGCTCCCCCTCACGGAGGCTTGGCCTATGGTCTCGACCGTTTCGTCAGCCTCTTTGCCGGATTGGACAGCATCCGCGACTGCATCGCATTCCCGAAGAACAACTCCGGACGCGACGTCATGCTCGATGCTCCTGGATTCGTGGATCAGAAACAGCTCGACGAACTCCATCTTGAAATCAAGGATATCGAAGACTGAGACGCACAATGATATTGTCCATGACCGGCTACGGCAAAGCCTCGGCCGAATACAACAACAGGAAGATACACGTGGAAATCAAGTCGCTCAACAGCAAAGCACTTGACTTCTCCACGCGTATCGCACCGATATATCGCGAGAAGGAAATGGAAATCCGGAAGATGGTTTCCAACGTCCTTGAACGCGGAAAAATCGACCTCAACGTCTGGGTTGAAAAGGAAACGGAATCCGTTGGCGCAACCATCAATCCTGATGTCGTGCGAAACTATGTACGCCAACTCCGCGATATTTCCGCCACCACAGGCATTGAAGTGCCCTCACCTGCCGAAATCTGGCAGATACTTGTACGACTGCCAGAACTCACACAGTCCAATAGCGTAGAAGAACTTTGCGACGAAGAGTGGGAAGTGGTCAAAGATACCATAAACAGGGCTGTCGAGGCTCTTATGGATTTCCGCAGACAAGAAGGCGAAGCCCTTGCCGTAAAATTCAACAAGAACATCGATACCATTGAGAGTCTGCTCGCAAGCATCGAACCCTTCGAACAGAGCCGTGTACAGAAAATTCGGAAACGGCTCGAGGAAAGGCTGGCAGAACTTAAGGGCGTTGACTACGACAAGAACCGACTGGAACAGGAACTCATCTTCTATATTGAGAAGCTCGATATCAACGAAGAAAAACAGCGCCTCACCAACCACCTAAACTATTTCCGCGAAACCATGGCTTCGGGTCATGGACAAGGCAAAAAGTTGGGATTCATCGCCCAGGAAATGGGCAGGGAAATCAACACAACCGGCTCCAAGTCGAACCAGGCGGAAATGCAGAATATCGTGGTAAAGATGAAGGACGAATTGGAACAAATCAAGGAGCAGGTGCTGAACGT
>SFJN01000149.1 GCA_004555055.1 Bacteroidales bacterium | reverse complement strand
CGTCGACCCCACAGTCACCATGAAGGTCATCGACGGCATGAACGAGTGGCTCGATGCCCACGGTGTGAAGGATGTGAACGAAATCATCGGATGCATCCGATAATATCGAAAAAACATTGCTGAAAATGCCAGAATCACGCAAACTTGAAGTCTGCTGCGGCTCCCTCCTGAGCGTGCAGCGTGCCGCCGAGGGCGGAGCCTTCCGTGTGGAACTTTGCAGCGGCCTCGCCGAGGGTGGGCTCACGCCCAGCCTTGGGCTCATCAATGCCGCCATGCAGGTGGATGGCGTACGTCGCCATGTACTTATCCGTCCCCGTCCGGGCGACTTCCTCTATACCCCCGACGAGGTGGAACTGATGGTCGACGACATCGTTTCCGCCCGCCGTGCCGGTGCAGACGGTGTGGTGGTGGGGGCCCTTACAGCCGACGGCAATCTGGACACGGAGGCCTGCAAGCGCTTTGTCGAGGCCGCCAAGGGCGACTGTGTGGACTTTGCCGAGGGCGATCTGGACGAAGCATACCTTCTGCCGCCCGTTGCGCTGACCTTCCACCGTGCCTTCGATGTCTGCCGCTGTCCGCTCCAGGTGCTCGAAGAACTCGTTTCGCTTGGCTTCGACCGCATCCTTACCAGCGGACAGGCTGCCACTGCCGAATCGGGGACGGACATGCTCCGCACCCTGGTGCAGGCTGCCGCCGGACGCATTGTCATCATGCCCGGGTGCGGGGTCAACGAAGGCAATGCCAAGGCCATACTCGATGCCACCGGAGCTACGGAAATCCATGCCAGCCTTCGTGCCCCACAGCCTTCGCAGATGCGTTTTCGCCACGAGGGAGTCTCCATGGGCACACCCGGCAACGACGAATACGCCACCCTCGAAACCAGCGTCGAAAAGGTCCGTGCCGTGGTGGGCGACATTGCCTGAGGGCACATCCTGCAATTTCCCGTTTTTACATCTGCACCCCTTTATTACGGACGGCTATGTCCTGTAAGGAGCATTGTCTGTCCGGCACGGCATTCTCTCTCATACCTCTATAACCTCTATAAGAAACTTCGGGCAGGGATACCTCATGTGGGTATTCCTGCCCGAAGTTTGTCTCTTTGGCATTTTCGGATGTCGGGTATTGCCCATTTCCGCTTGCGCGTCCTGCCCTTGCCTTACGGAGAAAGCGGTGCTTTCCTTTTCCAGATTTTCAGTTTCTCTGTCAGCAGTCTTTCCATAAATCCTTTTGATTTGCTTGCAAATTTAGTGAAAATCAATGGGATGGAAAAGAACACACACATTTTTGGCACGACTTTTCCGTAGCTTTCTCACATTTTCGGCACGACTTTTATACGGTTTTCTCACATTTTCGGCACGACTTTTGGTTTCCGAGGACATAATTTATGGCAATCGTAAGGGCAGAAACTGCCTGAAAAAGTCATTTGAAGCAGAGGGGGAAGTAGGCACACGAGGCGCAGATTTGCTGATTTTCCGGCACGTGGAACGGCTGTGTGGGGTCGAGCATTTCGGCCAGCAGTGTCTGGAGGCGTTCCACGAACTCCTTCCTGTAGGGGTGGAAGTTGTCGATGTAGTCCGTATCATTCTTGCTTCCCATGTTCAGCCGCGGGTCATAGCCTTTGCGGGCGGCATGGTTCACAAAGAAGAGTGCGGGCACGAGCGGGGCGTTCGTCTTGTCGGCCATCATCAGGGCGTAGAGGAAAGTCTGCAGCATGTAGTGCTTGTTCTTGCCCTGTGCGAAAAGCTGTTCGAGCGATGTGGCCGACTCCTCCTTGCCGCCCGTCTTGTAGTCGAGGATGCGGAGTCCGTTTCCGGCATCGATGTCATCGATGCGGTCTATGATTCCGCCGATGCGTACGGGCACCTTCGTGGTGCCGTCGGGCAGTGTCACCTCGATGGTGATGCCCGCAGGGTATTCGGTGGCGATGATGTGGAAGGGAGCGTGTGCGGCGTCGTACTGCAGCAGGGCCTTTAGGAACATCTCCACCACGCGGGCCTGGAGGAGCCGGTATGCCGTCTTCTCGTCGTCGAAGGCCTGGTGTACAATCTGCCGCAGGCGTCCGGGCGTATTGAGGAGAGCTTTGATATCCTCCTCCATCACCAGCCTTTTATTTGCACCTTCGGGTATCTTGTAGATGATTTCCGCCGCCCGGTGGAAGATGGTTCCCAGCACGTTGGGCTGTATCTCTTCAGGGTCGGGTTCCGGTTCGCTGATGCCCATCACGTGTTTGTAGTAGAAGAGGAGCTGGCAGCGGAGATAGGTGTTGATGGCCGACGGCGACAGCTGCACGCCTTTGCCCTCTTTCGCGTCGAGGCGTTGCAGGAGGTCATAGGGTTTGTCCGTGTCCTTCGGGTGTCGCATCATGGGTGCCTGCATGCTGTTGAGTGTCAGGTGCGTCACGCGATGCGGCCATTCCACCAGCAGTTGCGTCATGAAGCGCGACATTTCGCCCGTGCTGGTCAGCGTGGCAGACGAGTTGTAGGTCATCGTCACGTGTTCGGCACGTTGGAGCAGGCGGTAGAAGTAGTAGGCGAATACGGCCGTTTTCCGTTCCGGTGTCGTCATGCCGAAGGCCCGGCGCAGGAGATAGGGTACGAACGAGGTGTGGTCGGCCTTCTTCGGCAGCGTACCGTCGTTGACGGAGAGCATAATGATGCGTTCGAAGTCGAGGCAGCGTGTCTCGAGCACACCCATCACCTGCAGTCCCACCACGGGTTCGCCGCTGAAGGGTATGGTGGCGTTGCGCACCGTCTGCCGCAGCAGTCGCCGTAGGGTGACAAGGGTAAAGGCCCCCTTGAGTCCTGACAAATGGCGGAGGAGTATGGCAGAGAAATGCTCAAGTATCCGCGTCATCATGTAGTAGGCTTCGCCTTGAAGCACGTCTTCGAAGCGTGTCTCCGAATAGTCGTTGCGTGTCACGAAGTCGTGAGCCTTTGTCCGCACCTCCTCCATCAGCCGTTCCAGCAGTTCGGCAATGCCGAGTGTGGTCTGTTCGCGTTCCCAGCGGCTGAATTTTTTCTCCACGAGTGTCACCACTTCGGTATGGGTCAGCGGAAAGCCTTTGGTGATGTTCACCTCGCTGATATCCTCGGGCAGGGCGTGGAGCACGGGTTGCAGGATGCCCTCGTTGCAGAGCACGACGGCCGTGCGACGATGGTCGGGCGTAAGGTTCTCCCTCACCCATTCACCGGCATACTGTGCCTGAATGGCTTCGGTCGAGGCTGCCGCCATGACGATTTCCTTATATTGTGCGAGGTGGTTGAAATCCTCCTTCGGGAGTTCGTTGGGGAAGGCTTTGAGATTGTCGCGCAGGAACATTCCCGCCTCATGGTTCCGGCTGTGTGCCGAACGGGTGTAGTAGTCGTCGTAGTCCCAGTAGAACCAGGCTTTTCCCTCGTCCTTGACCAGCCTGAAGAGTGTTGCCTCCACGCGGTCGAGGAGGTTGAAGCCTACGAAGGCATAGTGTTCCACCGTGGCATCGAGTGCCGTCTCTCCCTTTCCGAGGCGTTCTACCACGCGGCGGTAGAGTGCGCCCTCGTAGGCCTCTCCCTGTGCGAGGAGCGTGGCGTTGAGGCGGGCATAGAGCCGGGCAAGGACGTTCCACAGCTGCCGGTAGCGTTCGCGGAGGAGATCGTTGTGCTGGGGGTCGAATTCGCTGAAGAAGCGTTGCAGCACCGCCTTCTGCTCCTCCGTCAGGAATTCCTGCTGTTCAATCTCCTTCAGGTCGTTGAGGTTCTGGAAGAGGGCTTCGGCATCCACCATGTTCTTGTCGACATCCTCGAAGTCGTCGAGAATCCGCTCTGCCCATCCGTAGAACCAGTCCACGCTTACGGTCTGCTCTGTGAGTTCCTCGAAGAGTCGCACGATGTGCAGTGCCGTATCGATGCGGTCGGCCACGGTGAGGTCCGGTGCCAGCGTTTCGAAGAGTTCGCTGATGGTGGTGTAGCGCGGAGCCCATGTGGGGCGGTCGCCGGAGAGCCGGAGCAGGTATTCGTTCATATAGAGTCCGGCACGTTTGCTCGGAAAGACGACTACGGTGCGGCTGAGGTCGCCGCCGGTCTTGCGGAAGAGGTCTTCTGTGACGCTTTGGAGGAAGGGTGTGGTCATGTGTGGTGTGTGGGGTGGGTAGAGAGTGGTGGAGTAGGGCAACCCTGTTGTCGAGGGCGGCGCTTGTATGCAAATATATGCTTTTCCAGCCGAAATTCCGTACACTGAAGCGGAAAAATCCTCAATCCCTTTGGAAACTTGTGTGCGAAACGCCATGGTATTCGCCAAAAATTGCGCTCGTACGGGTTGGGCATTCGGTTCTTATTCGTAAATTTGCATTCGGCAACGTCTCCTCCCCCTTTGCCGTTTCTTTTTTTGAAAATAAAATTCCCCATGGACCAGTCGCTATATCATTATTCACTCTGCATAGCCCTGTCGCTGATGCTCTTCTTCGGCCTCCACATGCTCTTTGCACGTACGCCGGAGAAGAAGATCTTCGACAGTTTCCGTCTTTCGCGCCGCCTTATGGGTACGGCGCTGTTGGTGCTTTCCGCCAACTACTGCGTGCATCTTTTCTGCACCATCCGTCTGACGGACCTGAGCGCCACCATTGTGATGAACCTGGTCACCTATTTCCTTTGCTACTGGCTCTTCAGTTCGGGCATGATGACACTCCTCGACAACCGTTATCTCACCCCTCGTCGCTGCCTCATCCATCTGTGCATGTGGCTCGGCTATTCTGCCTTGGCGTGTGTGTTGCTCTTCGGTCTTCCCCGCGGCATTCTCCAGCACGGTGGGATGGCGGTGTTGGCCCTCTGGCTGGTGGTCTACGGCGTCTTCCTTTCCGTGCGCATACTCCGCACGTACCGCAAGGCCATCCGTATGTTCGAGAATACGCAGTCCGACGATATCGGGGCCTACATCCGTTGGCTCTCCATCTTTACCTATTGGGCAGTCATCTTCGGTGTTGGGTGCGCTTTGCTCACCTTCCTCCCCGACCGTTATGTCTATATTTGGGTCCTTTCCTCCATCCCTTTCTACGTCTATCTCTATTGCTGCTACCAGAACTACATGCTCTTTTATGAAACAGTGGAGAGTGCCATCCAAGAGGAGCATGGGATGACGGATGATGCCGAGGTGTTCCACGAGGCTGCTGTGCCGCAACCCGTTTCGGGTGAGATGCCTGCCTACCATTCGGACCTCGCCCTGCGCATCCGGGAATGGATGGATGCCGAAGGCTACTGCAAGCCGGGGCTTACGCTCCAGGACCTTTCGCTCGAGCTCTGCACCAACCGCACCTATCTTTCGGAATACATCAACACGACGTTCCACGTCAGTTTCCGAGATTGGATTTCCGGTCTGCGCATCGAATTTGCCAAACGTACGATGCTTGCCCATCCGGAGCGGAAGATGCTGGACATTTCCGAAGCCTCGGGCTTCCTGTCGCTGAGCCATTTCACCAAGACCTTTACCGAGAAGGAAGGCTGTTCTCCCGCTCGTTGGCGCAGAAAACAGGGTGGACCCGCCGAACCTTGACCGGCGCAAGGTCAAGGTGATAGGGCGCATATATAAAATTTATTACTGGTATAAAGGTGTGTTACCGGCTATTCCGGAAACCCTCTTTTTCTTTTTCAATCCCTTTTGTGGTATGCACGGATTCGTTGACGCGGTCCGTGCATACTTTTTTTTGTTCCGGTTTGTCGGCATCGGCATTCTTTTGCGAGAAAGAGGGTAGGGTGGCGGTATGGAAAACCTCCGTTCCGGAAAAACAGAAACATCGGACTTCTTTGGCATAAAGTGCCGTACTTTTAGGCACAAACATCCGTACTTTTGTGCAAAGAAGTCCGATGTTTCTGTTTTCCGAAAACTGCCGCCTTTTGGGGGCTTTTTCGGGTGGTGATGTGGATGCGGCGGAGTGGAGTAGTGCCCTTTGTACAGCTTTTTCGGTGCGTTTTGGGAGAGCAGTTCTGTATATTGTACGTATATTCTGCAGTGTTGCAGTTGCCACTTTGTGTGTGTCAATGCACTGTGCGGTATTGTCTGTACCCGACTTGCTGCATAGTATTCTCTGTCGGAAGGTAACGTAAATTCCTGAAAATTTATCAAAAC
Source organism: Bacteroidales bacterium (assembly GCA_004555055.1). Lineage (GTDB taxonomy): Bacteria > Bacteroidota > Bacteroidia > Bacteroidales > Bacteroidaceae > Alloprevotella. The sequence goes on along the minus strand of SFJN01000149.1, from coordinate 173 downwards.
ATCAAATTTACGATATGATAAATATGGCGTGATGTCCGTTTTGTCAATTTTTTTTCATCCTTTCAAAAAGTGGGTAGACATGGGCTGCCGGATGGTGCTCCTTTGTTTTTTTTTCGCTATTTTTGCATAGGTTATTCAAAATATCGGTTATATGCAGGCGAAAGTTGTAAATA
>SFJN01000148.1 GCA_004555055.1 Bacteroidales bacterium | reverse complement strand
TTTTTCCCTTCGGGGCGTTGGCAGATTCCTGTCCGGACGATGAACGTTTCGTGCCGTCAGCAACGGCGGTCCACACTCTTCCGGACATTGTACCCAGCCCCCGGATTCTGGAAGGCACCATCGTGGGCGAACGTGCCGACATGAACGTGTTCCTCGATGTCGACACCCTCCGTTCGCTTCTGCTCTTCACCGGCGATAACGGACGAAGCATCGAAGCCGTCAGCTCCATCAGCGGCGAGGTGCGGACCATGTTCGATGTCTGCGACCGTAACTCGTTCTACGGCTATGTCCCTGCCGCCTACGTCCTCCCCGACGGGGAGTGGCTCATCTACGAATCCAGGGACAACGAGGCCAACCGTCTGTGGAAATACAATCCCGACAGCCGGAATCTCCGCTGTGTCTTCACCTTCAGAAATTCCTACCAGATTCTTGCCAAGGAGTGGAGTTACGAGTATGCCCCCGACAGCCGTACCATCTATATTTCGGAATACGGCTCGTCGAAGGACAATCCCGTCGACCCTAATGACCCCGAGGGCAGGCGGCACCTTGGCTACAAAGCCGGGGCGACGGCCATCTGGCACTCGACGGACATGGGCGAAACATGGAGTGTCCTCCACGACTTTGCCGACGACGGCGACATCTACTACGAACGTTTCCATATCCACGCCGTGCATTACGACCGGAAGTTGCACCGCCTGTATGCCACTACCGGCGATGCCGTCGACAGCAAAGGGAATTCGAACAAGCGACTATACTGGACCGACGATTTCAAAAATTGGAAATATCGCGACTGGAAGTATTATTGGGGCACCACCAACGATGCCGGTTCACATGCCCAGATGGTGAGCCTTTTTGCTGCCGATGGTTTCATCATTGCCGGCGGTGACGATTTCAACAACTGCATCTACCGCATCAACAAGTGCGACAATCCCGAGGATATGGAACTTGAGCCCGTGCTCCGTTACGATGCCTCCGTCACAGGTCTCATCACGCAGTATACCGAGCGTTTCGTGCAACTCCCCAACGGTCTCATCCTTGTCTATGTCGACGGCGGCGACGGGTGGGCTTTCCCCCGGCAGGCCCGCATCCTCGCTACCTACGACGGCAGGCAGTGGTACCAGATCTTCACCGGACCGCTTGAGGAGGATGCCGACCATCTGCTGCGGCGCGAACAGGTGATGCGCTGGTGGAGGGGACATCTCTTCTTCAGTTGCAGCCGGATGGTGGAAGGCGAGGAACGCGCTGTGTTCTATGAGATGGAGGTGCCCGACATCCCCATACCGTCGGGCCTGGATGTTCCCTCTCTCCTTCATGCCCCTGCCGCAACCTTCACCCTCGACGGCCGGAAGGCATTGCCCGGGCAGAAAGGCATTGTCATAGAGGGCGCAGACAAGGTGGTGCGAAAATAGGTCATTCCGCCCTCGAAAAACGAAGAAAACATGCAATAAATCAGAATATCGGACAAAACCCTAAGAATAATGAAGTACAGAATCATTGCCATTCCTTTCATCCTGGCCTTGCTGATGGCAGGATTTTCCGGTTGCGGTACGAAAGAGGCGAAGCCGGAAACCGAAGCGGAAGAAGCCGGAGAACAACAGGAAGAGGCCGTTTACACAGAAAGTGTTGTTTGCGACGACGAAGCCTCACAGGGCGAAATGGCATTTACGGAGGTCGTGCAGGAAGATGCCGACGGATACCGGTTGCAGATTATCAGGCACAACAGTTTTGCCTTTACCAATCTCTGCAAACTCTTCTCGCCTGCTGGCAGAATGCTGCTCATCGCCTCGGGATGCCAGGAATGCGGAAGCCTCGGAGGCTACTGGATTGACTATGATTCGAGGGGAAGGGCCGTGAAAGTATGTTCTACCGAAACTTGCTACGATTTGGAATTCCTTAACGAAAAAGGAGGGGAGGCCGTCAGGCAGATCAGACGATTGCTCAGCGATTCGAAACGTGCGGAGTCCGAGGTCCGTTACGACATTGTGCGCGACTCGACGGGTACAGTGGTACGTATCGGCAACGTGAGCGTCCCTTTCGGCTATAAGGGCAGGTTCTATGTGAAAGAGTGGGGACCGTTCTGGGAGAGCGACCTCAGCGGTGGAAAACTGGCATTATTCGCCGTCCTCGAAAAAGAGGAGACGGCCGGCATAAGTTATGTCAACTATCTGTATGCCGACAACCATCTTGTGGCGGAACTTGCCTGTTGGAACGGCACTTTCATCAAGGCAAGGACCTACAACCGTTTTGGTTCCATGGTGAAGCAGTACGACGACCGTGATGTGGACATCCACTACGTGACGTTCTTCGACTTCGACGAAGAGCCGAAATGGTATGTCGACAAGTGACATGATGCAATTAGGTATGGTATGCAATCAGCCCGAGGGGTGAATGGTCCTCCTCGGGCTGATTGATTGTATAGGGGTGTTGTATTATAATGGCGTTTGTAATGTCATTTATGACAACAATCCGTATGGCGATTGGGGAAACAGTCGGGCATAGTATTCCGCCTTCTTCTCCAGTTTCAGCGGATACGCGCGCGAGGTGCTCGGCATGCGCCACCATTGCAGTGTGCGGCCGTATGCCACGAGGGTGGTGAAGCCTCCGATTTCAGGTTGTTCCACCTCCAAGCCTGCAGCGTCCGAGAGCGTCCGTTGCAGGGTTTCGCTCGCCTTGCCGCCGGTGGTGACGATGCGCGTGCAGTCCGGCATACGGGCAAGCAGGCTACCCACGTCTGTAGGTTCCACGATTTCGAGAAAATTGTCCGAGGCGTTGGCCTTCAGACGCCGCACGCGCCGGGCGGTGTCGAAGAAGGCGAGACCCTCCGTGCGGCAGAAGGCGATGATGCGCTCGCGGTCGAACGTCTTCGGGGCGTCAGGGCCGCACTCGAAGTGGTGTCTGTCATTGTGGAAGAGCAGACCCATGATGCGCCAGAAGTCGTTGATCCAGTTGGGGTAGAAGAAGTCCATGCTCCACCGTGCGCGGGGAGGCGGGAAACTGCCGAGGAAGAGGGTACGGCCGTTGGAAGGCAGGAAGGGTTCGAGCGGATGGCTTTCGGTTTCCATGGTGGGGAGAATGTCGGGGGGGTAGGAGGAACGGTTTGGGGAGCATTCATTGCGGTGGCATGCCGTGAGGGGGCGGGAGGACAGTCTATTTGCTCACGCTGACATGCTGCAGCGTCATCACGTCCCAGCTCTGTATGCAGTCCTGGCGGTTGACGGGCTGTGCCACACCGCGGATGTGTGTGCCCTCGACGTGCTTCATCGTCAGCGAGCCGCAGGTGTTGTCCTCGCCCATGCTGTACGCCACCGGAGCCCACGAATTGTCGATGCTGACATTTTCGATGACGATGCCGTCGGTCCGTCCCGGAGCCTTGCCCCACGCTCCGGGTTCGATGACGATGCCGTAGATGAGGTCATGTCCTGCCGGCAGAGGTTCGGCGATGGGACGTTCCAGACGCGTGCGGTGTGGGAAGCGTCCGGGACCGTATATCCGGCAGTCGCTCACCCTCACCTGTTGCGACGGCTCGATGATGCGCAGACCGTTGCACGAGGAGTTCAGACGGCAGTTGCGGATTTCCATCTCCTGCCAGTAGCCTCCGGCAAGGGCGTCGTCACCGGTGGCGATGTCGCAGTCGGCGATGACGATACGTTCACCGCCGCGGATGTGTATGCCGTCCCATCCCTGCTCGATGGTCAGGTGCTGGAAGCGGCAGTCCTTGAGTTCGTATCCCAGTATGGCATAGTTCGAGGCCTGTACAAGGCGCACGCCCTCCACCCTGACGTTTTCCGCCTCGGCAATCAGCAGGGTATGCGGGCCGCGCATGCCCTCTTCGCCAAGCGGGTCCTCGATGTGCATGCCGTCGATGGTTCCGCCGCCGCAGATGCTGACATCTTCGATGCCCTGTCCCAATATCATGGCGCGTGTCCAGCGGGCATCGCCCGTAAGGTTGGCGTTGCGGGTCCCCTCGCCCGTGTCGTAGCGCGACATGTCGTGCGTGGGCTCGTAGTGTCCGTAAAGTTCGGGGTCGGATGCCGCCACCAGTGTGGCACCTTCCTCTATCATCAGCGTCATATGGCTTTTCAGGTTTATGGTGGAGGTGACCCACCGTCCGGCACCTATCACCACCGTATCGCCTTCGCCGGCTTTGGCGATGGCGCGGTTGATGGCTTCCGTACACAGGACAGGGGCACCGTGGCGGGCTTTGGGCTTCGCAACGGGGATGCGGTGGCCCGAGGCTGCGGTGCTGAAGGACGAGGAAAGGATGAGGAGGAGAAGGAATGGCAGGATTCGGCGTGTCGACATGGAATAGAGAGAGGGGGGGATAGGTGATGTTTGAGATGCAGGGGGAGGGGGAGTCTCCGCAAAGTGTCAAGGCAAAAATACTAATTTGACGCTGTACCTACGATACTACGCTGTGAAAAACAGTGCTAAATTTTGCCGTTCACACATCTTTCTGTATTTTTGCACCTTGTAACAAGAACAAACCTCTGCATATGGAACACGCACTCTTTATATACAATACCCTCAGCCGCCGCAAGGAACTCTTCAAGCCCCTGCACGAAGGGCGTGTGGGAATGTACGTCTGCGGACCTACCGTCTACGGCGATGCACACCTCGGACATGCCCGTCCGGCCGTCACCTTCGACCTCCTCTTCCGCTATCTCCAGCACATCGGCTACAAGGTACGCTATGTCCGCAACATCACCGATGTCGGACACCTTGAACACGATGCCGACGAGGGCGAGGACAAGATTGCCAAGAAGGCACGCCTCGAACAGCTCGAGCCCATGGAGGTGGCACAGTACTATACCAACCGCTTCAATGCCGCCATGGCGCGCCTCGGTGTGCTGCCACCGAGCATCGAGCCCCACGCCACCGGACACATCATCGAGCAGCAGGAACTCGTGCAGCAGATTCTCGACAACGGCTATGCCTATGAGTCGAACGGCAGCGTATATTTCGACGTCGTGAAATACAACCAGGACCACAAGTACGGCATCCTTTCCGGACGCAACCTTGAGGATGTCCACGATGCCAGCCGCGAACTCGACGGTGTGGGCGAGAAGAAGAACCAGGTGGACTTTGCGCTCTGGAAGAAGGCACAGCCCGAGCACATCATGCGCTGGCCCTCGCCATGGAGCCAGGGATTCCCCGGATGGCACTGCGAGTGTACGGCCATGGGACGCAAGTACCTCGGCGAGGAGTTCGACATCCACGGAGGCGGCATGGACCTTGTGTTCCCCCACCATGAGTGCGAAATCGCACAGGCTGTGGCAAGCCAGGGACATCCCATGGTAAAGTATTGGATGCACAACAACATGATTACCATTGCCGGGAAGAAGATGGGCAAGTCGTACAACAACTTCATCACCCTCGACCAGTTCTTCACCGGAGACCATCCCCTCCTCGAGCAGGCATACACCCCGATGACCATCCGCTTCTTCCTCCTCCAGGCCCACTACCGTTCGACCGTCGACTTCGGCAACGATGCCCTGCAGGCTGCCAAGAAGGGCCTCGACCGCCTGATGGATGCCGTCAAGCAACTTGAACGCATCGAGCCTGTGGGCAAGAAGGCCACCATCGGAATCGAATATGCACAGGAACTCGAGAAGAAGTGCTACGAGGCGATGGACGACGACCTCAACAGCCCCATCTGCATCAGCCACCTTTTCGATGCCTGCCGCATCGTCAACAGTCTTGTCGACCGGAAGGAGACCATCACCGCCGAGGCTCTCGAAGCCCTCACCAAGGTGTTCCATACTTTCTGCTTCGACATCCTCGGTCTCCAGCGTGAGGACAACGGCAATGCAGAGCGCGAAGCCGCCTTCGGTGCTGCCGTCGACCTGCTTCTCGACCTGCGCGCACAGGCAAAGGCTGCCAAGGACTGGGCCACAAGCGACAAGATTCGCAATGCCCTTGCCGAACTCGGATTCCTTGTCAAGGACACCAAGGACGGTGCCACCTGGAAACTCTGTAAGTAAATCCTTCTGAATCCCATACGGATTTCCATGGAACGACACGAAACGTTTTCATAGGATAATAGGACAAAATCCCCCGTTCACCGGATTTCCCGGCGGACGGGGGATTTCTTTTTTCGCTATCCGCTTCGGAAGTCCTCCGCAGGACAGCGTTTCGGAAATCAAAAACATCGGACTTCTTTGGGCAAAAGTACGGAGGTTTTGCGGCGCACCTGCAAAAACCTGTGTTTAGCCAAATATCTTTGAGAGTCTGAATAAGAAGAACTTTACATCGATGACCCCATGCAGTTGTGCGCGAAACT
>SFJN01000147.1 GCA_004555055.1 Bacteroidales bacterium | reverse complement strand
GATTTTGCGACAAAACACCTCAGAAAATGCGTCAAAAAACAAAAAGATGCCGTATTTCGGGGCAAAAACATCGGACTTTTTGGGTACAAACATCCGTACTTTCCATGCCAAACCTCCGTACTTTGTGGCAAAGAAGTCCGAGGTTTCCGGTTTTCAGCCCGGAAATGGCACCAAAATCCCCTTCCAACCAATTTTGCGATATTTCAGGACAGGACAAGGCACGAAGGCTTTCGAGGCCCTTCTCGACCCGTTAACGACGCAGTACGAAAGGCTGAAAGCATATGAAAACGGACGCCGGAAAATATTGCACACTCGTCACCGGTTTGCCCTGAAGCCGGCATTTTCACCCTCTGCCGAAGCATCAGAATAAGGGCGATGTGCGCATGGATATCCAGCCAAAGGCGGAAGGAAAAACATAACCATGCAAGGCAAATTCCATATTCTGGTTGTCATATCGGCACGGCAAACGACGGCATCAAGGGAACAAAGCACCGCAGAAAGAGAATATTTGAACATTTTCTGTTTCAAAATGAATGTAAAAAATTCTGAAAACCGTCGTAATTTTGCACCGCCAAAGCAAAAAGGACACGAAAATTCCCCCATCATCCCTCCATCTCCATGCCACGCCACAAGCGTTGCAGGCATGGTGCATGCCCTATCCCCATGCCTGTAAAGGGCAGGGGCTATGGATTTTTGCCTATCACGGAGTGTGTGTTTCTTGGCTACACGAGCGCATAGAATGTAAAAAGACACGGGCAAAAGAAGATGGGAGCAGGGATGGGGAGTCCTCCAAAAGTGAAATTCCACATACACATATATGAGAAAGACATTGACAGTATTGATGCTGCTTGCCGGAAGTTTTTCGGCAATGTCGGCTCAGGAAACCCTGACCCTCGATGACTGTCTGCGCATCGGTCTGGAAAACAACCTGAACCTGAAGACCAGCCGCAACGAAATCGCCAAGGGAAAGCACGGCATCAGTGAGAACCGTGCGAAACTGCTGCCCCAAATCAACGGGGTGGTAGGCTTCAACGACAATTTCGAACCTCCCGTATCGGTGACGGACGGTTCGGCATACGGCAACAAGTACAACGTGACGAAAACCCTGCAGTACAATGCCTCTGCTGGATTCCAACTCCAGATGCCGCTCTACAACCAGATGCTCCTTACGGCAATGGACATTGCACGCACCGTTGACGAACTGAACCAGCTCTCCTACGAAAAAGCACGCGAAGACCTCATCGTGCAAATCAGCAAAATGTATTACCTGGCTCAGAACACCGCCGAGCAGATACGCTTGGTGGAAGGGAACATCAAGCGCCTTGAGGAACTCCGCGACATCACCACCGCATTCTTCGACAACGGTATGGCGATGGAGGTGGACGTAAAACGCGTGAACCTAAACATCGAAAACCTGTGCGTGCAGCGCGACAACGCCAACGCCATGCTCGAACAGCAGTACAACATGCTGAAATACGTCATCGACTACCCTGCCGACGCACTCATTGCACTCACTCCCGTCAACCCCGGAAAGACCACGGACATCAAACTGACAGGACTGAGCACCGACCTCTACGAACTACAGCTTCTAGAAAAGAAACAGACCCTGGCCACACAGCAGAAAAAGATGGTGCGCGACGGCTACCTGCCCTCGCTGAACCTTTCGGCCAACTGGATGTTCACCGCATACACCGACAAAGCCCGTAACTGGTTCAAGTCGGGACCTTCGAGCCACTGGTACCGCTCCGACGGCGTAGGACTGACCCTGAGAATCCCTATTTTCGACGGTCTAGAGAAGCGCTCGAAGTCGAGAAAAGCACAGCTTGACATCGAAAATGCCGGCATTGCCTACGAAAATGCCATGAAGCAGATGAACACCCAATATATGAATGCCACCAGCGAGCTGCACAACAGCCAGCGGAACTACTCCAAACAGTTTGACAACTACCGCCTGGCAGAAGATGTCTACACCGTCACCGCCGACCAATACCGCGAAGGCGTGGCATCAATGACCGAAGTGCTGCAGGACGAAATGCGGATGAGCGAGGCGCAGAACAACTATCTGACCGCCCACTACAACCTGCAGGTGGCACAGCTCACCCTGCTCAAACTCTCCGGACAACTCGATACGCTCACCAAATAAACCACACACATTATATATACAGATCATTATGGCAAACAATCAGAATAAAGGGAACTCCGTCCAGAATCCCGAAAAGAGCAATTACCAGCGTCAGGCCAAGAAACTCAAGCGGCAGCGCGGCCGACAACTCATTGCCAGCCTCCTCGGTATCGCCATCCTCGTATGGGGATTTGTAAAGGTGGTGACCATCTTCCTCGACTACAAGAGCAACGAAACCTGCAACGACGCACAGGTGGAACAGTACATCTCGCCCGTCAATCTCCGTGCCTCGGGCTACATCAGCCGCATCTGCTTCACCGAACACCAGCACGTGAAGAAAGGCGACACCCTCCTCATCCTTGACGACCGCGAATACCGCATCCGCGTCATGGAGGCCGAGGCCGCACTGAAGGACGCCAAAGCCGGTGCCAACGTCATAGACGCCACCCTGAACACCACCAAGACCTCTGCCACCGTATACGACGCAAGCATCGCCGAGATTGAAGTGCGAATGGCCAAACTCGAAAAGGACCGCCAACGCTTTCGGAACCTTGTGGCCAAGAATGCCGCCACTCCCGTACAGCTCGAGCAAATTGAGACAGAATATGATGCGCTGAAAAAGAAACTCGAAGCCACACGCCGGCAGAAACGTGCCGCCGAGTCGGGCGTCAACGAGGTTTCGACACGCAAACAGAACACCGCTGCCGCCATAGAACGGGCCGAAGCCGCACTGCAGATGGCACGCCTCAACCTTTCGTACACCGTTGTCACCGCACCCTGCGACGGTCAGCTCGGACGCCGTGCTCTCGAAGAGGGACAGGCCGTGAACGCCGGACAGACCATCACCTACATCATGCCCGACACCCGCAAGTGGGTGATTGCCAACTACAAGGAGACTCAGATTGAAAACCTCTATGTGGGACAGCCCGTAAGGATGACCGTCGACGCCGTCAGCGACAAGGAGTTCAAGGGCAAGGTTACCGCCATATCCGGTGCCACTGGCTCGAAATACTCCCTCGTTCCTACCGACAACTCTGCCGGAAACTTCGTCAAGATCCAACAGCGCGTTCCCGTACGCATCGAATTCGAAGGACTCTCCAAGGAGGACAACGACCGCCTGGCCGCAGGAATGATGGTCATCGTCAAGGCCGAGCGCAAGAAATAACCCCATCGGTTTTCGCCCTCTGCCATAGGCGGACAGCCGTCTGCCTATGAAAAAGACACCGATTTTCCTTCCGGCGGGTGTGCTTTTCCCCTACGTCCCCCCAAGCGTCGTACGGGCCCTCCACCCCGCCAAAAATGAAAACTATGGCAAGACTTCCAAAGAATTTCCCCTTCTACGATTGGGTGCCGAAGCCGTTGGGAATCATCTTCCTCATCTTCCTCTTCATCCCCATCCTCACCATCGGCGGCGTCTATTCCGCCAACAGCGGCGAGATGACGAGCGGACTGGGCATACAGTCCGAGCACATACAGTTCGTAGGATTCGTCACCTCTGTAGGTATGGCGGCGTTCTCACCCTTCTTCTACGACCTTGTGCGTGTCCGCAACGAGAAGATGATGTGCATCGTCGGCTTCAGTCTGATGTATATCCTCAGCTATGTCTGCGCCAAGACGGACAGCATTTTCGTCCTCGCACTCTGCAGCCTCATCATGGGATTCATGCGCAACGTGCTGATGATGTGCAACCTCTTCACCCTCATCAAATACGGTTTCGGCATTGAGGCTACGCGGAACATCACCCCAGGCAACGAGCCCAAGGACGAAGCCGGATGGGACCAGCTCGACAAGGAAAAGACGGCAAGCATGCCCACCATCTACCTGTTCTTCATGATATTGGGACAGTTGGGAACATGGCTCACGGCATGGCTGGCCTACGAATACGAATGGCAGTACGTCTACTACTTCATGATGGCTACCATGCTGGCGTCGATACTTATCATCTTCGTCACCATGCCGTACCAGAGATACCGGACCAGGCGCTTCCCCATCACCTTCAGCAAGTTCGGAAACGTCGTCATCTTCAGCGTGATGATGTGCTCGTTCATCTACGTGATGGTCTACGGAAAAACCTACGACTGGTTCGACAACGAGAGCATCCGTCTGGCCACAGGCATCTGCGTGGTCTTCACCCTGCTCTTCATCTACATGGAGGCCAGCCGGCGCTCACCCTACTTTCTGCTCGACGCCTTCAAGCTCCGCAGCATCCAGTACGGCATCGCCCTCTTCATGATGCTGATGATCCTCAACTCCAGCGCCATGTTCGTGAACGTGTTCACGGGAGTGGGTATGAAGATTGACAACTGGCAGAACGCCATGCTCGGCAACTGGGTACTGGTAGGCTACTTCATCGGCTGCGTCTTCGGCGTGATGGCCGGCACACGGGGCCTGCATCTCAAATACATCTTTGCACTTGGATTCATCCTCATCGGCGCGGCATCGCTCTTCATGTATTTCGAAGTCCAGAACGACGGACTTTACGAACGCATGAAATGGCCCGTCATCATCCGTGCTACCGGCATGATGCTACTGTACACCCTCACTGCCGTACATGCCAACCAACGAATGCCCTTCAAGTTCATGTCCACATGGGTATGCATCATGCTCTCCGTACGTATGGTCATCGCTCCCGGCATCGGTTCGGCTCTCTACAGCAACGTGCTGCAATACCGCCAGCAATACTACGTCACGCGCTTCGCCCACGAATTCGACCGCACCGAGGCTTCCACCGCCATCACCTACGACCGCACGGTGCGCGGAATGATGGCACAGGGCAAGAATCCCGCCGAGGCGGAGAACATGGCTGCCATGTCGCTAAAGGGCAAGGTGCAGATACAGGCCACCATCACCGCCGTCAAGGAAATGGCAGGATGGACCGTCTACGGATGCCTCGGGGCTGCCGCCATCACATTGCTCGTACCCTGGAGAAAACGAAAGCTGAAACCGGAGGAGACTGCCGTTGCAGTTCCTGCACAGGAAACAGCATAAGCCTCAAAAAGAACATGATGGGCAACGGACAGTTCCGTAGCCCGCACGACATATGGAGAGGCGGAGACCTTTATCGTTTACTACCGTTTCAAACGGAGTGCTTCAGCGGAAGCCTCGCATTTACACTTTTTACGCGTTTATCCTATTTGCTTTAGTTCTCTCCGCCTACTCCATAAGCCGTTCCATTGACAGTGATTGTTCATGGAACGGCCTTTTTTATACGCTAAAATAACAAAGCAAAAGAAAATGGGGAACAAAGCATCAGACAATGCCGCAAAATCCGTATATTTGCCATCCCGAACCACATTCCATAAAACACAGGGAAGCATGAAGACCGAAGACCAACGTTTCGTTAAGCGAGTGCAGAGCCAAGCTTGCTTGAGCAATGCCGAGCGCCAAGAAACGAAGAGCGAAACTCAACGTATCCAACACCTTGAAGAAGCTCTGGGGACCCACGCCAATGTCTGCAGTTCCGGCGGAAGCCTTTCGCATTTGCCGGACATCCTCACCACACCCTACGACACCGACTACGTAGGGTTCATCATTATGAAGCAGGGTACATTGCGCGCCATGATGCCGGAAACCACTTTCGACATCAAAGCCGGCGAAACAGCATACTTCAGCCAACGCACCACCCTGCAACTGCAACAGGCCAGCCAACGGCTGAACTATATACTGCTCTTCTACCGCAGCGACACCATACGCGACATCATCGGCAACTCATTGCTGATGATGCGCCTCCACAGCCGTTACCATATGGAGGGACTGACCGTGCGCCACACCGGTCCGGACGACCGGTTAGAGGACTTCGTAAGCCTGCTGCACACCCTCGACGATGAAAATACCGACTTCGCCGACGAAGAGCGAAAACTCCTGCTCATGGCCCTCACCTACCGTATGTGCAACATCTTCAGCCGCAATGTCGACGAAGGAACGCACAGGAAGGGACGACGGGTGGAAATCTTCGAACGCCTGCTGAACCTTATAGGCAAGAATTTCATGCAGCACCGCGATGTGAACTTCTATGCTGACAAGCTTTGCCTCTCGCCGAAATACCTCACCACCATCACAAGGGACATCTGCGGATATCCCCTCCATCAACTCATCTTCCGCGCCATCATCCGCCGTAGCATCTTCCTGCTTACCACCACCAGTATGACGGTACAGGAAATTGCTGATGCCTTGAACTTCCCGAACGCTTCGGCATTCGGTACTTTCTTCAAGAAACATACAGGGACTTCGCCGAAGAACTACCATCATCTGCCCGCGGAACAACGCATCCATTACGAGGATTTCCCGAATTTCTAAAGGGGAGGTGTC
>SFJN01000146.1 GCA_004555055.1 Bacteroidales bacterium | reverse complement strand
CGCGGTGTAGGAAATGTAGGATTTTTTTCAAAAACTTTTTTTGAGGAATACCGAAACTGCTCCCCGACAAGATGATATGGGGATTTGAAAACATCGGACTTCTTTGAGGCAAACATCCGTACTTTCGATGCAAAACATCCGTACTTTTGCCCAAAGAAGTCCGATGTTTCTGATTTCCGGAAACATGGTTTTGCAGACTATTCCCTGCCAACGAATCATACAGGCTGAAGCAACGGAACCAGCAAAAGCATTCTTATGAAACTGTTTTTGAGCATTACGTAGACCCGCAGAACGAAAAATTTGACAAGTGTAGGTGCAAATACAGGAGAAATCACTAAATTTGCACGGAACTTTTATATATTAGGTGGGTTCTAAAAAAGAACACGACACCATTCCTCATAAGTATATGACCGACGAAACGAAAGAACTGCAGACTCCAGATACAGACAACCACAGTACCGACACCATCGGCACCGAACGTTCGTACCCTCTGACAGGGATGTACCAGAACTGGTTTCTCGACTATGCCTCGTACGTCATCCTTGAGCGTGCCGTCCCCCATATGGGCGACGGTCTGAAACCTGTGCAACGGCGCATACTCCACACCATGAAACGCATGGACGACGGCCGTTACAACAAGGTGGCGAACATTGCAGGCGAAACCATGAAGTTCCACCCCCATGGCGATGCCTCGATAGTCGACGCCCTGACGCAGATGGGACGCCAAAACCTGCTCATCGACTGCCAAGGATCGTGGGGAAACATCCTCACAGGTGACGAGGCTGCCGCGCCACGTTACATCGAAGGACGCCTGACAAAGTTTGCACTCGACGTACTTTTCAATCCCAAGACCACCGAATGGAAACTCTCGTACGACGGCCGTAACAAGGAACCTGTGGCCCTGCCGGCAAAATATCCGCTGTTGCTGGCACAGGGAGCCGAGGGTATTGCCGTGGGACTGAGCGCAAAAATACTGCCCCATAATTTCGGCGAAATCTGCGATGCCGCAGTGGCCTATCTCCGTAACCAGGACTTCAACCTCTATCCCGACTTTCAGACCGGAGGCCTCATAGATGTCTCAAAATACAACGACGGACAGCGCGGAGGAAGCGTCAAGGTGCGTGCACGCATTGAAAAGCGCGACGCAAAGACACTTGCCATCACAGAACTTCCCTTCGGCAAAACCGTCGGATCGCTCTGCGATTCCATCGTGAAAGCCTCGGAAAAAGGAAAAATCAAAGTACGGAAAGTGGAGGACTACACAGCCGAGAAAGTGGAAATCCTCGTACATCTGGCACCCGGAGTGTCGTGCGACAAAACCATCGATGCCCTCTACGCCTTTACAGACTGCGAAGTGAGCATCTCGCCCAATTGCTGCGTCATCGAGGACAAGACGCCCCGCTTCGTCACCGTCAGCGATGTGCTGCGCACAAGCGTCAAGGGCACCATGCATCTGCTCCAACGTGAGCTTGAAATCCGCCGAGGCGAACTGCTCGAAAGCCTGATGTTTGCCTCGCTGGAACGGATTTTCATCGAAGAACGCATCTATAAGGACAAGGATTTTGAGAACGCTCCCGACATCGAGGCTGCACTCTCACACATCGACCGCCGACTGGCTCCCTATAAAAAGGACTTTGTACGCGACATCAACCGCGACGACCTGCTGCGCCTGCTTGAAATAAAAATGGCACGTATCCTGAAGTTCAACAAGGAGAAAGCCGACGAAAACATCAAGAAGATAAAGGACGAGTTGGCCAAAATCGAGGACGACCTGAAGCACATGGTGCGTGTAACCATCGATTGGTTCAAACTCATCCGCAGCCGCTACGCAGAGCAGTATCCCCGACTCACGGAAATCCGCTCGTTCGACACCATAGAAGCCACAAAGGTCATCGAGGCCAACGAAAAGCTCTATGTCAATCGCGCCGAAGGCTTCATGGGAACCGGACTGAAGAAGGACGAATTTGTGGAAAACTGTTCGAACATCGACGATGTCATCGTTTTCTACCGCGACGGAACGTACAAGGTAGTGCGCGTGGCAGAAAAGGTGTTCATCGGCGAGACCGAACGTTCGAAAGCCGAAAAACGTAAGGCAGAGGTCATCCACATTGCCGTCTTCAAGAAAAACGACCAACGCACCGTCTACAACGTCTGCTATCGCGATGGCAAGAACGGTCCCATATACATGAAACGCTTCAATGTCACACGGATTACCCGTGACAAGGAATACGACGTCACCAACGGTGCCCCGGGCAGCCGCGTGGCATATTTCAGCGCAAACCCCAACGGTGAGGCGGAAATCATCAAGGTTCAGTTGAAACCGAACCCCAAGCTTCGCCGCATTATGTTCGACAAGGACTTTGCCGAAGTGGGACTGAAGGGACGCACTGCACGCGGAAATCTCCTCACACGTCTCGACGTGCAGCGCATCACCCTCAAGAGCCACGGTGTGAGCACACTGGGTGGCCGCAAGGTATGGTTCGACTTCGATGTCCAACGCCTCAACTACGACAGCCGCGGCACACTGCTCGGCGAGTTCCATTCCGACGACCTGGTGCTTGTGGTCATGGAAAACGGCGAATTCTTCACCACGAATTTCGACCCCAACAACCACTACCCTGCCACTGGAATCATGAAGGTGGAGAAACTCGACCCCGAGGCGGTATATACCGCTGTGGTACGCATGCCGAAATCCACGGCTGGAACCCCGGTAAACATCAAACGTTTCTGTTTCGAACCGGCCACATTGAGCAAGGATGCCGCCAACCGCAACTTCGTCGGACCAGACAACACGCTGTTGCTCCTCATGAAAGGCGAGAACGTGCTCCTCAATTTCGAGTTTGCCAAGCCCATAGGCAAGTCAGCAAAAGACGAGCCCTCACGCGCACCAATGGAAATTGCCTCCGGAGATTTCGTCGAGGTCAAGGGATTCGCGGCAAAGGGCAAGCGGGCCACACTCTTCGATGTGGAAGAGGTTACCGGAACCCTCATCCACGACACCATACCGGAGGAGGAAGAGGCTGAGGAACACGATGCTGCTGAAAACGGCGGAAATGAGGTAGAGAACTTCACAGCCAAGCCCAAACGTTCGGAGCAAGACCTTATGGACGAACTTACAGGACAGGGACATCTCTTCAGCGATGACGATTTCTGAAAAAAGGAGGGACGACAACGACGGAAAGTTCCTGCCATACCACCTTCCCCGACAGCACCGCACAAGAAAAAGGACACCTGGACCACAACCGTCCACATTCACCCCTCACCCATAAAACTCCAACAGAAAAATGTATCTCCTTGGTTTCGACATCGGAAGTTCTTCCATCAAAGCTGCACTGGTGGATGCCGCCAGCGGGAAATGCGTGGCGCAGACCTTCTATCCCAAAACCGAAGCACCCATAAGCGCTCCACGCCAGGGCTGGGCAGAACAGCACCCTGCCGACTGGTGGGAAAACCTGAAACTTGCCACACACGACGTGATGCACACATCAGGAATCTCACCCGACGAAGTGGCAGCCATCGGCATCTCATACCAGATGCACGGACTGGTGTGCGTGGACAAAGACCAGCAAGTGCTGCGTCCCGCCATCATATGGTGCGACTCCCGCGCCGTCAGTCTCGGCGAAAGGGCTTTTAACAGCCTGGGCGAAGACTACTGCCTGAGGAACCTGCTCAACAGTCCCGGAAACTTTACTGCCGCCAAACTGGCATGGGTAAGGGAAAACGAACCTGAGGTCTTCGACCGCATAGACAAGGTGATGCTTCCGGGCGACTACATCGCCATGAGGCTTACGGGAGAAGCAAGGACCACCCTGAGCGGACTTTCGGAAGGCATCTTCTGGGATTTTCGGAAGAACGACGTCAGCGAGCCGCTGCTCCAGCATCTCGGCATTCCACAGAGCATGCTGGCCGACAGGGTTCCGACATTCGGGTTCCAAGGCGAGACCACGGAAGCCGCAGCAGGCGAACTTGGACTCCGCAAGGGCATACCCGTCACCTACCGCGCCGGCGACCAGCCGAACAATGCACTGAGCCTCAACGTCTTTAACCCCGGCGAGATTGCCTCCACCGCGGGAACGTCGGGGGTGGTCTACGGTGTCATCGGACAGGTGAACCACGACCCCCTGAGCCGCGTCAATACCTTCGCACACGTCAACCATACGGCAGCCGACCCTCGTCTGGGAGTCCTCCTCTGCATCAACGGCACGGGCTGTCTGAACTCCTGGGTACGTCGCACCATGGTTCCCGAAGGGATGGACTACAATGCCATGAACCGCCTGGCATCAGAGGCTCCCATCGGCAGCGGAGGCATCAGTTTCATGCCATTCGGCAACGGTGCTGAACGCATGCTCTGCAATGCCGAACCCGGAGCGAGCCTGCATGGTGTGAACTTCAACGTGCACAACCGCTCACACCTCCTGAGGGCTGCACAGGAAGGCATTGTCTTCGCCTTCATGCATGGCATCCGCATCATGGAGGAGATGGGGCTTCACGTCAGCCGCATCCATGCCGGACACGCCAACCTGTTCCTCTCGCCGCTCTTCAGGCAGACGCTGGCAAACATCAGCGGAGCGGTCATCGAACTCTACGATACCGACGGCGCCGTGGGTGCTGCAAAGGGTGCGGGAATCGGTGCCGGAATTTACAGAAATACCCACGAAGCCTTCGACTCGCTCACACGATTGGAAGTGATAGAGCCCATAGCAGCCGACCTGGAGGCCACGTACGATGCCTTCGAGCGCTGGGAACAACAGCTCAGACGATGCCTGGACTGACGCTCCGCCACGGAAGTTTACGGCTGCAGCGCCCACCCCTCAACGACAACACATCAAACATTCATTCTAAATCATACCATATAATTCTGACTATGAAAGAATATTTCCCCCAAATCGGCAAGATTCCCTTTGAAGGCAAGGACAGCAAGAACCCCATGGCCTTCCACTATTATGATGCAGAAAAGATGGTCATGGGCCGGCCGATGAAGGACTGGCTGCGCTTTGCCATGGCATGGTGGCACACCCTCTGTGCCGAAGGCGGCGACCAGTTCGGCGGTGGTACCAAGTCCTTCCCCTGGAATGAGGGAGAAACAGCACTGGAACGTGCCAAGCACAAGGCCGATGCAGGATTCGAAATCATGGAGAAACTCGGCATTCCCTACTTCTGCTTCCACGATGTAGACCTCATCTGCGAAGGCGAAAGCGTAGAGGAATACGAACAGAACCTGGCAGCCATCACCGATTATCTGAAAGAGAAGATGGACGCTACGGGCATCAAGCTCC
The DNA here is from genome assembly GCA_004555055.1 of Bacteroidales bacterium. Classification (GTDB taxonomy): domain Bacteria; phylum Bacteroidota; class Bacteroidia; order Bacteroidales; family Bacteroidaceae; genus Alloprevotella. Next base: position 1,163 of record SFJN01000146.1, on the reverse strand, counting down.
TGTGGTCCACCGCCAATGTGTTCGGAAATGCACGCTACATGAACGGTGCCTCCACCAATCCCGACTTCGACGTAGTGGCACGTGCCATCGTACAGATCAAGAACGCCATTGACGCAGGCATCAAGCTTGGCGCAGAGAACTATGTGTTCTGGGGCGGCCGCGAAGGATACATGAGCCTTCTGAATACCGACCAGAAGCGCGAAAAGGCGCATATGGCCACCATGCTCCGCATGGCACGCGACTATGCCCGTGCAAAGGGCTTCAAGGGCACCTTCCTCATTGAGCCCAAGCCGATGGAGCCCTCCAAGCACCAGTACGATGTGGACACCGAAACCGTCATCGGATTCCTGCGCGCCAACGGACTCGACAAGGACTTCAAGGTGAACATCGAGGTGAACCATGCCACACTGGCCGGACACACCTTCGAGCACGAACTGGCATGTGCCGTCGATGCCGGAATGCTCGGCAGCATCGATGCCAACCGCGGCGACTACCAGAACGGATGGGACACCGACCAGTTCCCCATCGACCAGTACGAACTTACGCAGGCCTGGATGGAAATCATCCGTGGTGGCGGACTCGGAACCGGCGGAACGAACTTCGATGCAAAGACGCGCCGCAACTCCACCGACCTCGAAGACATCTTCATCGCACACATCTCGGGTATGGACGCCATGGCACGCGCTTTGGAAAATGCAGCACGACTGCTCGAGGAGAGTCCCTACCTCGAAATGAAGGCCCAGCGCTATGCCAGCTTTGACACCGGACTCGGCAAGAAGTTCGAAGACGGAGAACTGACCCTTGAGGAGGCTTACGAATACGGAAAACAGGTGGGAGAGCCCAAGCAGACTTCCGGACGTCAGGAACTCTACGAAGCCATCGTGGCCATGTACTGCTAAGACAGGGTGACCCGTCGTCCCGTTTGAAAGCATCAGACTGAATGTTCGAACGTCAGAAAATGTCCGACGTCTCCATATTAATTCCCCACAGACAGGGGCACAGCGCCTTGCCTGTGGGGATTTTTCCTTTTTTCTGGCCACATGTTCCATCATACACGGCCATTTCGCCTTCATTTTCCCCGACGAATAATCCATGAAAAGCACCACATCTTCCAATAGTCTTTATCTTTACGGCATTGTCCTCGTAGCAGTCATCGGAGGTCT
>SFJN01000145.1 GCA_004555055.1 Bacteroidales bacterium | reverse complement strand
AGAACTGAGACCTGAATTTGAAGAATTGTCGAAGACCGTAGCATCCAGTATAGGAGCACCTGTCAATGCACTGAATATAGCCAATACGTTCAAGTCCGTCAGCAATGTACAGAGCATAACCGACAAGACAGTGTCGGCTTATCTGGAATATATGCAGGATGCTTTCCTCATCGAAAAATCTGAAAGGTTCGACATCAAGGGGCGAAAATACATCGGTTCGCTATCCAAGTATTATTATCAGGACGTAGGTTTGAGAAACGCTATCCTGTCGTTCCGTCAGAGTGAGCCGACTCATATCATGGAGAACATCATCTACAATGAGATGCGTATGCGTGGATGGCTCGTAGATGTAGGCAATATCTATCATCGAGTGAGGAATGCGGAAGGAAAGCAGCAGAGGGTGATATTGGAAGTGGATTTTGTCTGCAACAAAGGGAGCGAGCGGATCTACATCCAGTCGGCGTGGCGTATGCCCGATGCAGAAAAGATGCAACCGACGTACGAAGCAAGAGCAGAGACAAAGCTTGCTTTGGCTATGCCTTGCAAGAAGGAGGAAGCCGACTGGCAACAGGAGAAACGGTCGCTGCGTCTCGTAGATGACTCTTTCCGCAAATTGCTGATCGTGGGAGAACATACCAAGCAGTGGAGCGACGAAAACGGCATACAGATAATGAGTATATATGACTTCCTACTTGACTGGTCAAGTACGGAGAAACACGGTTAAAAGAAAGATATGCGCATAGAATATGCCATATATGGCACGGAGAATTAATTATCACACGGACAGTCACGGATGTCCACGGATGACACGGAGAATTTATTTTCACACGGACAATCACGGATGTCCACGGATGACACGGAGAGTTTATGGTGCCCAAAACGGGGTTTTGTCATTCCTCAGGGCCATTTCGTCCTTCGAAGGTCCGAAAATTTGGAGACGGCCCCCGTCATGTTGTATCTTTGCAGTGTCGAAAGATACAATTCACATTCCATTATAAGAAAATAAGAAACTCAAAAAAATTACAGCCATGATGACCAACGACGACACCATCACCAAAGCGCAGGCAATGGATACGAACGCCGCTCAGACCCCTGCAGCAGATAATAATAAATCAGGACGCACCGCCGCAGTTGGTGTAGGTGCCGGTGTGGCAGGTGCCGCATTGGGTGCCGCTGCCGCCTATGCTGCCGGTGCCTATGCCGAAGATGCTCCAGCCGGAGCGGAGGTGAAGCAACCTGCCGCCGAGCAGCCGAAGCCCGAACCCGAACCACAGCCTGCTCCCGAACCCCAGCCTGAAGCCCGGCAGGAACCTGAACCCCAGCCTGTGGCACACACTGCCGACGTGCAGCCCGAGCCCAAGACTGGTGGATTCCTCGACCAGCACGACGTGAAGATAACGACTATCGAGACCAAGGTGCTCGACGACGGCACCACCGTACATGTGGCGCATGGCACCGTTGACGGACACCAGGCGGTGTTTGCCGACGACGGCAACGGAAAGGTTTCGGTGGCATTGGTCGATGAGAACGGAAATGCGGAACTCGATGCCAACGAGATTGTCAATCTTGATACCCAGGACGTCACCCTCGTCGACCTTGCCGCACGCATCCCTGCAGCCGAAGACCCCATGGTGCACTCCGCTTCGCAGACCGCAGAAACGGAAATTCAGGTGGTCAGCGTGGACCACGGTGTAGACATCAACGGCGAGACGGTGGATGTGGCAGTGCTCCACGTGGACGAAGAACCCGTGCTGCTCGTCGATGTGACGCAGAACGGCGAGGTGGACCTGCTGATTGCCGACGACGACCACAACGGTTCGCTGAGCGATGACGAGATGCACGACGTTTCCGCCCGGCATATCCCCATGCCCACCGATGCCGACGTGCAGCCCGGGAGCACTATGGTGGCCGATGCCGGCGACGGCCTGCCCGACTATTCGAACGATGCCGACATTACGATGTACGAAATCTGATGTACGAAATCTGATGCACGATGAACATCTTTCTGAAATGTCCGCATTGTGACCACGAAATCATGGTAGCCTCCGCCACCGGACTGGAAACGAAGATGGCGGAGTGCCCCAAGTGCAAAACCAAGATGCCCCTGGCGGAGTTCATCCCCAAGTGCAGTCTGAAGGTGGGGGAGCGTTGCTATCAGCTCCGCTTCGGACCCCAGTGGGTGGGGCGCCAATGCTCCACGGGCGGTGCCGACGTGCAGATTCCCGACCCCTCGGCCTACATGAGCCGCCGCCATGCCCTCGTCCACCTTGCGTGTGCCCCGTCGGGCATCGTCTGCACCTTCGAGGAGCATGGCAAGAACCCTACCCAGTTGCAGGGCATAGAACTGGTGAATGACGATATCATATACCTCAATGTCAACGATTGCCTGAAGTTGGGGGACATAAAAATGTATCTGGCAGCAGCTTATGGAACATAGTTTTCTGATTGCACAGCCGCAAGGCTTCAGTCTTGTCGGCCAGCGTGGGAACCAGGAGGACGCCCTCTTCCCACCCCTTGGCGAGGCGACCCCCGCCCAACGTGTGTTTATGGTCTGCGATGGCATGGGAGGTCACGAGCATGGCGAGGTGGCAAGCCGCTGTGTGGCGGAAACCGTCGGCACCCTGACCGCTGCCGTGGGAGGATGTGCGGTGGAGGCGATGCGGCATACGTTCGAGGCTGCCCTCAACGAGGCCTACCGCCGGCTCGACGCCCTCGATGCCGACGGCGACGGCCGGGGACGTACCATGGGCACCACACTCACCTTCCTCGCCTTCTGCACCGACGGCGTGCTGGTGGCGCACATCGGCGACAGCCGCGTCTACCAGTTCCGGCGCGGACAGGGAGTGGTGTTCCGCACCCGCGACCATTCGCTGGTGGAGGACCTTATCGCTGCCGGGGAACTGACGCCCGAGGAGGCCCGCAGCCATCCCCGCCGCAACATCATCACCCGTGCCGTACAGCCCCATCAGGAGTCTCCGGCACGCGCCACCTTCAAGGTGCTCACCGATGTCCGTCGTGGCGACCTCTTCTTCCTCTGTTCCGACGGCGTGATGGAGCAGGTGGAGAATGCAACGCTTGCGCAAATCCTTCTCGCCGATGCGCCGCTGGAACAGCGTATGCAGGCGTTGGTGGAGGAGTGTCGGCATCGCGAAACCCGCGACAACCATACCGGCTATCTTCTGGAGGTGGTGGGATGCCCCCAGCTCTCAGACGTTGAAACGGTGCCTGCAGTTGCTGCGTCTGCCGACGGTGGATGTCCAGTCTCTTCTCTCCGCCGTTGCGTCTGCCGTAGTTCCGGCTTCCGTTATGTGTGGCTCCTTGTGGTACTTCTCCTCCTTGCCCTCCTGCTTGTAATGGTCGGCAGGCGGTGCAGTACCCCGCAGGAGGCTCCTCGTAAGGTGCTCTTGGAACCGGTTCACCGTCCTTCACGCTAAAATGCTAATAGTTTAAGAAAAAGAACAGTTATGAAGCATAAGTTTTTTCTTTCTCTGCTGCTTGCCCTTGTGCCCTTGTGCCTGTTGGCTCAGGTGCCCGTGACGCGAAACTCCACTAAGCCGAAGGCAAAGCCAAAGACGGAGCAGACGGCGAAGCCTGCACCCGCCAAAAAGAAAACGAACCAACCTGCCAAGCCAAGTGCGGCTAAGCGTACGAATTCGAGTGGTGCGACTTCTTCTGCAGCAAATGCCAAGTTGACCCTGAAGAATCTGACGGTCAATATGGTCTATGTTTCCGGAGGCACCTTCACCATGGGTGCCACGAGCGAGCAGGGCAGTGAGGCCTATGATGAAGAAAAACCCGTCCACAGCGTGACCTTGAGCAGTTTCTATATCTGCAAGTACGAAGTGACTCAGGCCGTTTGGGAGGCTGTGATGGGTAGTAATCCTTCGTACAGGAAGGGAGCCAATTTACCGGTGGAAAGCGTTAGTTGGGACGACTGCCAGACCTTTATCCGTAAGCTGAATGCACTGACGGGTAAAAACTTCCGTCTGCCCACAGAGGCAGAATGGGAATTTGCTGCCCGTGGGGGCAACCACAGCCGCGGATACAAATATGCTGGAAGCAACAACATTGAAACTGTGGCTTGGTACAAAGGTAACAGTGGATACAAAACGCATGTTGTGGGCACGAAGTCCCCGAATGAGCTGGGTATTTATGACATGTCCGGCAATGTATGGGAATGGTGTCAGGACTGGTATGGCAGTTACAGCAGTGCCTCGCAGACGAATCCTACAGGTGCCAGCAGTGGCTCGGACCGCGTGCTCCGCGGCTGTAGTTGGGACAACGACGCGAGGTACTGCCGCTCGTCGAATCGCAACGGCAACACGCCCGCCATCGGTTGCCCCTACTACGGGATCCGCCTCGTGCTCTCCCAGTTATAAAAAGATTCCTCAAAAAAAAGAAGGGGAACCTTCATAAACAGCCGGGACGGAGACCGCCCCAAAAAGTAGGCGGTATGGAAAACCGCCTACAAATAATAATCAAAGGAACAGCGTATGCAGATGCTGGTGGAGGAGTGCCGGCATCGCGAAACCCGCGACAACCATACCGGCTATCTCTTGGAGGTGGTGGGTTGCCCCCGGCTCTCAGATGTTGGAACGGGGACTGCTGTTGCTGCGTGTGCTGATGGTGGATGCCCTGTCACTTCTCTCCGCCGTTGCGTCTGCCGTAGTTCCAGCTTCCGTTATGTGTGGCTCCTTGTGGTACTTCTCCTCCTTGTCCTCCTGCTCGTAATGGTCGGCAGACGGGGCAGTACGCCGGCGGAGGCTCCACGTCGGGTGCTCTTGGAACCCGTTCACCGCCCTTCACGCTAATAGCTAATAGTTTAAGAAAAGTTATGAAGCATAAGTTTTTTCTTTCTCTGCTGCTTGCCCTTGTGGCCTTGTGCCTGTTGGCTCAGGTGCCTGTAACGCGAAACTCCACAAAGCCGAAGGCAAAGCCAAAGACGGAGCAGACGGCGAAGCCTGCACCTGCCAAAAAGAAAACGAACGAACCTGCCAAAAAGAAAACGAACGAACCTGCCAAACCAAGTGCGGCTAAGCGTACGAATTCGAGTGGTGCGACTTCTTCTGCAGCAAATGCCAAGTTGACCCTGAATAATCTGACGGCCAATATGGTCTATGTTTCCGGAGGCACCTTCACCATGGGTGCCACGAGCGAGCAGGGGAGTGATGCCTATAATGACGAAAAACCTGTCCACAGCGTGACTTTGAGTAGCTTCTACATTTGTAAGTACGAGGTCACTCAGGCACTTTGGAATGCCGTGATGGGGAGTAACCCATCGAACTGGAAGGGCGACGACCTGCCGGTGGAAACCGTTAGTCGGGACGACTGCCAGACATTTATCCGTAAGCTGAATGCACTGACGGGGAAAAACTTCCGCCTGCCCACAGAGGCAGAATGGGAATTCGCTGCCCGTGGGGGCAACAACAGCCGCGGATACAAATATGCCGGAAGCAACAACATTGAAACTGTAGCTTGGTATCAAGGTAACAGTGGAAACAAGACGCATGTTGTGGGCACGAAGTCGCCGAACGAGTTAGGTCTTTACGATATGTCGGGCAATGTGTGGGAGTGGTGCCAGGATAGATATGGCAGTTACAGCGGTGCCTCTCAGACGAATCCTACAGGTGCCAGCAGTGGCTCGAACCGCGTGCTCCGCGGCGGTTGTTGTGGCCGCAGCGCGTGGTACTGCCGCTCGTCGCTTCGCATCATCGGCACGCCCGACGGCCGTAACGACGGCTTCGGGCTCCGCCTCGTGCTCTCCCAATTATAAAAAGATTCCTCAAAAAAATAAAAAAAGAAGGGGAATCTTCAGTAAACAGCCGGGACGGAAACCGCCCCAAAAAGGTCGGCGGAATGGAATCCGCCTACAAAAAAGGGGCGGTTATCGTCCCGGCTTAAAATGAACCGGCAAAATAGGAAACAGATGCAAATAATGAAAAGATGCAAATAAAGATTATCACGTTGCCGTTGACACCGACTGAGGAACAGACGGAAGAACTGAGCCGCTTCCTGAGAGGACACCGCGTGATTGACCTGAAAAGGGAATTGGCAACCATCGACGGGAACATGGTGTGGACCTTCTGCATCCTTTTTTCAAACTAAGGAAATGATGCCGGGAAGTTACAAGTGCAGATATCAGCTGTCATCTGAGACAGATAGAGAACAACGGAGAACTTCATTTGTCCGACTGCATCAAAAAAATTTTTATTCCCTCGGAACAATGGGACGAGCAGGGCGTGACATTCTACAATCTGGATGCCGTCATTGCCGTAGTCAAAATATTTTAGAACTTGCGAAAAATGAATTATATTATCACACGGACAATCACGGATGCCCACGGATGACACGGAGAATTATATTATCACACGGACAATCACGGATGTCTACTGACGACACGGAGAATATTATCACATGTACAATCGCGGATGTCTACGGAT
>SFJN01000007.1 GCA_004555055.1 Bacteroidales bacterium | reverse complement strand
GAAGTCTTATGATTTCTTGGAGGCATACCCATGTCCGTATGCTCATTTCCATCCCCTCCGTTTTTCAGACAACCATAAATCAAAATACGATATGAAACGTCATTTCCTTTCCCTCGTGCTGCTGTCGTGGTCCGTCGCCGCTGGCTTTGCCCAGCCGTTGGCGGAGGGGTACGTCCCCGTCGACCGCTCGAAATTCCCCGACTATCGCAGCGGAAACTTCAATCCTGACCCCGTAGCCGCCCGTTTTGTGGCGCGTTATGAGGCTGCTGCGGCGGCAGGACGCCGGGGTGCCGCCGCTACGGGACGTCCCGACCATGTGAACAATGCCGCCACACGCTATTTTCCACCCGTCTTCAACCAGAGTTCCGGATCGTGCGGCTCCGCCTCGCGCATTGCCTACATGTTCAGTCATGAACAGAACGCCTACCGCGACCGCGACGGCATGAAACCCGAAAACTATTTCCCCACACATTTCGTATGGCTGCTGACCTACGGAAACTCCGGCAAGGACGAGTTCATCACCAACGTGGGGGTGCCCTCGGCCAAAACCTACGGCGGGCAGACCTATTCCAGCCTGTTCGGCTATAACGAGTGGGACGATGAGGATGCCGGATGGATGACAGGCTACGAAAAATGGTTCGAAGCCTTCCACTACCGCTGCACATCGCCCACATCGAATGTGGCAAGCGTGGGTACCGAGGCCGGGGCGGAATTTGCCAAGAACTGGCTTTGGAACCATTGCGGCGATACGTCCTTCCATGCCGGAGGCCTTATCGGGCTCGGCGTGGCATCGGGCGGAAAATGGAAAACCATCCCCAAGACTGCCGTCAACGACGAGGCAGGAGTGACGGGAATGTATTATGTGGGAGAGTGGGGAACCAGCGTGGACCATGCCCTGACGATGGTGGGCTACGACGACCGCATAGAGTTTGACCTCGACGGTGACGGCATCTACGGCGAGAGCAACGAAAAGGGTGCATGGATTATCGTGAACTCATGGGGCGGATGGTGCAACGGCGGTTTCATCTATTGCCCCTATGCCTATGCCGGCTCCGCCTTTACCACCGACGGCAAGTTCAACGGCGACTTCTGGTGGGGAGAGTTCTACCATGTCCGCAAGGATTACCGTCCGTTGCGGACCATACGGCTGAAGATGGACTACAGTCACCGCTCGGAACTGCTGCTGCAGGCTGGAGTGAGTACCGACCTTAAGGCCGAAATGCCTGAAAGTATGATTTCCATGGACCATTTCAAATATGCCGGCGACGGTCATAACGGTGAGCTTTCGCCAGCTCCCGCTGTGCCCATGCTCGGACGTTGGGCCGACGGCAAGCTCCATACCGAGCCCATGGAATTCGGTTACGACCTTACCGACCTCTCTGCCGGGTACGACCGCAACCAGCCGCTGAAGTATTTCTTCATCATCACCCGAAAGAAGGACAAGAACGCGGGAAGCGGCCATATCTACGAGGCTGGAATCATCGATTATGAGCACGACCTTGAGGGCGTGGAGACTCCGTTCGACCTTGGAGAGGACGGCATTTTCGAAATCACCCAAAACGGCAACCGCACCATCATCTCTACCATTGTCTACGGTGCCGGCTACAACAGTGTCAACAGTCTCAGCATTGCCGATGGCACCTTGAAATGGGAAGCCCCTGTGGCTTCGGCACACGAACTGAGCGGATACCGTGTTTATGCCGAGGACGAACTGGTGGCGGAGTATGACAAGCATACCTGTTCCTACGCTATAGGTGAATCTAACGCCACCTCCTTTGCCGTAACCGCTGTCTACGCAGACGGTCAGGAAAGCACCCGTAGGCAGGTGTCGGCACCCGTCACGTTGCCCGAGCGTAACCAGATTTACAGTTTCAGTAAGGCTGGTTTCACCATCCCCGGTGTTTTCAAGAGTTCCTATGAGCAGGCCACCATCGAGTTCTGGATACGTCCCACGGCCTTTGCCGACTGGAACAATGCCGCCGGGCCGGGCTGGGGAACATGGTATCAGCATTGCGATGCGCAGGGCAGGTTCTACTGCGGGTGGAACACCTCGGCACGCCTCATAAGTTCCTCGCCCCTTGCACTCAACGAATGGTCGCACATCGCCATTGTCATCGACAAGAGCAAACTCTATCTCTACGTCAACGGCAAACAGGACGGCATGCTCACCGCTCCGAACTATAGCGGTATCGGTGGTTTCGGCGACTTTGTCTTCGATAGTTCTTCTTCTGGAAACCACTACCAGCGAGGCTACTACGACGAAATCCGGATTTGGAACTGCGTACGTACCTCCGAGCAGATACAGGCGGCCTATGCTGTCGACACCCGCCACGAATTCTATGGTGATGTGCTCCCGCAGGGTCTTGTTGCCTACTTCAAGGGAGCCTCCTTCCAAAATGCCGACGGACAGTGGCTCATGACCGACTGCGTGGGCGGACACCATGCCAAGGTGAGCACCACCAACTCGCGCAGTGCCTTCTCCTCCTATCCCGCCTTCGTCGTTCCCGCCGCCGCAGGTAGCGTCGCCGTCAATGCTGTGGATGCCGTCCCCGCCGGACAGCCCGTAACCCTTTCTGCCGTCCGCAACGACTATGTAAACCATCTGGAGTGGACCATCCCCATGGCAGAAGGCGAAGTGCTCACCACCACCGCCGAGGAGCCTACAGTAAGTTTCGCCGCTCCCGGACAGTACGAGGTGAAGCTCACCGGTACCGACTACAGCGGTAACACGTCCACCTCCACAGCCACCGTCAGTGTGGGTGAGGCTACCGCCCCCGATGCCTCGTTCACCGCTTCGAAGACCGTGGTCAGCGCCGGCGAGCGCATCAGTTTCCGTCCCGCCACCTGCATTCCCGGATGCAGCTATGTATGGACCATGCCCGGTGCTGTGAAGGAAGAGGTGCGGAGCGTCAGTGCCGGTGCCACCTACGAGGCCTTCGGAACCTACAATGTGACGCTCACCGTCACCGATGCCACCGGACATTCCGCCTCTACCACCCAGCAGGTCAGCGTGGAGGAGGTGGCACCCGTAGCCGACTTCGACATCGACCTTCCCGTGGTGCAGAAAGGCGAATATGTCCTCTTCACCGACCGTACGAAGTTTGCCCCCAACAAGTGGCAGTGGCAGCTGAACGGCACTCCTGGAGCCGTCATCATCAATGGTCAGAACACAGCCTTCAAAGCCGAAAAGTCCGGTGTCTACAATCTGACCCTCGTGGCATCGAACGGTGCCGGCACCAGCCGTGCCACCCGCGAACGAGCCCTTGTGGTGGTCAACGCCGACTCGCGCAACGGCCTTTCCTTCTCGCAGCAGGGGGCCACGGTGAAGACCGCCGAAAATCCCCTCCCCGAAGGCCAGCGTAACTACACCGTCAGCTGGTGGATGAACCCCAACAAACTGGCAGACTATTGCGAAGGAATCGGGGCCACCGACGCCACATTCCAAATCAAGACAGCCGCCGACGGGCGCCTCTGCATCAGCAATAAGGGCAAGCTTGTGAATACTGCTCCGGGAATTGTGGAGAGTGGGGCATGGCATCACTATGCCGTTACCGTAAGCGGTACGGTCGTGGCCTTCTACAAGGACGGTGTTAAGGTGGGAAGCGGTTCCACCACTTCGGGACTCGGCGACATGCCCGCCTTCCACATCGGTACCACTGCCGCCGACTGGAACGGCTCCATCGATGAACTCCGTATCTACGACCGCACCCTCACCGCAGAGGAAATCGCATCCACCGTGAACGCTCCTCTCGAAACCCCGACGGCCGATGAAAACCTCGTACTTTACTACGACTTCAACCAGAACGGAGGCGATGTGCAGGACCGCTCCTCGCGCGTGAACAACGGCCAGCGTTCGGGATTCGGCCCCGACGGGGATGCCTGGGGACTCTCGCTTGGCGTATTCTCCATCGCAGAGGGCGAAAGCGCAAAGACCGATGTGACGGCCGAATACCTCACCAACTACAAGCGCTCCTTCTCCCGCACCACGAAGCAGGTGAACACCTCCACTGCCAACCGCTTCTACGAAATCAAGGACTGGACCCTCGAAAACACCGTCGCCAGCGGCACCACCGTCACCGGTGTGCACGTAGACACCCAAAAGAGCAACGACTTTACCTGCACCACCGGATGGGATGGCTTCGGCGATTTGAAGGACCATAAGGCCTACCAAAGCATTGCCCTCCCCGAAGGCATCTACACCCTCGACGTGACATTCGGCATGCATGGAGCCTCCGGCGACAGCTATCTTGTGGCTTCCACAGGCAGCACACTCCCCGACGGCAGCGACCTTGAGGCCGAAGCCCTCTCCTATGCTCCCCTCGCCGACGCTACGATGACCTTCATTGTCACGGAGCCCCAGACGGTGAACCTTGGGGTGCTTGTGGCCGCAATGGGTGGCAAGGACATCTTCACCATCCAGAAGTTCCAGCTTTGGAAGGCCCCCCTCGATGTTCGCGAGGCCAACATTCCTGTCGGTGTGGAGAGTGTGCCTCTTTCCACTGCATCGGACAACGCCTTCTACGACCTCCACGGACGCCGCATCCTGCATCCCGCCCCCGGACAAGTATACGTCACCGGCGGACGCACCGTCATTGCACGTTGACGACTGACCGTCAGGCAGTGTCCCGTTTGCGATTCTCCATCCGGATGGCACTGCCGTCGAAAACTGAAAGCCAGCCTTTTTGCCCTTTCCTGACCATGCGGGGGAGGGCGGAAAGGGCTGGTTTTTTTGATATACTTTTCCCCCCCAAGACTATAAAAACCAAAAAAAGCGCAAAACATGTCGCGTATTCCGTAATTTTATTTAAATTTGCCCATCGGAAGTCTGGGTTCTGCCTGGACGAAGGATGAAAAACACAGGTAAAAACGGGGAGGGGTGGTATGATTACTTCGGTAATGCTGTTCCCTCCATTCCCCCAATAAATTGTTGATATGTACTTTTCCCTCCTCCAATATGTTGCGCTTTCTGCTGTCATCATCAACCTGATGAGTGCCGGTCTGCTGACGGTGTTGTTGTTGTTTGTACCCTTTGTCCGCGAAAGGAAGCTTCAGGGCAAATATGCATGGAGCATCCTTGGTTGCATCCCCGCCTGCCTCCTCCTCCCCCTCTTAAGGGACTATGGTAACCCCGCCTTCACCTTCTACCATACCCATATGTTGCTGAGCGTGGTGGCGTTGACCGCGTTCCTCGCTGTGAGGTGCTACGGCCGGCAGTACCCCTCGCCGCTGCCCTTTCTCCGCGACTCGTGGCCCGTGTGTTTGTCGTGGGCGCTGTGGGTGGCGGTGGCGGTGCTGGCGCGGAACGGCGTATGGAGTTTCGGCGACAGCCTGCTCCTTTCGGGCGCCATCGTCCTCCTTTCCGTGGTCTGTGGCATGATGGCCGTCGTGACCCATCTGCGCCTTTTCGACCGTATGCGGTGTGCCTCTGCTGCCGACAGTGCGGACGGAGGGAGCGGCGAAAGTTGCGAAAGCTACGAAAAGCGCCTGTTCCTGAAGACCATGATGGTGGGGGAAGCGGTGATGGGCATTGTCCTCGCCCTGCATTGGGTGGAGCGTACCGAAGCCACCTTCATTGCTGCCGTCACCGTCTTCACGATTGTCAACATGCTCCTCACCGTCCTCCTCCTCGTCAACGATACCACCGCCGCTGAAGTCCGACTGCAGTATGCCGACATACAGCGGTTGGTGGAGCGCGAAATCGGCGAGCGCGATGCCTACTATATGCAGGAGTGCAGGGAGCTCTGCCGCCGCATTGACGCCATTGAGGCGGAACGGAAGCCCGCAGCGGACGGCGGACGGGGCAGAGAGGGGACGGCAGATGGCCGAAGGTCAAAGCGGCCGAAGCGGAAAGGCCCACACTCGCCTGCGGTGAAGACCGTGGAATCGCAAATCCTCGATACCCTGAAAACCTGGATAGAGCTCCGGGGATATTGCAGGCACAACCTGTCGCTCGATGGTCTTGCCGCCCAGATAGGTACCAACCGTTCCTATCTTTCGCGCTGCATCAACGCCTATTGGGGTATGGGCTTCTCCACCTTCCTCACCTGTCTGCGTGTGCGGGAAGCCTGCCGCCTGATGTCCGACGATGTGTTGCTCCCTATGACGTCCGTTGCCTATCGCTGCGGATTCAACGACGGCTCGTCCTTCACGCGGTGTTTCAAGCAGGTGCTCGGCATTGCTCCCACGATGTGGAAACAGCGGTGTGCCGATCCCGATGTCAGAAGCCGGGTGGAAGCGCTGGGAATGATGAAACTAAGCGAGGGTAGGGGAACTGACGGGTTTTTGAAGCCCAAGGAGCATACCGAAGGTTCGGAATCGAACACGGACTCCGTCACGCCACAGGTCTGACAAAGTGCTGTGTGCCGACCCCACCCGGAAACCTGAGCACATCTTGGGGAAATGCTTTTCCCGAAGCGATATACACAGCAGCATACAGCCCATGCCAAGGAGATTATCCTTGGCATGGGCTGCAACATTTTCCTGCTTTGGTGTAGGGGCTGTACAATCCGCCTTAGAGCTGTAGGGTGAGGGCGTCGCCCCGGTATTCCACACTTTTGGCTGTGGGAGCCGGAGCCTCGGGGGCAAAAGGTTGGGGAGTGTCGGGTGTGACGTATACCACCTCGAAACGGCGGTGGCGGAGCATGCCGGGGAATTTGCCCTGTCGTCTGCCTATGGTCAGGCAACGTGTGGCATCGTTGTAGCGGATGTCGACGGTGGCATATCTTCCCTGCTCATAGCCGTAGCCGTCGCCTTCGTCCTCGTAGAGCTGGAAACTGCCGTCGCGTCCGGCATAGACGTAGAGGCGCAGCGTGTCGGCAGGGAGTTCGGTGGCATACTGCAACGCGGGTCCAACGGGGATGATGGCCCCTGCAGGAGCATAGAGGGGAATGCGGCCGTAGGGTGCGTCGACGCGTAGGGAGCGTACGGCAGGCATGAGGCGTCCGGTGTGGAGGTCGTACCACCCGGTGCCCTCGGGAAAGATTACCTCGCGGCTGCGGGCCTTGTACGTCATGACGGGACATACCATAATCGAAGGTCCGAACATCCACTGGTCGCCCACATCGTGGAGCCAGGGTTGCCCGGCAAAGTCCATGGGCAGTGCCCGCATCATGGTATAGTCGCGGAAATGCACCCACCCCGCCATGCTGTAGAGGTAGGGCATGAGGCGGTAGCGCAGGCGGTCGTGGGCCACGATGGCCTCGTAGGCAGGGTGTCCTTCGGGAGCGATGTGCCACGCCTCGCGGAAGGGCCACTGGCCGTGGGTGCGGAACAGGGGGACGAAGCATCCCATTTCGTGCCAGCGGGCCTGCAGTTCGCGCCATTCTGCCAGGTCGTCGCTCTCTGTAGTAGCGGTGTCACCGGCGCCCGCGGCAGCCTTCACATAGCGGTTTTCCACGCAGAAACCCCCGATGTCCATCCCCCAGAAAGGGATGCCTGCCATAGAGAAGTTCAGGCCTGCCGTGGCCTGTGCCCGCATATCCTCCCAGCGTGTGGCGATGTCTCCGCTCCATGTGGCGGTGCCGTAGCGCTGCTGTCCGGCAAAGCCCGAACGGGTGAGGAGGAAGACGCGGCGCCGGGGGTTCGTGCTGCGCTGGCCGTTGTAGATGGCGTCGGCATTGACGATGGAGTAGGCGTTGAAGTATTCGTCGCTCGTGCCCAGGGCGGTGGGGCCGCACAGGAGTTTGCGGTAGTCGATGGGAGTGCAGTCGCGGACGTTGGGCTCGCTGGCATCCATCCACCAGGCGTCCATGCTCTTCCCGAAGGGGGTATAGAGGTGTTCGTCCATCTGTTGCCAGAACATTTTCCGGGCACCTTTGGAGTAGGCATCGTAGAAAGAGCCCATGTATCCCAGCCAGTCGTAGATGCTGTCGGTGACGGCCTGGCGGTAAATCCAGCCGTTGGCATCGAGTTCGCGGTAGTGTTCCGTGCCGCAGTAGAACTTCGGCCAACAGCTGATCATGAGGCGTGCCCCCGCCCGGTGTACACTGTCGAACATCGCCTGGGGGTTGGGATAGCGTGCGGGGTCGAATTCGTGACTTCCCCATTGGTCGTCGCGCCAGTAGTTCCAGTCTTGCACCATTACGTCGACGGGAATGCGTCTGCGGCGCAGTTCGCTGAGCGTGGAGGTCAGTTCCTCCTGCGTCTTGTAGCGTTCGCGGCTCTGCCAGAATCCCAGGATCCATTTGGGCATTACCTGCGATTTTCCGGTCAGTGTACGGTATCCGCTGATGATGCTGTCGATGTTGTCGCCGGCAATGACGTAATAGTCCATATCGCGGTCCATTTCTGCCCATATGCTCACCTCGCGCTGTGTGGCGTCATCCTGCAGGGTGGCGGCTCTGAGACCGCAATAGCTGACGTCGCCGTCAGGCTCCCATTCGATGCGCAGGGGTGTGCGGCGGCCTTCGAGCAGCGATGCCTGGAATTTGTACGCGTTCGGGTTCCATGCCGTGCGCCAGCGTTCGGGCACTACAAGGTGGCCGTCGAGCCAAACCTTCACGTAGCCGGCATAATAGAGGATGAAATGGAACATCCCGGAGGCAGGGGCTTCGAGGAAACCGTCGTAGACGACGTGGCTGCCGTTGAGGGCAAAACCCTGCGGGAGGCGGGGTATCTCGCGCGAATTCTCGTAGTAGAGCGAGTCTTCGCCGCGTACCACCTGCTGCCCGGACGCCTCGGTGTAGGTGCCAGTGAGCTGTCCGGGGTTTCCGTCGCGGTCGTAGAGGCGGAAGATGTCGCCCAACTGCCGGTAGCCCGAGGGATTGCCCCACCGGCCGTAGCTGTAGCTGTCCCACAGCAGGCCGTAGCCCGCGGTGCTCACTACAAAGGGTACGCTTACCTTGGTGTTGTACTGGAACAGTTCCTCGTTGCGTCCCTTATAGTTCATCTCCTCGCTCTGGTGCTGTCCGAGACCATAGATGGCCTCGTCATCGGGCGAGGAGAAACGGACGTTCCACGACCATCCTGTGCGGTCGTCGAGGCTGAGGATATGGGCATCGCGATCCTTTCCCCATCCTATCTCTTCGGGCGACGAGGGGCGGTAGGTTTCGGGAAGTTGGGTCTGCGGACTGACGAAGGGCTGGAATGCCTTGTGCTTTTCTGCCAGCAGGGGTTTGCCGTGAGCATCGAAGAAGGCCACATGGCCGTCGCTTTTCGTGACGGTGGCACTGATGCCGGTGGCACGGACGTGTACCGCCTGTGCGTCTTCCTCCACGGTGAAAGATGGAGTGGTGCCCTGCGGAAGTACCACAAGACTGGTCTTTTTCTTCGGAATCGCTGTGGCAGGGGTCTGCTCCACGCGGATGATGTGGTCGTTTACCACCTGAAGGCGGACGGTGCGGGAGGCTCCGGAGGCGGGATGTATGATGACGGAATTGCCGCTGCGCTCATGGTCGGCAAAGACGGCAAGGGCGGGAAGGGCAAGGGCGGAGACAAGGAGTGCTTTCAGGGGATTCATGGTAAAGACATTGGGGGGGATGATGGTGGTATATGTTTTTCTGATGCAGCAAATTTACATCATACATTTCAAACCTCTGCCATCAGGGACTTCTGCCATCGGCAAACTGCAAAAAAACGGACAAGAAACGCAAATCCTTTGCCGTTGGAGTGGGACACCTCCGGAATATGTCTTGTGTGTGTATGTTGGAAAATGCTGCAGAAAAGGTGATGGCCATGTACGCTTCATGCCTTCTCTGCGGTCGTCTGTTCAGCTTCTCCACTCGCTGCTCCATCGCTTGGCTCTGCGCTCGCTTATCGAAAACGTTGCCTTCCCTCTGCCTTTTTTAGGGGTGCGCTATAAATGTAGGTGTGTCATAGGCTGTCCGGAGCATCGTTCTCCGCCGATTCCTCTCCATAAAACGCACGGATGTTCCGCATCAACCCCTCGTACTTCGCCCGTTTCACCGCTGAGCCTCGGAAGATGTGGCGGTAGTCTGCCAAGGTGAGACGCTTCCAGAAATCGTCGTCGGCGGGCATCGTGCCGTCTCCGCCAGCACGAAGTCCGTTGCCGTCATTGTCCGTTGCCGTCCGTTTCGGGGCGTTGTACGGACAAACCTCGGTGCAGCGGTCGCAGCCGTAGAAGAGCGGTGTGCCCGGTGTGGCGTGCATCCACTCTGCCGTCTTCGGGGGCAGTGGGCCGCGGTGTTCGATGGTAAGGTACGAGAGGCAGCGGCGGGCGTCGAGGCCATGGGCGGTGAGGGCCTTGCCCGGACAGGCGTCGAGGCACCGGTGGCAGGTGCCGCAGAGGCTGTGGGAGGCGATGTCGGGCGTCAGGGGGACATCGTAGGCATCGGCGGGGAGGGTGGTGAGGATTTCACCGAGAAAGAAGCGGGAGCCCAGGCGGGGAATGATGAGCATCCCGCTGCGTCCGATGAACCCTACTCCGGCACGCCATGCCCAGTAGCGTTCGTCGACGGGGGCAGTGTCGACAAGGCAGCGCACAGAAGTTTCGTCATTCCCGCAAAAGCGCGATGCCAGATTCCGCAAAGCGTTCTTCACCGTCACATGGTAGTCCGCCCCGAGGGCATAGGCTGCGATGGGCGGTGCTGCGGCGGGTTGTGGGGGCCAGGGCCACGCCAGGCTTACTACGGTGCATGCCCCGGGGAGCAGCAGACGGGGGTCGCGGCGCAGGTCTTCGTGGCGTTCCAGCCATTCCATGCCGGCATGGTGACCCCGTTGCAGCATTTCCGCACGCTCCTCCGCACGTTCGGCACTGAGGGGAGCGGCGGGTGCGATGCCGCAGGCTGCAAAACCTGTGGCAAGGGCGGCTTCCTTGACGTGCCGTGCACAGAGGATGGTGGGCGGTGATGAATGGTGGGCAGTCATACTATTTATTGTCGTCTTATGGCTTCGCCTTCGTTTTCTACGCTCGGCAGAGCTCAAGCAAGCTCGGCTCTGCGCTCGCTTATCGCAAACGTTGTCAGGAGACGGATTTCAACGTTGAACGTGGATTTCAGAGCGTGCGGAAGTCATAGCCCTCGTCGCGGAGCCATTCGATGGCGGCAGGCAGTGCGGTACGGAGCTTTGCGATGCTTTTCAGGGAGTCGTGGAAGGTGATGATGCTGCCGTTGCGGGCATAGCGTCGTACATTGTCGAGGACGTCGTCGGCGTCGAGGCGCATGGAATAGTCGCGTGTGACGAGATCCCACATCACCACACGGTAGTGTTTGGCGACATAGGCATACTGTGCGCGCTTCATCCAGCCGTGCGGTGGCCGGAAGAGCGGCAGTTCACCCACCGGACGGCTGTGGTGGGGGATGACGCTGCGGATGCCCTCGTCAATCAGGTGCTGGCAATCCTCCACGTCGGTGGTAAAATGGAAGTCGCCGTGGATGTGTCCTGAGATGTGGTGGAACGTATGGTTGCCCACCGTATGTCCTGCTGCCACCACTTGGCGGAACTCTTCGGGATGTTTGCGGATGTTGTCGCCGACCATGAAGAATGTGGCGTGGATGCCGTAGTGGGCAAGCACCTCGAGTACCCATGGCGTGACATGGGGGATGGGACCGTCATCAAAGGTGAGAAATACCGCGCGTTCCGAGGGGTCCATGCGCCAAAGGGCACGGGGGTAGAGCCAGCGGAGCAGGCGGGGAGGTTGTTCTATCAACATAAAAGGGGGGGATGTCCGTAAGGGAGTGTGTGGGTAGGGAAAAAACGTGGGCGGCAGGGGGGCAGGACTGTCATGGCCCCGGGCCGTGAGGAGAGGGGAAGACAGGAGCGATGCCCATATGCCGCCCACGGAGGGAGTGGAGGTTATTGCCCGTCAGAGGGTACATAAACCTTGCGTCCGCCCTGCAGGACGATGCCCGAGGCAGGATGCTTGATGCGACGGCCCTGGAGGTCGTAGAGCGGATTGTAGGGAGCGGTTCCGAATACTACGGTGCTGATGCCGACGGTGGTGAGGCTTACGGGTGCCGACCATACGGACTCTCCGGCATCGTAGACGGCAGAAACGCGGTAGAGGTGGTCGCCGTCGGCGACATCGGTGTCGGTGAAGGTGGTGGCCACTACGGGAACTTCGTTGAGTTTCTCCCCGTCGCGGTAAACGTTATAGCCGAGCAGGCGGATGTCCTGCACGCCGCAGGTGTCGGGCATGAAGGTGACATCGTCGAGGAGCAGGGCGAAGGTGTCGTCAGAGACGGCACGGATGGCAAAATACTTGGAGCCTGCAGGCAGTTCCACCTGGTATTCCTGCCAGTCGTTGCTGCCCTTGGGGGTGGTGTATTTTGCAAGCTTGGTGAAGGTGCCGGTATCGATGCTCTCACTTGTGCTGAGCACTTCGAAGGTTTCGGGGTAGGTCTTGGAATAAGCCTTGGCAAAGAAACTGATGGTCTGGCGGCAGCGCGGGAGTTCGGGCGAGATGAGCCAGTGGTCGATGACGCAGTTGCCCGAGGCGAAGGCTGCAAGGAGTTTCGAGCCGGTGTGTGCCGCCCATCCTGCACTCATTCCAACGGCTTCGGGATTGAGCACGGTATAAGCCTGAGGCAGTCCCATGTTGGGGAAGTCGTACTGCTCCACGCCGTAGACGTTGCATCCCGAGGCGTCGTGCAGAATCCAGTCGCCCCAGTTTGTGATGGTGAAGTCGGGAGCGTCCTCAAAACTGTCGGTGACGGTGTGTCCTTCGGCACGCGGAGCCTCGGGCTGCTGCCAGGTGAGCACCACGCCTTCGGCGGCAGTGTTGCCGTAAAGAGCGGTGGGAACGGGATAACTCGGGAGCAGCAGGCGCAGACGGCAGGGAGATGTTGCGTTGTTGTCGGGATTTTCGTCGCCGTCGAGCACTACACGTGCTGTCACCTCGACGCTGTCGCCTTCGAGTGCGGGCGATGTTGCAATGGGGATGATGAGGTCCGTCTCGCCTCCGGAGGGAAGGTCAGCAGCGGGTGTGGCGGTGCCGATGACCATGCCGGAAGCCGTGAACTCTACGAGGCAGTCGCCAGCAGCGGCAGTCTGCATACCGTTGTTCCGAACGCGGACGGTGGCACTGCGGGGCTCGTCGGGACGGAGGTTGACGGGAAGTTCCAGCACCTCGATGGCAAGGTCGCGCTCCACTTGGTTAAAGATGCGGATGTCGTCGACGTAGACGAGGCTTGAGCCAGAGAGGCTGCGGTTGGAGAACGCCACCTGCACGAAGCGGCTGTCGGCATAGGCGGTGAGGGGTACGGTCACCTGGTTCCAGGTGCGGAATGTGTTTTCGGACGAGGCGTCGAGGTCCTGCAACGTTTCGAAGTCTCCTCCGTCGGCCGCTGCCATCACTTGCAGTTCGTCGCTTCCGAATTCTGTGCAGAAATACCAGAAGAAGAGAACGGGGTTTGCGGCACCGGCGAGGTCGATGAGTCCGGAGAACCCTATGCCTGTGTCGCCTCCTTGGACGGAGGTGAAGCTGTACATTCCGCCGTCGGCGTCCTTGACATAGGTGTCGGAAGCAGCAAGGGGGAGCCAGCGTCCGATGCCCTCGTGGCTTTCGCCCCAGAACGAGGAGGGGTTGCCTGCGGCGAACGACTCAGCGTAGGGGATGGTGTAGGGGGTGCCGATGACCTTGAAGTTCGAGAAGGTCTTGTCGCTCACCTGTCCCTGGGCGTCCTTTGCCACTACGATGTAGCGTGCAAGGCCCTGTCCGAAGAAAACGTTGGCCTCGTTGAGGTCGGAGAGCCGGAGCTCCTCGCGGAAGGTGGTGCCGGGGAAGTCGGTGACCACGGGCGCATCGTTACCTAGACGGGTTACGGTGTAGGTGAGCGATGAGGCGTCGAGGGGTTTGCCGTCGACGGTGGTGGAGGGAGCCTTCCATTTGAGTTTCACGGCTTGGCTGTCGTAGTCATAGGTGAAGATAAGGTCGCTGACAGGTGCAGGGCGTGAATCCTCCACGTCTGCAGCCTTGGCCGTCAGGCTAAGGTTGTCGATGAGCAGGGCGTTGCCGTATGTCTCGCCCGTGGTCCTGTGGTGGAAGGCGAGGCGGTAGTCGCCGTCGGCCTCGACGGTGAAGTTCTGCTCGAAGTGCTTGAGGGGATAGGTTTCGTTGACGCTCAGTCCTTCAGCGATGTGCTGTTTCATGGCTGTGGGGAGCGCCTCGGAGCCGATGAGCAGGTCGAACACCTCGTCGTTGCCGCCATACTGTGTGTGTCCGTCGAAGGAAAGGGTATATTCCGTGCCTGCCTTCAGGGCAAAAACTGGGGTGAAGAGCCAGTCGTCGGCATCGGCATACATGTCGCGTTCGCACGAGGCTTCGGCACTGAAGCTGTCGTATTTCCAGGTATAGTTGTCGCCGTTGGCATCAAGTACCACAAATTCTTCAAAAGCGCTGGCATCGTCGAAAGTCTGGTTGTAGGGGAGTTGCTGCTGTGCATGGGCGTTGAAAGCGCATGCCAGGCAGAGTATCAGGGTAGGGAATAGGTGTGGTTTCATCTTGTGGGAAATGTGTGAAGGGATGTTCTATAAATTAGTTTTTTATTCATTTAGGAAGTGTTCTCATGCTTGGCCACTTTTCGAGCTCTCGCTTGTATATTTCTATCCTTTAAACACTTACATAGCCCGCTATGCGCGTGTTCGCAGGACAGAAATCTACTGTACGATAGCTCGAAAATTGTCTCAAGCTAATTTATAGAACATCCCTGATGCGAAAAAAACGGGGTAGGCACCGCATCCTGTGCCGTCGGTGGGGCAGATTGTGCGGCCCTTGCGGCGGGGGATGTGGTACCTACCCTGTCAGGGGGGAGTGTCAGAGGAGCTTATTCTTCAGCATATTCCTCCTCTTCGGCATATTCCGTGCCCTGCATCTGCTGCATATAGCGTTGCTGGGCGCGGTACTGGATAAGTTTTCCTACGGCAGTGTGCTGCAGTTGGTCGGCCTTTTTCATGAAAAGGTCGTGCTGCTTGCTGTGGCACATATCAAGTCCTTCGATGGCAGCGGAGAGGTAGAGGTACTGGCGTTCGGCAGCATTGCCATAGGTGAGCAGACGTTCCTTGCCGAGGGAGTTGTACCATTCGAGGTATTCAACGGAGGTCTGTGCCATCTTCACCAGTATGCGTTCGGCCTCCTTGTCGCGGCCCACCTGGTGCCAGTAGTCGGGGAGCTTGAAGATTCCGCGGTCGTAGTCGTAACCTACGGAAAGGATTTCGTAGGGAACGTTCTTTTCGGGGATGACCTTCTTGCAGTATTCCAGTGCCTTCAGCGCCTTGTCGGTCTTGCCCTCCTTGAGGAGTGCTCCGATGAGCTGTACGAACATGGAGCGGTGTGTGTGGCACATGCGCATGATGGTCTGGTCAAGGTAGATGCCGTCGTGCTCAAGACCGCCGTAGCGGAACTTGTGCATGAGGTTGTCGTACATCTTTTCGGTGTCGACGACTTCATCGTCAAAGGTGAAGGGCGTAACGCGTGAGGCAAGTCCTTCGAGGACGAGATGACGGTCGAGTCCGGCATAGTTTTCCGCGCCGAGGGTGACGCTCATGTAGAGCGGTCGCACCCAGTTGTGGCTTGCAAGCATTTCGTAGACCATCATTTCCGACTTCGTCACCATGCTCTTTCCCTTGAGCGAGATGCTGAAGCTTTCGGGGATGCTGTCTGGGCCGTTGGGGAGCATCATGCCCGAGGCGATGACGGCCTTGGGGTCGACATGGACGACAATGGAGTCGGTGGGGACGTAGCAGATTTCGGGGTTACGTACGAAATTATCGATGATGAAGCGGATGTCGAAGGGGTCGTCGCAGCCGTATTTTGCCGTGAGCGAGGGGTCGTCCTGCATCTGCTGCTTAAGGACTTTGAGGTATTCCTTTGCGTCGTGGATGTAGAAGACGTCGTGGCTCTGTGAGCCGTCGGGGCCGAAGCCCTTGATGTTGTCTACATATTCGTAGCGGTTCCATGTGATGGGGAGCGCGGGGCTCTTCCATGCCGGACGGCACATCTGGTCAGTATACCAGTCGGTCTGGAGGTACGAGAGGTTGCAGACGCGGGCGTCGGTGCGTATGCCTTCGGTGTCCTGTGCATACCAGAGGGGGAAGGTGTCGTTGTCACCGTTGGTGAAGATGATGGGATTTCCCTTCTCGTCGAGGGTATGTAGGTAGTTGGCTCCGAAGTCACGGCATGTGGTACGTCCCGAACGGTCATGGTCGTCCCACGTCTGGCTGACCATCTGCAGGGGTACGGCGAGTGCCACTACGGCAGCGAGGATGGCCACGGGCATGTCGTACTTGTGGTTCCACTGGCGCTTAAGGTATGCGGCGATGGCCTGTGGCATTTCGGCGAGAGCCAGCACGCCGAATCCTATCCACATGGCAAAGGCGTAGAAGGAGCCGGCATAGGCATAGTCGCGCTCACGGGGCTGCATCGGGGTCTGGTTGAGATAGAGGACGATGGCAAGTCCCGTCATGAAGAAGAGGAAGAATACAATCCAGAACTGCTGTATGCCGCGGCGTCCGCGGTAGGCCTGCCAGAAGAGTCCGAGCAGTCCGAGCAGCAGGGGCAGACAGTAGAAGACGTTGTGGCCCTTGTTCTCACGCAGCACCTGGGGAAGCTTTTCCTGGTTGCCGTACATGGCGTTGTCGATGAAGGGGAATCCTGTAATCCAGTTTCCATGCTCATATTCGCCATGGCCCTGCAGGTCGTTCTGTCTTCCAGCGAAATTCCACATGAAATAGCGCCAGTACATGAAGTTGACCTGGTAGGAGAGGAAGAAGCGGATGTTGTCCCACTGCGAGGGCATTTCTCCGGGAATGTCGTCGTAGCGTTCGTTGTCGCGAACGAAGCTGAAGGTGACGTCGTGAGTGTCCACTCCTCCGAGCCAGTCGTTGTAGGCCTGTGCATGCTTCGAGCTGTACATACGGGGGAAGAACATCTTCATTTCGCTGGGGAAGACGTAGTTGCCCTGCACTTCCACGATGTCATAGACGTCCTTCTTTCCGGCAGCCTGTTCCTCGGCGGTGTTCTCATGGCGCTGGATGCGTTCCTGGGTGTCGATGTCGACGGGGCGCGAGGTGTAGGCTTCGCCGAAGAAGAGGGGGCGTGAGCCGTACTGCTCGCGGTTGAGGTAGGTGCCGAGCGAGAAGATGTCCTCCGGCGAATTCTGGTCCATGGGCGTGTTCTGCGTGGAGCGGATGACGATGACGGCATAGGTGGAATATCCAATCATCAGCATGAGCATGCAGAGGAGCGAGGTGTTGAGCACCCGCTTGCGGAGGATGTACTCCCCACGCTTGTCCTTGAGGGTAAGCCCCCATGCGAGGAAGACGAGGACGAGGATGCCCACCGCAATCTGCATCTTGTACCCCTCACCGTAGAAGGGAATTCCGAGCAATGCCACGGAAGCCACGTAGAGGATGTTGATGCGCAGGCGGTTCTTCTTTGTAGTGGCCCAAATGGCGCTGAGGACGACGGCAACGAGGACGACGATGTAGGCCACCATTCCCGAGTTGAAGGGCAGTCCAAGCCCGTTGACGAACGCCAGCTCGAACCATCCGCCCACCTTGACGATTCCGGGTACCACACCGTAGAGCACGGCAGCCACGAGGCCGAAGGAGACGGCAAGTGCCAGGAGCGAGCCTTTGAGGTTAGCCTGCGGATAGCGGCGGTAGTAGTATACCAGCACGATAGCAGGGAGGCAGAGGAGGTTGAGGAGATGGACGCCAATGCTCAGTCCTGTAAGGTAGAAGATGAGCACGAGCCAACGGTCGGAGCGCGGTTCGTCGGCCTGCTCTTCCCATTTGAGGATGAGCCAGAAGACGAGGGCGGTGAACATGGAGCTATAGGCATACACTTCGCTTTCGACGGCGGAGAACCAGAAGGTGTCGCTCCATGCGTAGGCCAATGCCGCTGCCACACCGCTTGCCATGATGACGAGGGTGTTGCGGGGGGAGATTTCCGTGGCGTTGTCGTCGATGATGAGGCGGCGTACCAGGTGTGTGACGCTCCAGAAGAGGAAGAGGATGCAGAATGCGGAGAGGATGGCCGACATGATGTTGACCATCAGCGCTATCTGCGTGTTGTCGGCGGCAAAATGGCTGAAGAAGTTGCCGGTAAGCATGAAGAAAGGTGCGCCGGGGGGATGTCCCACCTCAAGACGCGCCGCCGTGGTGGTGAACTCCGGACAGTCCCAGAAGGGTGCCGAAGGCTCCACCGTGAGGATGTAGGTGACGGCGGCCACGAAGAATACCACCCAGCCTACGAGGTTGTTAATCAAACGGAAACGCTTCATTTTTTGTTTTTTCAGGGGTGCCTGCTTTTTATGGTTTTCTGGTTTTTTCTGGTTTTCGTGTATGGGGGCAAGATACGCCAACACCTTCTGCGTACAAAGTCGTGGGGAGGATGCTTGCACGCAGAAGGCGGGGTATCAGGCTTGTGTGTGCCGTGCGGGAAGATACTTAGGCGATGGTGACGAGCGTGGTGCCTTCCATGACACTGTCACCGGCGGCGCAGCACACTCCGGAAACGGTGCCGTCGCACTCGGCGGTGATGTTGTTCTCCATCTTCATGGCCTCGAGCACCACCACAGTGTCGCCCTTCTTCACGGCCTGTCCGTTGGCGACAAGCACTTTGGTGACTACGCCGGGAAGGGGAGCTTTGACGGGTGTTCCTGCTCCGGCAGCGCCTTTGGCAGGAGCTGCTGCAGGGGTGGCGGGAGCGGCTGCGGGAGCTGCGGTGGTGGCGGCAGGTGCAGCGGCAGGAGCGGCTGCGGGGAGGTCGCCCTCGGTGATGGGGGCGCCCAGCATTTCCACGTCGAAGGCAACGCCGTTGACGTTGACTTTTGCCATCTGGCCCTGGATGCTTTCAATGGTCACGTCGTACTGCGCACCATTGACGTTATAACTGTATGTTCTCATTGATGGTTTGTCGGCTTTGTTTTTGGGAAGAATGGGAAAATCAGTTGTGGTGGTTGAACTGTCGTGAGGGTTCGTTCCATGCCGTGTCCTTGCGCTTGAGCGTGATGGAGGCAGGTTCTTCATCGTGAACCTCCTCCACCTCGTACTGTGCCAGTGCAAGAGCGATGACGGCAGCATAGACGGTCATCTCCTGGGACGTAGGTTCCAGCTGCAAGCCGTCGGCAGTGACGGCCGCCACATTTCCGTTGTTAGAAATGGAGATGCACACCTCCTTGCCCCCGATGTGGTATTTGATGTGTTTCATGTGCGTGGTGTCGTGGTGGTTTTAGAGGGGGAGGTTGCCGTGTTTCTTTGCGGGTCGCGACTCGCTCTTGGTTTCAAGTTGTGCCAGTGCGCGACAGATGCGCAGACGGGTGTTGCGGGGCTCGATGACGTCGTCGACGTAGCCATACTCAGCAGCCTTGTAGGGGTTGGTGAAGAGGTCGTTGTATTCCTTTTCCTTTTCGGCGAGGAAAGCCTTGGGGTCTTCAGCAGCCTTTGCAGCCTTGGCCTGCAGCACGGCGACGGCACCGCTGGCACCCATGACGGCGATTTCGGCCGAGGGCCATGCGTAGTTCATGTCGGCCTTGAGCTGCTTGCTGCCCATGACGATGTGGCTGCCGCCGTAGCTCTTGCGGAGGGTGACGGTGACCTTGGGCACAGTGGCTTCGCCGTAGGCGTAGAGGAGCTTGGCACCGTGGCTGATGACGGCGTTGTATTCCTGTCCGGTTCCGGGGAGGAATCCCGGCACGTCGACGAGGCTGACGATGGGGATGTTGAAGGCGTCGCAGAAGCGGACAAAGCGTGCGGCCTTGCGCGAGGCGTTGCAGTCGAGCACACCGGCGAAGACCTTGGGCTGGTTGGCTACGATGCCCACGCTCTGGCCGTTGAAGCGTGCGAAGCCGACGATGATGTTGCGGGCAAACTCACGCTGTACCTCCATGAACTCTCCGTTGTCGACGATGGCGCCGATGACCTCGTACATGTCGTAGGCCTGGTTGGGGTTGTCGGGGATGATTTCGTTCAGACGGTCCTCACGACGGTCGATGGGGTCGTTGCATTCCACGCGGGGCGTACGCTCGCGGTTGTTCTGGGGGATATAGGTAAGGAGCTGGCGTAGCAGTGCGGCAAACTCTTCTTCGGTCTGTGCGGTGAAGTGGCATACGCCGCTCTTTTTTGCATGCACCGAGGCACCTCCGAGCTCTTCCTGGCTCACATCCTCTCCGGTGACGGTCTTCACCACCTTGGGTCCGGTGAGGAACATGTAGCTGACGTTTTCGAGCATGACGATGAAGTCGGTGAGTGCGGGGCTGTAGACGCTACCTCCGGCGCAGGGGCCGCAGATGCCGCTAATCTGAGGTATGACGCCCGAAGCCTCGATGTTGCGCTGGAAGATGTTGGCAAATCCTGCCAGACTGTTGACGCCTTCCTGTATGCGAGCGCCGCCGGAGTCGTTAAGACCGATGATGGGGGCGCCCATCTTGAGGGCGAGGTCCTGCACCTTGCAGATTTTCTCGGCCATGGTTTCGGAGAGGCTACCGCCGTTGACGGTGAAGTCCTGTGCATAGACATAGGTGAGGCGGCCGTTGATGGTGGCGCTACCGCAGACGATGCCGTCGCCGAAGAACTTCTTCTTCTCCATGCCGAAGTCGTGGCAGCGGTGGAGCTTGAACATGTCCATTTCCTCGAACGAGCCTTCGTCGACGAGGAGTGCGATGCGTTCGCGTGCCGTGGCCTTACCTTTGGCATGCTGTTTGTCGATGGCCGTTTCGCCGCCTCCGAGGCGTGCAATGGCGCGTTTTTCTACTAATTCCTTGATTTTTTTCTGTTGTACGGACATACGTTTTTCGGATGTGTGGTGGTGTAGTCCGGCACCGACGGCAATGTCCGGCCGGATGAATTCTGTATAATGTGTGTGTATGCTTTGTTTATGTCGCTTCGGGAAATGTGTTGCCTTGGGAAAAGCATTCCCCAAAGATATGCTCAGGCGTCGAGGGCATGCTTGGGATAGTCGACGGTGTAGTGCAGTCCGCGGCTTTCCTTGCGCTCCAGGGCCTGGCGGGTGATGAGGTATCCCACATTGATCATGTTGCGGAGTTCGCAGATGTCGGGAGTGGCCTTCACGCGTTTGAAGAGTTCTTCCGTTTCTTCGTAGAGAAGGTCGAGGCGCGTCCATGCCCTGTGGAGGCGGAGGTTGGAGCGTACGATGCCCACATAGTTCGACATGATGGTGCAGACCTCGCGGGCGTCCTGTGCGATGAGAATCTTTTCTTCGTTTGTCATCGTTCCCGTGTCGTTCCATTCGGGCACGTTGTCGTTGAAGGTATACTCGTCGATGTGTGCGATGCTGTGCTCAGCCGCCTTTTCGGCATAGACGACGGCTTCGATGAGGCTGTTCGATGCTAGGCGGTTGCCGCCGTGGAGCCCTGTGCAGGAGCATTCGCCGATGGCGTAGAGGCGGTGTATGGAGCTTTCGCTGTGGAGGTCCACCTTCACGCCGCCGCAAAGGTAGTGGGCGGCGGGGACCACGGGAATGTACTGCCGTGTGATGTCGATGCCGATGCTCATGCACTTGGCATAGATGTTGGGGAAGTGGTGGCGCGTCTCGTCGGGGTCTTTGTGTGTGACGTCGAGGCAGACGTGGTCCAAGCCCCCCAGTTTCATTTCGCGGTCAATGGCGCGTGCCACGATGTCGCGCGGCGCCAGCGAGAGTCTTCTGTCGTATTTCTGCATGAACTCCTGGCCGTTCGGCAGGCGCAGGATGCCGCCGTAGCCGCGCATGGCCTCGGTGATGAGGTAGGCGGGATGCGTCTCGTGTGGATTGTAGAGTACGGTAGGGTGAAACTGTACGAACTCCATGTCCTTTACCGTGGCTTTGGCGCGGTAGGCCATGGCAATGCCGTCGCCGGTGGCGATGTTCGGGTTCGACGTGGTGGCATAGACGGCACCGCAGCCTCCGGTGGCGAGCACGGTGACGCGCGAGAGGTAGGTGTCGATTTTCCCTGTGTCGGGATCGAGGACGTAGGCGCCGTAGCATTCGATGTCCGGAGTGCGGCGGTTCACCTCCACGCCCAGATGGTGCTGTGTGATGACCTCCACGGCATAGTGGTTTTCCATGATGCGGATGTTGCGGCATCGCCGGCAGGCTTCGATGAGTCCCCGTTGGATTTCGAAGCCGGTGTCGTCGGCATGGTGGAGAATGCGGAATTCGGAGTGTCCGCCCTCGCGGTGGAGGTCGTATTTTCCGTCATCGCGTTTGTCGAAGTTCACACCCCATTCCACCAGTCGGCGTATGCCTTCGGGACCGCCTTTCACCACCTGCTCTACGGCTTCGGGGTCTGAGATGTAGTCACCTGCGATGATGGTGTCCTCGATGTGCTTTTCGAAGCTGTCAACCTCGAAGTTCGTCACGCTCGACACTCCGCCCTGGGCCTTGGCCGTGTTCGCTTCGTCGATGGTGGTTTTGCAGATGAGTGCCACCTTGCCTTTACCCGAGGCGGCGGCCTGGAGGGCGTAACTCATTCCGGCCACTCCGGAACCAATTACGAGGAAATCGAATTTTCGTATCATAGAGATAGAGAGAACGTGCTGGCAGGGTGCTGTGCCCCTGCCTTTTTTACTCCTTAATTCCGCGCAAATTTATGCATTATTCCCCGACACCGCAAATTTTGTCCTGCAATATTGCCCGTTAGGGCACGTCGTAAGGCCAATTCTGACACAGCAAGTTGATGATAACGGGGCATTGACGGGTCGAAGTCTCCCCCTGCGGCAGGGGAAGGAATGGAATGCCAGGGAAAAAGTCCGTCACACAACGGCGATGTCTCCCGACAGACGGTCGCGAACCTTCAAAAGTTTTGACAATATTTTGTATCGCTTTCAAGGCGGAAATAGGAATAAATTGTCGTGTTTAGCCAACTCTATATGCCAAATTGCCTGTTCTTGCAGGTCTTGAAAGCGGATGTTTCGAACTTGTTTAAGGAGAAAATGGCCTGAAATGGGGAAAAAAGAAACAAAAAAAGCCGAAATACAGGTCAAAAACACCGGACTTCTTGAGCAAAAACATCCGTACTTTTGAGGCAAAACCTCGGAACTTTGCCTTGAAGAAGTCCGATGTTTTCCGTGTTCCGAAGGGAAAACGCCGAAAAACCGCTCTAGAATGGAGGATAACGCCCCTGCTGCATGTGATGCAAAATATTCGGACGAGCCACGGTGTGGTGGCTTCCGATGGCCTTCTCAAGGCGTTAAACGCGCCAAAAATCTTAAAATCTGTTGTCATTTCGCTTCCCTACCGTCAGGAGCATAGTTCGGCAATGAGGCGGTCAAGGTCGGCACCTGTCCCTTCCTTGCCCGTGAGTTTATGGTAAAGCCGGCGTCGGAGGTTGCTGACGTTGCTCTTGCTGCAGACCATCAGAATGGACATCTGCAAGGGTGTGCAGCGGATGGCAATGAGGCAGACCGCACGCTGCTCTTGCCCCGACAGGGTCTGGCCGGGAAACTGCAGGCCATAGTTGCGGACGAGTGTGGGGAAAAGGTGGGGATAAAGGGTGGACGTCTGGGTGTAGAGCGCCTGCCATTCAGCGGAGGTGGGATGGGCTTCCTGCGAGGAAAGCTCGTGGAAACGACGTGCTATGGTGGTAGTGACAAGTTGCGGCAACGACTTCTGTTTCAGCAGTTCCAGCATTTCCGTATATTCGCTGTTCAACACCAAGGCCTCGCGGTATCGGCGGCGCAGCAGCACATACCGGGATATGCCAAAGACGGTGAGGAACACGAGGACTGCCAGACTGGCAATGAGCATATGACTGGTGTGCCGGGCACGCCGCTCTTTTTCCATATACTCCCGTTTCCGGTGGTAGCCGTCCATCTCCTCTTCCATGCTGTCGGCAAAGTTGAAGGTTTTGCCTTCTTCGTAGCTTTCTCGCGCTTTTGTGTAATAGACATTTGCAGTATCATCATTTCCTGCTTTTTCGTATAATCGTGCCAGACAGGTATAGCCCACCACCATAGCCTCGTTGTTCGGCGAGCCGGGTTGTAGCATCCGGCGATAATATGCCGCTGCCGAATCTGTCTGCCCCCTGTGCTTCCAACAGTTGCCTTGCAGACGCCAGAAGAAAATGGCATCGCGCGAGTGTGGGCTGGTAAGATTGCGGTGAGTCAGACGGCGATATTCCTCAAGCCAGCGCATCGCAGAGTCTGTGGGGCATATGCCGATTTGGTGAGATACGTATGGCAGGCGTGCGTCTACGGCTTCAGTCCGCATGCCGTGAGCCCACAGATACCGATAAGCCGAGTCTGAGGCCTGCAGCAGCAACGACGTTTCCCTCAGTTCACTGTATGTCCAGGCACGTTGCCCCATCCAGATGTGGCTTTGAATGGTGTCGTGTACGGCCTCTGCCAGTTGGCATGCCCGGAGCGACATCGTCAGGGCCTCGTGGAAGCGGGAACAGTTGTGCAGACAAGTGCTCATGTCGTAGTAGCACTTTGCCATCTCCAGCGTGTCATAGGCATGGCAGGTATCCACGCTGGCCAAAGCTATCCGCAAGGCGCGCATCTCGAAGGCCGGTTTCCGGTGTTGTCGGTAAACTTTTGCAAGCATTCGCCAGGCTCGTTGACGCTCTGTCGGGCTCCCGTGTGCCTCCATATAGTCTGTAAGATACAGGGCGCGGGGCAGGTCGGCCAAGGTGTCGGTATCGGTGCAACACGCCATAAGCTGCCGTATCTCCTGTTGCTTGCGGCTGTAGTCTGAGCGGCAGGAGACGGAAAGCAGGAGAAAAAAGAAGAGAAAAACGTTTGCCGGCTTCATGGCTTTAGGGGTGTATGCTTTTCAGGGATGTTCTATAAATTAGCTTGAGACAGTTTTCGAACTATCGCACAGTAGATTTCTGTCCTGTGAACACGCGCAAAGATTGTGCAAGGTGAGAGCAGAGCGAAAACTTGTTTTCTGCTATGCCGAGCCGTAGCCAATCTTCGGCGAAGCCACAGCGGGCTATGTAAGTGTTTAAAGGATAGAAATATACAAGCGAGAGTATGAAAAGTGGCCAAGCATAAGAACACTTCCGAAATGAACATAAAACTAATTTATAGAACATCCCTTCATTCATTGTTCTGCTTGGTCAATGCCATAAAGGCTTGGTAATGCGCTGTCGTGACTCGGCATAGTTCAAGCAAATTATGGGGCAAAACTACGAAAAAACGGGTGAAAACGCTGTAAACCGGGTTTACAAACGCCGAGAAGGAGGAAGAAAACCTTTTGTAAACCTTGAAATTTTGTCGATTTGAAAAAATACCCTTACCTTTGTGCTGTTCATTACAGGACATCTGCATGATACAGTACGCCTTGATGGATGATGATTATAGGATATCGATAGGATACTAAAGCCTCCAAAACAGAAAAAGCTTATGACAAGTTCTTCCGCCCAATTCTGCACCCTGCGCCGGATGCTGCTCAGCATCTTCAGCCTTCTTGCGGCCACACCCGTTGCCTTCGCTGCAACGCCTACGGACAGTCTGACGCTCACGGGCAATGTGCGCGATGCCTATAGCTACGACTATCTCGATGGGGTGCGGGTGGAGCTCCTCTCGCCTTCAGACTCTGCGGTGGTCGTCGCCGACACGTGCCGCAATCTGGCATTGGGCTACGATGACTGGTTCCGGAAACATCTTGAACGGGTGCATGCCGACATGGGCGACCATATAAAATATACGATGCGGACGCTCCCCGGCGACTATCTGTTGCGATGCTCGCGCGAGGGCTACGCCACGCTGGTGACGCCCCTCAGCATCCCTGCCAAGACCTATGGCCGCCGCACGAAGGCATGGAAGGCCCCCGAAGTGCTCCTGTTCCGCCAGATGGAACGGCAGCTGGGCGAGGCAACTGCCCGCGCCACGAAAATCATGATGATCAACAAGGGCGACACCGTGGTCTTCAATGCCGACTATTTCCAACTCTCTCAGGGCAGCATGCTCGACCAGCTTGTGACGATGCTGCCAGGCATGGAAATCAAGGATGGCGGGCAAATCTACTACAACGGCAAGAGGTTGGAGAATCTCTACGTCAATGGCAAGGACTTCTTCAACGGCGACCCGAAGGTGGCTCTCCAGAACCTGCCGGCATATATGGTGAAGAGGCTGAAGGTGTATAAGAAGGAGGACGACGATGCCTATATGGACCGGCACCGCGACACGGTGAGCATCAAGGAGCCGAACACCCTCGACGTGACGCTGAAAAAGGAGTACAACAAGGGGTGGATGGCAAACGTGCAGCTTGGCGGCGGACCAGCCCAGGGGACGCCTTCGCCATGGGAGCAGGCGAAGTACAAGGGAAAACTTTTTGCACAGTATTATCAGGACAACATGAGGCTGAGTATCATCGGCAACGTCAACAACGTCAGCAACACGGAGGTGGCTGGCGACGACGGGAGCTGGAGCATGGGATGGTATCCGGGCAACGGCGTACTGAAGCTGGTCTATGGCGGCATCAACTACAACGCCTCGTCGAAGAAGCACAAGCTCGACTATGTCCTTAAACTGACGGCGACGAGCGAGAAGACGGACCATGAGACGCAGCAGTCTGCCACCACCTTCCTTACCACCGCCGATACCTACAGCCGCACGCACAAGGTGGGCGAGGAGCAGCATCCCCACGTCTATATGAACCATACGCTGACGTGGACGGGCAAACGCCTCTATGTCTATGCCTTCGTCGGCGCAGACTATTTCGACGACAAGAGCGACTGGCGTAATCGTTCGGCACAGTTCAGCGCCGACCCTGCCGACGCCTACCGCGGTGCCGCCCTCGACACCGTCTTTGCCACACCCTACAGCCGAAGGCTGGCAGACATCCTCACCAACCGCATGGAGCAGACAACGATGGGACGGGGGGAGACGTGGTGGCAGTTGAGCCGTCTCAACCTGACCTTCAAAGACCCACTGCTCGGCAACAAGGTCAGCATCTCTTCGTACGGACAGTTCACCTACACGACCAAAGACCATTTCGAACACTACGACCTGCGGTATCCCGACGCCGCAGCCAACGATTTCCGCAATCGCTACAACGACCAGTTCACGCGGAGCTACTGGGCGACCGTAACAGCCTCCTACAGTTTCCAGAATATGATGAGCCAGGAACTTGCCAAGCGGTTCAACTGCAATGTCTCCTACAATTACAAGCGCAATCAGGGCCATCAGCATTCGTGGCTCTACAACCTCCACGAAATTCCAGGCTGGGGCTATGGCGGCGGAGATGAGGCTATGGTGGTGTCCGACGCCGCAACGGGACAGACGCCGGAGCTGGGCATGCTGCCCTCGATGGTGGGATGGCAGGAAATGGCAGGCGTGAAGGACCTCAACAGCAACCGCACCGTCTACAAGACCGACGAGCACATGCTCAACAGCTACCTGCGACTGGGGAGCTTCGATACCCGATGGGGATACCTCGCCCTGTATCCCACACTCCACGTCCGTCACGACCGCTATACCGACAGCCGCGCCGACGGGAGTGTGGACCGCCGCCTGACGAACGGGCATATAAACATCACCTATACCATCGAACGCAAAAAGAAGGTGGAGGAGACGAAGCAGCTGAAGAAGGTCTTCAGTCTGAACTACGAAACCTCCTGCGACCCCGTCAATCCCAACCGGCTGCTCTCCGTCCGCGACGACTCCAATCCCCTCAGCATCACCCTCGGCAATCCCTCGCTGAAGCATGGGCGCCACCACTACTTCAACGTCAGAGGAAGTCTTAGCCTGCCTTCGACGGCATACGTAGGATTCCATGCGAACTTCGAGCTGTACCATAACGCCGTGGCGATGGGCTATGCCTACAACGAGCGGACGGGAGCCTACACATACCGTCCGGAGAATGTCGACGGCAACCGCCGGGCTTACGCCTATCTTTCCTATTCCTCTCCTTTAGGGCAGAAGCACATCTACGAATTTTCGGGCTCCACGCGCTGGAGCATGAACCATTCGGTGGACATCATCGACACCCGGCTTTCCACCGTCGACAACCATTCGCTCGACCAGCGCCTGGAACTTACTGCCCGCTGGAACGACCGTGTGACGCTGAAACTCTCCGGAAATGTGGCGTGGCAATATGCCACTTCCGAGCGCGAAAACTACCACACCCGCAACACGTGGGACCTCAACTACGGTCCGGAGTTCCGCGTGAAGCTCCTCGCCGACCTTCAGCTCCACACCACACTCAGCGTCTTTCAGCGTCGGGGCTACGACGACAGCTCAATGAACAGCACGGAGATGGTATGGAACGCCAATTTGGAGTGGAACTTCGACTTCCGCCGCAGCAGTTATGCCCGCAGCGCCACCGCCGCCGATGCCCCTGCGAAGTCCGGCCCCCGCCCCTGGACCCTCAGTGTGAAGGCGCACGACCTCCTGCAGCAGCTCTCCAACACACACCGCGTGCTCAATGCCCAGGGCATCACCGAGACGTGGTACAACACCGTACCCTCTTACCTTATGCTCTCGCTCACCTATCGCTTTGCACAACTGCCGAAGAAGAAGCAATGAGGTTTTTGTTCAAAAAACTAATTTCTAGAACACCCATTTAAAGCCTCTTCACATCTTCGTATCTATGAAGGTCAAAAAAACGATGCCGGAATATTCGCCCTGAAAATGGGGAATGTTCCGGCATTTTTGTATGCATTTCCTAAAAGACGTTTCTAAGAGGAAGGGAGAAAATTCGTTATGGTTTCCGTACAAGTACGCTTACTGTACCTTCGTAGACGTAGGCATAGGCATAGGGAACGTACCATGCCGTCCAGTCGGTGAAGGTGACGGTGCCATCGTCGTCGACGGTAGCCACGACGTTGACCGTGGGGTCGGAAACGTGGGCGAAGGTGTAGTAGCCGCCCCAATCGTCCTTGATGTCGACTGTAAGTGTACGTGCTTCGGCATCTACGGTGGCGGTAAGGATGTTTCTCCGCGTGGTGTAGGAGTGTAGGAAATGTAGCTTTTTTTTGGGGGGGGAAGAATGCCGAAACGGCTTATAATTGAAGGAACGGCCATGTCGATATGTGATGAAATCCCACGCAAAAATCCGGCCCTGCACCTCCCGGGAAAGGGGAAGGCACAGGGCCGGATGGCATCGCGTTGAGGGGGGGAGCCCGGATGGGCTAAGGGCACGGTTGTATATGAAGTGAAGAACCTGCGTCAGTGCGGATGGGCCAAAACTACGCGTTGTGAGGAACGTGTGACGCCATGGCATACCGTATG
This sequence comes from Bacteroidales bacterium, assembly GCA_004555055.1. Classification (GTDB taxonomy): domain Bacteria; phylum Bacteroidota; class Bacteroidia; order Bacteroidales; family Bacteroidaceae; genus Alloprevotella. The sequence goes on along the minus strand of SFJN01000007.1, from coordinate 213 downwards.
GCGGACGTAGACTCCGGGAGGGAGATTTCGGAGCGGCGTCTCCGAAGCATGTGCCGGGAAAGCGGCGACGAGTCGTCCGTGGAGGTTGTAATATTGGATTTCGGTGTCTGCGCTGTCGGCATCGGGGGTCTGTATGGCATCCCATTCCGTCCCCCAGCGCCCGGCCAGCCATTCCGTCTTCTCACTGAGGCGGCCGAGGATGTCGCGGGCCTT
>SFJN01000144.1 GCA_004555055.1 Bacteroidales bacterium | reverse complement strand
CACCGTGAGTACATACTTTGTACTTAAAAAGGTCACCTGAAGGTCACCATGAAAAGAAAAAGCACCTACAGAAATTCTGTAAGTGCTTGATTTTTAGCGTGGACCAGCTAGGGCTTGAACCTAGGACCTCCAGATTATGAGTCTGTTGCTCTAACCAACTGAGCTACAAGTCCAGTGCTATGCGCTGTATAATGGGGCGCGATTAGTGAATGCAAAAGTATGAAGAAATGACGAGATGACCAAATTTAAACACGTTTTTTTGATGTTTCCCTGTCGAAAGTGCCGGAAATTTCAGATTTCAGATGGTATATGGAAGTGAAAACTTCAGATTATGAGGGAGTGTGTGGTGCCGGGTTATGAGATGTTGCGGAAGAGGAGAAAGGCTGCTCAGAAGAGGATGAGGGCCGTTTGGGAGGGGGAGGGAAGGCTGCCACCCACTTAGTTCGGGAGCAGAAGAACGGCCGGAAGGGGTGATGCGGGGGCGGACAGGAATGGGAAAGGAGTCCGCTGCCGGAATGCGGAAGGAGCATGGCCTCAGGCGAAGATGCTGTGGAACTGGATGCATGGGGGTGCTCTGTGGCAGTCCGGCAGCGGTAGGGAAATCAGGTTCCGGACTCGAGTACCTCCAACGCGCGTTTGACGATGTCGCTCTTTTCGTTGATGATGCGGAAGTATTCGTTGCGGTCCCAGATGTCGTATGCCACAAGTGCTTTCAGTGTGAACTTGAGGTCGGGAACGGTGGCCTGCAGTTCCTCGTCATCTTTTGGCTTTACATCCTTTTCGGCCGCCTGTGCAATGATATCGTCGATGAGGCTCTGCGGTACCTCGTAGTGCTGGATGAAATTGCTGAAGTCGGGATATTCGGCACGGATTTTCTTGCGGTTGCGGTCGATGTACCTCAGCGATGCGCTGTTGATGAGTCCGAGCCGGCGGATGCCGGTGTAGAGTTTGGTATAGGTGGTGGTGTCGAGTGGCACGAAGACATCGGGCATGATGCCTCCTCCTCCGTAGACGGTGCGTCTCTCGCGTAGGGTATGGTATACCTTTGTGGAGTCGAGGTGTATGCTGTCGATGGAAGTCAGTTCGCCATGGGTGAAGCGGTTGTTGAGGTCCTGGCTGTATTCGTCATGCTGGCCCTTGACGTAAGGTTTCTGGATGCATCGTCCAGAGGGTGTGTAATAGTGGCTTACGGTGAGGCGGATCATGGAGCCGTCGGGGAGGTCGATGGGGCGTTGTACGAGTCCTTTTCCGAATGTCCGCCGTCCGATGATGGTGCCGCGGTCGTGGTCCTGTATGGCTCCTGCCACGATTTCAGCGGCAGAAGCGGAGTATTCGCTGACGAGTATTGCCAGCTTCCCCTGTGTGAAGAGTCCGCCTCCCTCGGCGTGGAACACCTGTCGGGGGGTGGTCCTGCCTTCGGTGTATACGACAAGGTCGTTCTTCTCGAGGAACTGGTCGGCCACTTCAAAGGCGGCTCCCAGGTATCCGCCACCGTTGGCAGTGAGGTCGAGGATGAGGTTCTGCATGCCTTGGCGTTGCAGTTGCGCGATGGCTTCCTTCACCTCCTTGCCAGAAGTGGCCCCGAAACGGTCGAGCTCGATGTATCCTGTCTTGGGTGTAATCATGTAACTTGCCCCGAGGGTGTTGACAGGAATCTTGTCGCGTTTGAGGGTGAAGTAGATGAGGTCCTTGTTTCCGTTGCGTTTTACGCCGAGTTTTACCTTTGTACCCTTGGGTCCGCGCAGCATTCGCATGATGCTGTCACGTTCCATTTTCACTCCTGCTATGGTGACGTCATCGCATGTGACGAACCGGTCTCCTGCCACGATGCCGGCCTTTTCGCTCGGTCCCTTCGAGATGGTCTGTATGACGACGAGGGTGTCTTCGAGCATATTGAACTGCACGCCGATGCCTTCGAAGTTCCCTTCGAGGGGTTCGTTGAGTTTCTTTGTCTGCTGGGCATTGGAATAGGAGGAGTGCGGGTCGAGTTTTTCGAGCATACCGTTGATGGCATCCTCCACCAGCTTGTTCTGGTCTACGCTGTCGACGTAGAGTTGTGTGATGGCCAGTTGTGCAATCTGCAGTTTCCGGAGCAGTTCTATATCGATGTCCTTGTCGTGTTCGTTGCTCTTCTGTTGGGCCATGGCGGCGTTTGTACCGAGGAGGATGGCGAAGAGCAGATAAAGGAGTCTTTTCATGGGTCTGCAATCAGTGTTTTGTGGCGGGGCTATACGGTTATCCCGCCATGATGTCGGTCGTTTTATGATGTCGCGTTTGTGTTTTTGGGTTGCGGGACGAGTTGCGAGGTGTCGCGTCCGAAAGCCTGCAGTTCGCGTACGAGTGAGGAGGAAACGTGTGCATATCTCGGATCGGAGAAAATGAAGACTGTTTCTACGCCAGCCAGTTGCCGGTTGGTGGCGGCAATGTCGCGTTCGTATTCAAAGTCTTTGACGCTTCGTATGCCACGGAGGATGAACTGGGCCTTTTCGCGTTCTGCCAGGTCAACGGTAAGGTCGTTGTATGTGATTACCCGTATTCTGGGTTCGTCGTGGTAGAGTGCTTCGATGTGTTTCACACGTTGTCCCATGGCATCGGTCCCCTGCTTGTGGATATTTGTACCCACGGCAATGACGATTTCGTCAAAGAGGGGCAGTGCCCGTGCGATGATGTCGGCATGTCCGACGGTGAAGGGGTCGAACGAGCCGGGAAAAAGAGCGATATGCATAAGGTTCTATGGTTTTGCAGAAGTGTAGCAGCCTTCCGGCGTTCGGCAGAGAGGGTGCGATGCCGGTCAGTTTCCGGTGGCGTTCTGTGTGGTGTCATCTTCCACGAGGTCTTCCTCCACCACAAGGTTGTCGATGATGAAGTTCTGACGTTCCATGGTGTTCTTTCCCATATAGTATGCCAGCAGGTCGGCCACCTGGTCCGATTTGTGTAGGGTGACGGGGTCGAGCCTCATGTCGGGTCCGATGAAGTGTTTGAATTCTTCGGCATTGATTTCGCCGAGACCTTTGAAACGTGTGATTTCCGGATTCGGTCCCAGCCGTTCGATGGCCTCAAGGCGTTCCTCCTCGCTGTAGCAGTAGATGGTTTCGTATTCCACGCGCCCTCCCTTCTTTTCCTTGGCACCTTTCTTCTTGTTGCGCACGCGGAAGAGCGGAGTCTGCAGGATGAAGACATGTCCTTTCTTTACGAGGTCGGGGAAGAACTGCAGGAAGAATGTCATCATGAGCAGGCGTATGTGCATGCCGTCGACGTCGGCATCCGTTGCGATGATGACCTTGTTGTAGCGTAGTCCGTCGAGGCCCTCCTCGATGTTCAGCGCAGCCTGTAGGAGGTTGAACTCCTCGTTCTCGTAGACCACCTTCTTGGTGAGTCCGTAGGAGTTGAGGGGTTTCCCTCGCAGCGAGAATACAGCCTGCGTGTTGACGTCGCGGCATTGGGTGATGGAACCGCTGGCGGAGTTGCCTTCGGTGATGAAAATGGCGGTATCCTGTCTGAGGTCCACGGTTTCGTCGTCGCCTTTCTTGCGTTTTGTGCCGGCATCGTTATAGTGGATGTGGCAGTCGCGGAGCTTCTTGTTGTGTAGGTTGGCCTTCTTGGCCCGTTCGCGGGCAAGCTTAGCCACGCCCGCCATAGCCTTGCGTTCCTTTTCGCTTTCCTGAATCTTCTGGAGTATGGTCTCCGCCACGTCAAGGTTGCGGTGCAGGAAATTGTCGACCTGCTCTTTGACGAAATCTCCCACGAACTTGTTGACGCTGACTCCGGAAAGCAGGAAGGGCTCGCCGTTTTTGTCCTTGTCGGGGGCCATATAGAGCGATCCGAGTTTGATTTTCGTCTGTGACTCGAACATGGGTTCGATGACCCGTATAGCGATGGCCGCTACGAGTCCGTTGCGCACATCCTGCACCTCGAAGTTCTTTCCGCTGTATTCCTTGATGGTGCGTGCGATGTGTTCCTTGAATGCCGCCTGGTGTGTGCCGCCCTGCGTGGTGTTCTGTCCGTTGACGAAGGAATAGTATTCTTCGCCATTTTGGTTGCGGGCGTGTGTAAAGGCGATTTCGATGCCCTCACCCTTGATGTGTACGATGGGGTAGAGCGCCTCATCGGTCATTTTGTCGGAGAGGAGGTCCTCCAGTCCGTTGCGGCTGATGATGCGCTGTCCGTTGTGGAAGATGGCCAGACCGGTGTTGAGGTAGGTATAGTTGCGGAGCATGTCCTTGACGAACTCCGAGTGGAAGCGGTATCCGACGAAGAGTGCCGGGTCGGGTTCGAAGGAGATGAACGTGCCGTCCTCCTCCTCGGTCTTTCCGGTTTCGTCGTTTACGAGCCGACCCTGTTCGAATGTGGCGCGGTGGAACTCGCCGTTACGGTAGGAGCATGCGGTGAATTTCAGTGCCAGGGCATTGACCGCCTTCAGTCCGACGCCGTTCAGTCCGACGCTGGCGGTATATTGGTCGTTGTCGTATTTTCCGCCGGTGTTGAGTTTCGACACCGCAGGAATGAGGCTTCCGAGTGGAATGCCACGTCCGTAGTCACGGATGGACGCCACGCCCTCGTGGATATCGACCTCGATTTTCCGGCCGAAACCTTCGTTGAATTCGTCGATGGAGTTGTCGATGCTCTCCTTGAGGAGGACGTAGATGCCGTCTTCGGGCTGGCTTCCGTCGCCAAGGCGTCCGATGTACATACCCGGTCTGAGGCGGATATGTTCCATGTCGTCGAGGTGGCGTATGGATTCATCGCTATAGTCGCTGGCGTTTCGGGTGGTTTCCGGAACTTCAAAAAGGTCTTCTGCCATGGTATTCGTTGAGGAGAGGTGTGGTGTGAAACAGAGTAGGGTGGAAGGATGCAGGGGGATGAACCGCGAGGGTGCCGGTTCGTTTGCCGTGCCAATCTCGGCCGTATTCCGCGGCTGAGGCTGTGCACCTTAGAGTGACTTCTGATAGCAGCGGCGGCGTTTGTGGATGGTGCAGTCGAGGTAGGCCCACTGTGACTGCGAACGGTCGTTGGTTTCGAGCTGGGGATGGCTTTCGGCAAACTCGAATCCCATTTCCTGGGCGATGGGGATGATGTCGGCGAAGAGCAGTGCGTTGACGCCTTTGCTCTGGTATTCGGGAAGGACGGCCACAAGCAGGAGGTCGATAATCTTCGAATGCTTGATTTTCAAGGCCTTTATCAGATGCCACCATCCGAAGGGGAACAGTTTGCCCTTGGCCTTCTGCAGGGCATGGCTCAGGCTGGCGATGCCCACGCCCATTGCCACGGGTTCGCCCTCTTCGTTCTCTACAACAGAGAGCAGACGCAGGTCGAGGAACTGCAGATACTGGTTCACATATTTGTCAATCTGCCGGCGCGTCATTTCGGAATATCCGTAGAGCGGTGCGTAGGCACGGTTGACGACGTCGAAAATCTTGTAGTGGTATCCGTCGCGTTTCACTTCGCTGATGCTGGTGAACTTGCGGACATGCACGTTGGAGCGCTTCTTGACGATTTCCGCCACGCGGAAGTACTTGTCCTTGTGTGCCTCGTGGCCGGGTGTGGGTACCATGATTTTCCGTTCCACCCAGTCGATTTCGTGGGTATATCCGTGCGCCTCCATGTGGCGGGGATAATAGGGGTAGTTGTAGATGGTCGACATGGTGGAAAGCTGGTCGAAACCGTCGATAAGCATGCCCTCGGCGTCCATATCGGTAAATCCGAGGGGACCGACAATCTTGTCGCATCCATGTTCCTTGGCCCATTTTTCGGCAGTGTCGAGCAGTGCCTTGCTCACTTCCAGGTCATCGATGAAGTCAATCCATCCGAATCGGCCGTTGTTGTTGTTCCAGATGCGGTTGGCCTTGTTGTTCTTGATGCATGCCACACGCCCCACAATCTTTCCGTCGCGGAGGGCGAGGAAGAGGTCGGCTTCGCAGAAGGTGAAGGCGTCGTTGCGCTTGGGGTCGTATGTTTCATACATATCCTCCAGCAGGTCGGGGACGGAATAGGGGTTGTCCTTGTAGAGTTCGTAGTTGAAGCGGATGAATGCCTTGACCTCCTTCTTGTTCTCGAGGTCGACTCTTTTGATTTCTACTGCCATTTGGATGGGTATGTTTAGGGTTCGTTGTCGGGTTTCGGAGTCCGTTCCCACACTCATTGTCGGGAAGTTTCCCTTTATGCTTACGCATAATTAGCACGCAAAGATACGTTTTTTTTTGTAATGTTCTTGGATGTTGTGCCATATTTTGCCCGATATTTTTTTTGTAGGGCCGCCTCTGTAGACTCTGGGAGCGGAAAACGCAGCCTCCCTCTGCGTTTCCTGTCATTCCATGTGCCGCCTTCGTCTCCCTTGCTTTTCGTCTGTTCCGCTGGTCTCTGGGGTTCGTTTGCCCCGTGACAGCATAGTCTGAATAACGGAAATCCACATGGATGGTAGAATATGGAAGCGGTATGGGGGAAAATTATTGCACACTTT
>SFJN01000143.1 GCA_004555055.1 Bacteroidales bacterium | reverse complement strand
GCAGTATGTCAGCGTACGATATAAGGCGGACCCCTATCTTTTCAGGAGTCCGCCTATATTCAGACGCTAAGACTGTCAATGCTTCTTACAGTCCTTCTTGCAGTCGGCTTTCTTGCAGTTCTTCTTGCAGTAGGGCTTTTGGGGCATGTTTCCACAAGCCTGCATGGGGCGGCCATGCTGGGGCAGCACGCTGCACTGCTCGGGCTTGATGTCGGTAAATTCGCTGACACCCTGCTTGCGGTAGCGTACATTGGCAGCATCCCAATACGAAGGCCAACCGCTGAAGATTCCGCCCACAAAGAGTGTCTTCAGGCGGTGCTTGCCTGCCTTGAGGGCAATCTGCGTACCATTGTAGCTCATGCGGGGGATGAAGAGGTCGCGGTTGTCGACGAGCATTTCACCGTCGAGCCACAGTGCGGAGTTGAGGGTAAAGAACTCGTAAATACCGTCTTCGGGAATGTCCACGAGGCATTCAGCCGTAGCCGCATAGTTCTTGACGTTGCGCACACTTGCAGGTACCTTCTCTACGGTGCGCACACTCTCTAAGCGGGGTGCAATGCTGTCGATAGTCCATGCACATGGGGGCACATTTCCGTTAAAGGCATAGTTGCCATATGCTACGCGCATGCGTACCCCCTGTACGGGCTGTGGCATTGCCTGCTGCCCGCATATGGCGTCAGCTTCATGGCACTGCTGCCTGTTCTTGCCCTTCTTCGGGGCTTCTGCGTTGCAGGTCGTGGGGCATTTCTGTTTCGGGCATTCCACGGCCTTGTGCCACACATCCTTCTTGATATTGAAGGTGCGTACGGCACCCATTGCTCCGCTGGGAAGTATGCATCGTGCCTTTACGACTGTGGAAGTCGTGAAGGTAAGGGGTTCGGTATATTCTGCCGATGTGGCAGTAGGTTCGGCGGTGTCGGTGGTATAGACGATGCGAACGGGACGCGTGGTGGTGAGTTCGAGGGTGTAACTGTCGAGGAAGGCAATGTTGTTGCACTGCGCGCCCTTCTGCTCCGGAACGGGAATGTGGAAATTCATGCCATGGGCCTCAAGGCGCAGGGCACCGTCGCCATCGCAACGACGCTGGAAGTCGGCAAAGCTACGGCCTTCGAGTGGGCTCCATGCCACTTCGGAGAGCGCGAGCGCACGGGGATAGAGGCGGTATTCGAGCACATTGGAATTATGGATATACTCGCTCCAGTTGTTGGCCTGCACACCCAGCACGTAACTGTCCTTACCCTGCTCGCGAAGTTCGGCGGGCACGGGGTCGTAGCTGTACACCTTCTCAAGGGTGGAATAGCCTCCGATGGCATTGGGCTCGGTGATGGGGTCGCCCTGGAAATGGTCGAAATACAGGCCGTGGCTACCGGGAGTCATCAGCACGTGGTGGTTCATTTTCGCTGCGGTGATGCCACCTTCTTCGCCACGCCAGCTCATCACCACTGCCGAGGGGTCGAGGTTTCCGCCTTCGAGAATCTCATCCCATCCTATGATGGTCTTGCCTTTCGAGGCAAGGTATTTTGCCATGCGCTCAATGATGTAGTCCTGCAGCTGTGCTTCCTTGGTAAGTCCGAGGTCCTTCATGCGCTTCTGGCAGTTGGGGCACTGTGCCCATTCCTCACGGGGGCTTTCATCACCTCCGATATGGAAATACTTGCTGGGGAAGAGTTCTACAAATTCATCGATTTCGTCTTCGAGGAACCGGAACATATCTTCCTTCCCGGGGCACATCACAATGTCTTCCACGCCCCAGATGATGCGCGGTGTGATGCTTTCGCCTCGGCACGAAAGGTTGGGATAGGTGGCAATGGCGGCAAGCTCATGTCCGGGCATTTCAAGTTCGGGTATGACCTCCATATGCCGTTCCTTGGCATATGCCACCACATCGCGTATTTCGTCCTTCGTATAGTATCCGCCATAGGTGGAGCCGTCGCCTTCGGTACGTACAGAGCCGAGCTTGTTGAGTTCGGGGTGCCTGGTGCTTTCCACGCGCCATCCCTGGTCTTCGGTAAGGTGCCAGTGCAGCCGGTTGAATTTCAGCGTTGCGAGCATGTCAATCTGGCGTTTCACATCTTCTGCGGGCAACCAGTGTCGGCAGGGGTCGAGCATGATGCCACGGTAGGAGAATCGTGGCGCGTCGTTGATGTCAACAGCCGGCACTTCCCAGGCAGCCACACCTTTGGCGCCACCGGCCTTCTCCACCTCGGGAGGCAGCAACTGCAGCAGGGTCTGCATGCCGCGGAACAGGCCGTCGGAGGTGGATGCCATCAGGGTTACGCCGTTTTTCGTCACCGAGAGGCGGTAGGCCTCACTCTCGCTGTCGGGGTTGGAGGTGGAGGTGACACCGCTTCTGAACCTGCTGTCGACCACAAAACTTACGTAGCCGGTCTTGGGGCGCTTGTCACTCAAGGCAAGGTCCCAGCCTGTGGAGGCGTTGACTTTCTTCAAAAAGAATTCCGCCACCTGCTGTGCGTCTTTTCCCTGCACACAAACAGCAGTGGACTTTCCGAAAGCAAAACTGCCGGTACCTTCGGCAAGCTCTGCAGGCCGGGGGATGAGATTGAAGTCTGCGGCATGACCCAGCATCGGGGCAAGGCTCATCGCCAGCAACAATCCTGCAAAAATACGGTTGATTTTCATGGATTTGGAATATACAAAAATTATTAGTAAGGTTTGTTATGTGCGGTGCGGGAGCATCCGTCATTTTCCCCTCCGTAGGGTCACCGGCGCTAAATGCTCCGTATCCTCCGTTTGGAGACGAGCAGGGGGGGGATGTGGTGGCGGAACGCCGTACCGGGCAGTCTGCAAGCAGGCATTTACCAAAGGCGGGGATGGGCATATGGGATGGGCTCGTGTGGGGCTACAGTTCCAAGAGGTCGGGTCTGAGGCGTTGCGTACGTTCCATGGCCTGCTCCATCTCCCACTGCGCTATTTTTGCATCGTGCCCCGAAAGGAGGATGTCCGGAACCCTCCATCCCTTGTATTCCGCCGGACGGGTATAAACGGGTGGCTCGAGCAGGTTGTCTTGAAAGGAGTCGGAGAGGGCACTCTGTTCGTCGCCGATGACTCCGGGGACGATGCGCACAATGGCGTCCGTAATGCACGCCGCGGCAAGTTCGCCTCCCGTCAGCACATAGTCGCCCACAGAAATCTCGCGTGTAATGAGATGCTCCCTGATGCGGTAGTCCACGCCCTTGTAATGTCCGCATAGGATGATGATGTTCTCGCACAGCGAAAGCTCGTTCGCCACGCGCTGGTTGAACCGCTCGCCGTCGGGAGCGGTAAAGATGATTTCGTCGTAATGGCGCTCAGCCTTCAGGGCTGCGATGCAGGCATCGACGGGCTGGCACTGTATCACCATCCCCGCAGCACCGCCATAGGGATAGTCGTCCACGCGACGGTGCTTGTCGGTGGTGTAGTCGCGGAGGTTGTGGACGTGGATTTCTACCAATCCCTTCCGCTGTGCGCGTGCCAGAATGGAAGTGTTGACAAAACCGTCGAGCATCTCCGGCACCACGGTAATCAAGTCTATACGCATGGTTTCTCGTTTTCTATTTTTAGGGGGGGCAGGCAGTCTTTGCTGGGGACGAAGAGGGATGCCCCCTAAGGGAATCGTGCTGATATGCCACCTCCCCCTTCGCTTTTTTGATGCAAAGATAGTGTTTTTTCCCTTAATACCATTGACAATCCCCTTTTTTCATGAAGATAAAGTGAAGATAAAAGGGAAAAGACGTGGGGATTTGGGGTGTTTTCTTTAGACGGAGCGGCAAACGTCTCTCCTCATGAAGTTTATTTGGTACGCAAGGAGGGCGCGGAGAGGGGGGGGGAGAAGGGCTTCAGTCGTTCACTGTGAAATCGAGACATGTCCGCTGAGCGGTAAACGGGCGCACTTTGCTGTCAGCAACCTCTACGTGCAGGGGATGCTTGGCATAAGAGGCCAGGGCTTCGGCATTGTCGAATGTGCTGTCGAGCATGACGTCGCAGTTGGACGTTTCAAGGCGTCCGTCAATGTGCACGGTTGCACTGCGCAGTCCGGGGATCTGCCCCACAAGGCCTTCAAGGCCGTCTTTGATGGCACGTTTGACGGCCATCTTGCGGGTTTCGGAGAGTGCAGGGTCGAGTGTCCAAAGGATAATGTGTTTTACCATGGGGAAATAGGGATTTTTTTTGGGGGGATTCAACAAACAGGGGAGTTTATATATATTTTTCGTAAGTTGTTTTCGGTAATGAGAAACAGTATCTCGGATGTCCACGGACGATGCGGAGGATTTATTTTCACACGGACAGTCACGGATGTCCCAAGCCTTATTCAAAGAACAATGGGGTGGGTATGTTTGCGGTCTGAAAACGTGGGACCATACATCTCAAAACCCTTACCATGCTGCGAGCACGACATATACGGCGTAGACGGCAAGCAACAGGCACCCTTCGGTGCGTGTAAGGCGATAGTCGGTACGCATCAGCAACCAGATGAGCAGGGTGAGGGCTATCATCCATATGCAGTCGGCGGCAAATGCGGAACTGATGCCTGTGATGGGTGAAATGGCTGCCGAAGCGGAAAGCACTCCGAGCAGATTGAAAAGGTTGGAACCAATGGCATTTCCCACCGCCATGTCCACACTCCCCTTGCGTGCCGCCACGACGGAGGCAAACAATTCGGGCAGACTGGTACCGATGGCCACGACGGTGAGCCCGACCACCCTGTCGCTCACCCCTGCAGCATGGGCAATTTCGGAGGCGCCGTCCACGAGCCATCCTGCCCCGTACTTCAGGGCGATGACTGCCAGCAGGACGTAAGCCAACGCGATGGGCAACTTCGGCGGTGCTCCGGCCGCCGTCTCACTGCCCCCATCCGTGGAATGCTTGCGCGAATGAACGACTTGCAACGCCACATAGGCGAGCATGATGGCAAAGCCCACCATGCCCTCGAGGCGTGTGAGTGCATGGGTGAAATGGCAGCACAGCGCAAGGAGTACACTGGCTACAAGCAGCAGTGGGGTGTCGACCTTCAGGGTGCCGCCCGCAACCGGAATGGGGCACAGTATGGCGGTAACACCCAGGATCAATGCCACGTTGGCGATGTTCGACCCGATGACATTGCCCAGGGCTATTCCCGAACTGCCGTCCAGCGCCGCCTGCAGACTTACAATAAACTCTGGCGCGGAAGTGCCGAAACTGACCACGGTAAGTCCGATGACCATAGGGCTTAGCCGCAGACGTTGGGCTATCCCCACGCTGCCACGGACCAGCCACTCGCCACCGAGGACGAGCAGCAGCAGCCCTATTATACAATATAAGATATGTACTGTCATTTCCGTTTTATATCCATTTATGGGTGTTTACTGAGTGGTGAGCCGATGGGGAGGGGCAGACGGACATTATCCCCCCCCCGGAACAAACTTGGCGAATGCCACCCCCTTATTTGAAGTCCAGACCGTTGTTTTCGGGAAGGGGCTTCCAGCGTTCGCCGTACACATCGTAAGAGTCGGAGACCACGATAAAGGCTTCAGGGGCTATCTTCCGTATTTCGTCGGTGATGAGCAAGACTTCCTTTTCACGGACAATCATGATGATCACATCCTTCGCCTTCTCCGTGTAGAGTCCCTTTGCCTGCACATGGGTGGCGGTGCGGTCGAGGGTGAAGAGTATCCATTCGCGCAACCGCTCCTTTGCCCCCTTTTCGCAGATGATGTAAATCATCTTGCTGTCGCGCCTGCCGCTGATGCTCCATGCCAACGAGCGGTTCATAATCACCATGGTTATCAGCGCATACAGCGAGAGGCGCCACGCATTGCCTTCGACGGGAGTGTCCAGTCCGAAGCCGAAGCCGATGACAAACAGTCCGGCTATCACTATCACACCGTCAATTATGATGAGCGCCGTGGAGAAATAAAGGTGCAGGTATTTGTGGGCAAGCATGGCAAGGATGTCCGTTCCGCCACTCGAAGCATGGCCGCGGATGATGAACGATGTGCCGAACCCTACGAGCGCACCGCCTATGACACACGACACCAGGAGGTCGTCCGTCATGTCAAAACGGCCTCCGAACATCCGGGCAGGGTCGAGGGCTTGCATGGCTTCGGGACTGTCGAACGCCAGCGCTGTTACGGCGTTGAACATCAGCGGGGTGGCAAAGGTGGCAATGAGCGTCTGCAAACCCAAACGTTTGCCGAGGAAAAACGTGGAGAGCAGCAACAGCGGTACCTGGATGAACAGGGCAATGGTACCGACCTGCATAAACGGAAAGAAACTGTGGACCACGATGCACGTTCCAAACACTCCGCCTGGAACCAACTTGTAAGGACTGATAAAATAGCAGAAACCGACGGAAACGATAAGGCATCCGACAAAAATCAGCGCCATATCGCGCAGAAACCCCTTCGAAAGGACGGTTTCCAGCATTTGCTTCAGTAGGGACATTTTTTTTTAGGAACTGGAGTTATAGGGGGGGGGGAAGGAAAGCAATATGAGG
>SFJN01000142.1 GCA_004555055.1 Bacteroidales bacterium | reverse complement strand
TTAAATACTTACATAGCCCGCTATGTGCGCATTTAAAGAACAGAAATCTACTGTGCGATAGTTCGAAAATTGTCTCAAGCTAATTTATAGAACACCCCTTTACACTCTTAACTCGTTTTTTACACACTTTTATGAAACAGTTCTTGACTCTGCTCCTGTGCGGACTCTTTGCCATGGTTGCACCCTCCAGTGCCAAACGCATCGTGATGAAAGCTCCCGAAGCGTTGGGATGTCTGAATGTGAGCAACGGTGACTTGATGGTTCGCGAAGTGGTCTTTGCCGACACGGCTACCACCGTACGTTTTACGCTCGACTATCCCGCCGGCTACAATTTCCGCATCTTGGACACCTGCTACCTGCAGGATGAAGACGGTGCCCGCTATCCCCTGCGCTCAGCCGAAGGTCTGTCCGTCAACACATGGGTGACTTCGCCCGCTGGAAGAACCACCGACTTTACGCTGCACTTCGAACCCCTGCCGAAGCGCACTCGGGTGTTCGACTTTATGGAATACGACGGGCGTGGTGCCTTCATGGTACTCGGCATTCATGACCGGAAGCATAAGCTCCGGTTGCCGACGATGGAGGAACTGGCTGGCGCGAATGCCTACACCGCACCTGCCGACTGGTTCACGACCGACAGCGTGACCCTTCGCGGACGCATTGAGGGCTATAGCCCCGAGGCAGGGTTTCCCACCCAGCTTGAACTGTCCTACACAAGCTTATTCGAAAAGAATGAACTGGTTATGGTGGCCGACATACGCCCCGACGGTACGTTTGAAAAGCGATGGGAGGTGGACTATCCCAAACAGCATTCGCTCCGTTGGGACAAGGCATTGCCGGGCATGAATTATCTTGAAGTGTTTGCCCGACCCGGCGACACCATCAACGTAACCGTGCGCCGCGGCGAAGACGGGCAGTATCGCTGCATTTACCATGACGGCAGTAGCCAGGCGGTGGAACGGTGGCTGAAGTCGGGGCTGGATTTTGGCGGATTTACATCGCGCATGTACCATTTCAGGGGAACGCCGGGCGAGGCAGAAGCCCTGGCTGAAAAGTTGTGGCAGCTCATAATCTACCGCCTGCAGACGGTGGCCGCCCGCCACAGTTTCACGCCGATGGAAATGCAGCTGGCAATGGCCGATGCACAGGTGCAACATGCCATGGGCGTGATGGACTACGCCCTCGGAAAAATGTTTGACGCAAACATGGTGACAGCTGCCGACAGTGCCGTGTATGCCGCGCTGCGCGACACGGCATTCTACGGCCGGTTGCTCCGCCGCATAGACTTCGACAATCCGCTGCTCATGGCCAGCGGCTACTACGACATCCTGCTCAACCGCATACAGTATGCCTGGCCCGTAATCGGTGCAGACGGCCCCGTGGAAATCACGGACGAAAACGGCCCATGGACCAATACGCCCGAAAGCATACTGAAGGAAATGGAAAACCGATATGCCAAGTGGCGCGGCATGATGGGTTGCACTCATAATAATCTCATGGCGCAAATGTGCAACTATCAGGAGATGTTGGACGATTACAAATTGTGGTGTGTAAATGAAATCACAAAGGACCGCGTGTTGTCCGACCCCAAGCTCAGCGAGGAGGAGCGCAAACAGCAGGCCGCAAGCGTGCCCTGCCTGAGCAATGTGTTTCCTCGCTACGTGGCATCGTTCTCCCACGAAGCCCTGCGCCGCCATGCGGAACAGTTCCACGCAGCCCGTCAGGCCAAGGCCTCCTTCACGTCCCCCCTGCCCGAAGGCCAGCCCGCCGAACTCATCCGTTCGCTCCAAGCCCGCTATCCCGGCCGCTACTTGGTGATAGACTTCTGGGGCATGGGTTGCGGTCCCTGTCGCAGTGCCATTCAGAGCAGCAAGGAACTGCGCGCGGAGATTGCGCAGCGCGACGACGTGAAACTCGTGTTCATTGCGGGCGAAGCTACGGCCGAAGGCAGCGAGGCTTACCATAAGTATGTGAAGGAATGGCTGGCCGACGAAGAGACGATTTGCATCCCGGATACCGAGTTCAGCCGCCTGCAAGAGTATTTCCGCTTCAACGGCATCCCACACTACGAAACCATCACGCCCGACGGCCGGTGCGTGGGCGAGGAGTACCGCATCAACGGCTTGTACAACTTCAAGTTCGAGATGGAGCGCCTGTTGCAGGCTTTCGACAGAGAATAAAGACGGTGAACCGTAAAAACCTCGAATACCCACCTCCCTCTACAAATGGACATTCAACTCAAACCCCGCCCCTGGTATATCAGGTACCTGCTTCATATACTGGCTGGTACAGTCTTCGTCATCTGTTCCGGCTATGCCATCTTCCTTTCGATAGGTCCGCGACAGCTCAAGGTCGATGCCGAGGCGCATCGCATCGTCGAGGCGGTGGAAGCCCCGTTCCGGGAATATGTGGATGTGGAAGGTCTGGTGCAACCCATCCAGACAGTTCGGCTCAACGCGCTGGAGAGCGGATTCGTGGAACGCATTGTGGCAGAAGAGGGGACGATGCTGCAGGTGGGCGACACCATTCTCGTATTGGGCAATCCCGAACTCCTGCGCACCATCGACGAGGAGCAGATGGAATGGGAGAATCAGCAGCGGAATTTCCGCGAACAGGAGATAGAGATGGAGCAGCGTTCCCTGACGCTTCGTCAGCAGGCATTGGATGCGGCACACCAGATGGCCGTTCTCGAAAAGACCCTTGAACAGAGTCGCGAGGAATGCCGCATGGGCATCAAGAGCAAGGCGGAGCTCGACGTGCTGGAAGAGGACTATAACTATCAGTGCCGGAAGTCCGCCCTGCAACGGCAGAGTCTTCGGCACGATTCGGCCGTCGTGCGCCTCAAACGCGAGATGGTGGGTGCGGGCCGCAAAGCCTCTGCACGCAAGTTTTCCCGTTCGTCTGCCAGAATTGGCAATCTGGTGGTGCGGGCTTCTGTAGCCGGGCAGCTCAGTTTCCTCAACGTGACCTTGGGACAACGGGTGGCGGAGGGGGAGAGTGTGGGAGAAATCAAGGTGCTGGCGGAATACAAGGTGCGTGCCTCGCTTTCGGAATACTACATCGACCGCATTATTACAGGCCTGCCTGCCAGCATCCAATACCAAGAGCGCAGCTACCCCCTGCGCATCAGCAAAGTGGTGCCCGAGGTGAAGGACCGCAATTTCCCGTGCGACCTCGTCTTCGCCGGTGCCAAACCTGCCAACATCCGTCTGGGCAAGAGTTACCGCGTGCAGATAGAACTGGGCAAGCCGGAGATGGCGCTCGTCATTCCCCGGGGCGACTTCTACCAGCACACGCTGGGGCGTTGGATATACCGCCTTTCGCCCGACGGCCGGACGGCACGCAGGACACCCATAGAGATTGGCAGGCAAAACCCGCAGCAGGTTGAAATCCTCTCCGGCCTGAAACCGGGCGACAAGGTGCTGGTGAACGGATACGACAAGTTGGGGGAATTCGAGGAACTGGTAATCGATGCCGACTGAGGCAGCGTATTACCGTTGCACGACGCAATGTGTTTACAGCAAAACTGCACGTTGCGCCGTGCTTTTTTTTGACGTAAGCAAGAATTCAAGATGAGGTGTATCCACGTACAATTCAAAGAGTGTCAGGATGTTTTTTTCCTCCTTGTTAATGTGGCAAGTTTGTGTAAAAGGTAGATTTTGTAGATGCCCCATTGCGCAATCATTTTCGGTCCGAACTGACCTGATGGTCTTGTTGTCACCATGAATCAAGATGCTGGCCTCCGCTGCGGCGGGGGCTTTTTGCGTTTCTTTTCTCACAATACAGTAAAATCTGGTCTCCCCCCCCCAAAAAAAACTGAGTGTGTGATTTTCATACATTGCGGTGTATGAATTTCATACAATCTGCATCTCATCATCCGGAATTCCTTGCCTGTCCGGCCGTTATCTCCTACCTTTGCGCTCAAACACGAAACGCACATGATTCTACACCATCTCAAAGTTGCCCTGCGCAACCTCATGAAGTACAAGCTGCAGACCTTCATCTCGGTACTGAGCATCGCCATCGGCATCGTCACGCTGGCCATCGCCCACGCCTTGGTGTCGGACGTCACGTTCCCCGCCATCTACAGCCAGCCATACTACGGCCGCACCTGCGCCGTGAGCCTTATGGCAGCCAATCAGAACGAGGCCAATCAGAACGAGGCCGACGACAGGCGCCGTACGTCCTTCACCCGCGACGTCATCCGTGCCCTCAAGCGCGACGGCGGTCTGAAGAGCGTTGAGCGCATGGCCATACCCAATGGCAACACCTTCAGCAACATCGTGGAGTTTCATCTGGCCGACTCGACAGCGCGCAAGGCGGCCATGAACTACACCTCCATCGATCCCGACCACTTCAACCTGGCCGGGGTGCGCTCGGCCATCACGGGAGAGCCCATCAAAAGGTTGGCACCGGGCGAGGCCATCGTCAGCCGCAGCAATGCCGTCACCATGTTTGGCGATGCCGACCCCGTGGGCGCCGTCTGCTACCAGACCAACGAGATGCGGCCCCTGCCGCTGACCATCGTCGATGTGTTTGAAGACCTCTCCGTTCACGAGGTGGCCCTCAGCAACAACACGGTCTATTTCTCGCTCGGCGAGCAGGACGGCGACCTCTTCGGGGCCCATGTGTATGGCAACGACAGGGAGGTGTTCTACAGTACGACGGCGCTGATGGTGCTGCGCGAGGGGTGCACGGAGCGCCAACTGATTGAAGAACTGAACGCGCGGCTGAAGCCCTTTGCCCTCGAGGCCGGGGTGGCGCCGGCGGTCAGCCGGGAGGACATTCAGAGCGTCATCACCACGCAGACGCTGGTCCACCTCATCGGCGCGCTCATCCTCGTGGCCGCCATCATCGGCTTCCTGCGCATGGAGATACAGCTGTTCCTGATGCGCCGCCGCGAGATGGCCCTGCGCATCACCCATGGGGCCAAGCGCCGCCATCTGTTCGGTCTGCTCTTCACCGAGGTGGCGCTGGTGGTGCTGCTCTCGGCCGCCACAGCCATGGTGATGTCCCTGTGGGTGGTGGAGAACGTACTGACCACGCGGTTTGCCCAAATCGTCCGCGAAATGGACTTCTTCTCCCTCCACTTTGCCCCCTTCTGCCTCTATATCGGCGGTATGCTGCTCGTGGTCTGCGCCCTCGTCATCTGGCTGACCGTGGCGCGTGTGCGGCGGGCGGATCACGGCCTGGCCGGCCAGATGCGGGGCAGCCGCTCGCACCTGTTCCGCTACGTCATGCTGGGCCTTCAGGTGGCCATCAGCACGGTCTTCATCTGTGCCACGTTCACCGTCAGCCGATGGTCCGGACTGGTCTTGCGGCCCTACCACATCCCCGACGACACGGCGCCCTACGAGGAATGCGCCTTTCTGGGCGCCACCGAGGCGCAGTATGAAATCAAGGCGCTCAAGGAGGAGATAGGCCGCCTGCACAGCGTGGAGAAGATGATGCCGCACGAGGTGTACTACCTGTCGCTGCCCGAGGTGACGGGCAATGCCGACGCCATGGCGACCCTTCAGAATCAGGACTACCTGCCCTTCCTCTGCACCGCCGACACCACCATCCTCTCGTTCTACGACCTGCGCGTGAAGTGGCTCAACAAGGGGGCCTGCGCGGGTCCGTGCCTGCTGCTGAACGACAGCGTCTATGCCCGGCTGCGCAGCGTGGGCGTGGCCCTCAACGGCACGCTGACCCTCCGGCGCTTCGGACCGATAGGGGCGGACCTGGTGCTACCCATCGCGGGCACCATCTCCTATGTGCCCTACGAGCGCCGCCAACTCTCCATCGCCGTCTGCCCGGCCATCACCGACGCCATGGCCACGGACTTCGTGCTCGTTCCCCGAAAGGGGGAGTATGACCGGATGATGCGCGAGACGAACGCCGTCATCGAGCAGATGGTGCCCACCATCGTGCAGCCCATGACGCACAACTTCCACGACTACTGCAGCGCCGTGCTGTCCGTGGTCAACGTCATGCGCTTTGTCAGCACCATCCTCGGCGTCGTGAGCATCGTCATCTGCGCCATGAGCATCTACAGCACCATCGCCCTCGACATCCGTTCGCGCCGCAAGGAGGTGGCCGTCCGCAAGGTGTGCGGCGCCAAGAGCGGCGACATCTACCGCCTCTTCGGCCGCGTCTATCTGCTCATCGTCAGTATGGCGCTGCTCGTGGCCCTGCCCGTGGCGGTGCTCTTCAACGACATCATGTTCAGCGCCGAGGACCTCAATGACGAAACATTGTCCGGGGCCGACATGTCGCCGCTCTGGCCCTGCCTTATGGGCGCGCTGCTCATTGTCGCGCTGATAGCCACTATCGTCAGCTGGCACATCCGCTGCATTCTGCACACCAATCCCTCGGAGATTATCGCCAAAGAATAAAGGGTTGTTCTATAAATTAGTTTATTATTCAATTAGGAATTGTTCTTATGCTTGGCCACTTTTCAAGCTCTCACTTGTATCTTTCTCTCCTTTAAACACTTACATAGCCCGCTATGCGCGTGTTCGCAGGACAGAAATC
>SFJN01000141.1 GCA_004555055.1 Bacteroidales bacterium | reverse complement strand
TACACCCAATCCTACACCCGAAATGGTCTGTAAATAAAGGTAGTTTGATGCATGGGTGTAGGAAATGTAGGATATTTTCAAAAAACTTTTTTTTCAGAGAAGAGGAATACGAAGAGGAATACAATGTCTCGGAAGATAGAAAACATCGGACTTCTTTGACATAAACCTCCGTACTTTTGAGGCAAAACCTCCGTACTTTGTGTCAATGAAGTCCGATGTTTTTGATTCCCGAAATGTGTCCGGTGCAGCAACGCAGCAGGTTGATGCATACGTCCTGTATCGCATACTTTACAATGCTTTTTGCCTTCAGAAAATGCTGTATGAGGTACAGTGCCATAGCCAATGCCAGGAATATGGCGTAGGGTGCAAAATGAAATTCTATAGGCGGGGACGGGAAGTGTAAAACAAAAAGGGGAGGGAAAACTCCCCCCCCCCTGTAGAATTTATTCAGTACATTATTGTTTCTTCAGCCATTCGATGACTTCGCTGATGTAGCAGTGGCACATGGCCACGCAGGTATCGGCTGCGCCATAGTAGATGGTACACTTGTCGCCCTCGGTAAGGGTGGCGCAGGGGAAACATACGGCCGGCACATCGCCGTCGAGTTCGTATTGTGTGGCTGGAGCGAGCAGGTATTCCATAGAGCGGTAGAGCACCTTCGATGGATCTTCGAGGTCGAGCAGTGCGGCACCCATTGAATAGCGGTATCCGCTGCAGGTGGTGATGACGCCGTGGTAGAAGACGAGCCAGCCTTCGGCCGTCTTGATGGGCACCGGTCCGGCACCAATCTTGGTACACTGCCATGCGCTGTCGGGGAATGCAGTGGGCTTCATCACCAGGCGGTGTCTTCCCCAAAATTCCATGTCGGGCGACTGGCTCAGCCAGATGTCGCCGAAAGGCGTATGTCCGCTGTCGGAAGGACGGCTGAACATCATGTAGTTGCCGTTGATCTTCTCGGGGAACAGGACACCGTTGCGGTTGAAGGGCAGGAATGCATTTTCCACCTGGAAGAACTCCTTGAAGTCGAATGTATAGCCTACGCCGATGGTGGGACAGCCACCGAAGCCGTTGCACCATGTAATCCAGTAGCGGTCCTCGATCCATACGCAACGGGGGTCGTATTTGTAGAGGTGTTCGGCCACGATGGGGTCGCAGCCGGGTGCGGCCTTGAACACGATGGGTTCGTGGTTGATTTCCCAGTGTATGCCATCCTGCGAGAATCCTGCGAAAATGTTCATCTGTACGCGCTTGTTGTCGCAGCGGAAGACGCCGGCGAAAGCATCGCCGAAACGCACTACGGCACTGTTGAAGATGCTGTTGCTGCAGGGGATGGAATAGCGGTCGATAATGGGATTTTCCGAATATCGCCATACCACGTCGGAACATCCGGCGGGGCGGTCTTGCCAAGGAATAGATTGCATAATGGATTGTTCTGTTTTAATGCAGGAATGAAGTGGGGAAATTCCCCGTACCTGCTGTTATTTTTTTATGGGATAGATATATACCAGTAAGAGCATAATGCCAGCGATGAAGGCCGGGAAGAGCGAGAAGAGCATCCAGATCATGTTCTTTACGGAGTCCATGTCTTCGGGTGCGATGGTCACCACGGTCTGACCATCGGCATTGGTGCCGGAGACGAATCCCGCAATGCCAAGCAACAATGCCACGAGGGCGCCTGAAATGGCAGAACCGAACTTCTGTGACATGGTACCGGAAGAGAAGATGAGACCTGTGGAGGATGTTCCGTTCTTTTCGGTAGCATAGTCAGCCACATCGGCATACATCGACCACAGCAGGGGGGAGTAGAAACCTATGCCGATGGAGGTGAGGATGACAATGCCCACCATCACCCAAATGTATTCGGGGTCCATCGGGACGAAGAAGAAGCAGAGCGAGGTGACGATGCAGATGACGGTTGCCCACATGAAGGCTTTCTTCTTGGAACCGGCTAATTCAGTGAATTTCGGTGAAAGTCCGCCGAAGATCATACAGGTGACTTCGCCGAAGGTCATGAACACCGTGTAGTTGATGATGAGTCCGCTGACGGTGACTTCGCCTCCGAGGCAGTAGGTGAGCATATATCCTGCTACGGCATAGCGGAAACCGTTGAAGAAGTTGCTGCAGATACCGATGAGGGTAAGGTAAATCCAGGGCTTGTTGCGGAAAAGGTCCGCAAAGGGTTTCAAGGAGAATTTCTCTGCACGTACGGGTTTGAGGCGTTCTCTCGTCAGCAGTCCGCAGGCAAGGGTCATCAAAGCAGCTACAGCACCCAGCGATGCGCCCAATACGGCATATTGGTGTGCTTCGCTGCCACCCACCATCTTCTGCAGATAGGGGAAGGAGAGCAGGGTGATGAATCCCATGGCATAGGCTCCGACCATGCGGTAGGACGAGAACTGGTTCTTGGCGTTGTCGTCGCTTGTCATCACGCCGAGGAGCGAACCGTAGGGAACGTTCACGGCAGTGTAGACGGCCATCATCAGCAGGTAGAGCGAGTAGGCCCAGATGCGTTTGCCTATGGGACCGAGTTCCGGAGTGTAGAGCAACAGGGCAAAGACGAGGCCGAGGGGAACCGCACCGAAAATCAGCCAGGGACGGTAGGTGCCCCAACGTGACTGGGTACGGTCGGCAAGGCTACCCATCAACGGGTCGGTAACCACGTCGAAGAGGCGGGCAATCAGCATCAGTGTGGCGGTATCCGCAACGGTAAGTCCGAAGATATTGGTGAAGAAAAGAGGGAAGGCGATGGACATGACTTTCCATGTAATGCCGCCAGCAGCAGCATCGCCAAGGGCATAGCCGATTTTTTCCGAAAAACGGATATGCTCGCCGCATGCTTGTCCGTCCTTGAGGTACGTTTGTGCCATGTGTCTGTAGTGTTAGAGATAAAGGTTTGAATGGTTGTGGGATGCACCTCAAGCCGGAGCCGGATGGAAGTCTGACATTTTCGGAAGCTTCCGTTGGACGTCCTCCAATGTAAAACGGCGGGGCATTTTCCACGGCAAAATTATGTAAAAGTGTTGAGTGTGACAAGTTTTTGAGTGCAAAAAAAGCAATGCAGCAGGCATATGCCGGACACACACCGGCAAAAAGTGACGATACTTTGTAAATTTGCCGCATGGTATAAATACGCTTTCGCGGGAAAATGTTATCTTTGCCGTCTAAAAGTAGTAGTACGTGTGCTTCGTAGCACCGTTTTTCATACCTGTCAGCCCCATGATATACCAGTGGAATTACGAACCGTTGACGCCGGAAGAAAGCGTCGAATCCCAACGCTTGGCCGAGGTGCTGGGCATACATCCCGTGTTCGGGCGTATGCTCCGTGAGCGTTGCATATTCAGTGCCGGCGAAGCGAGGCGTTTCTTCCGACCGCAATTGACGGAACTCCACGACCCTTTTCTGATGAATGACATGCAGAAGGCTGTCGACCGCCTGAATTTTGCCATACGCCGCAACGAGCGCATCATGGTCTATGGCGATTATGATGTAGATGGTGTGACGGCAGTGGCTTTGGTATACAAGTTCATCAGCAAACTGTACAAGAATGTAGACTATTACATTCCAGACCGTTATGAAGAAGGATACGGTGTTTCGGAAAAAGGCATTGACTTTGCCGCCGAGACGGGTGTGAAACTGATCATTGTCCTCGATTGTGGCATCAAGGCTGTAAGCGAGGTGGCATACGCAAAGTCTATGGGAATTGATTTCATCATCTGCGACCATCATGTGCCAGATGAAGACCTTCCACAGGCTGTGGCGATACTGAACCCCAAACGCCGCGACAATCACTACCCCTACACCCATCTTTCCGGTTGCGGCGTAGGATTCAAGTTCATGCAGGCCTTTGCCAGCAACAACGGTATTGAATTCAACCAGCTTGGCGACATGCTCGACCTTTGTGCCGTCAGCATAGCCTCGGACATCGTCCCCATTATGGGGGAGAACCGCATTCTGGCACACCATGGACTGCGCCGCCTGAACAGTTGTCCTACCATCGGTCTGCAGGCCATTGTGGAAAGTTGCGGCCTCGGAGACCGGGAACTGACAATGAACGACATCATCTTCAAGATTGGTCCCCGCCTGAATGCGTCAGGGCGTATGCAGAACGGTAAGGAAGCCGTTAAGCTCCTGGTGGAGCAAGACTATGCTGTGGCCCAGGAATTGGCTACGCACATCAACCTCTATAACGAAGCCCGCAAGGACCTTGACCGTCAGATGACCGAGGAAGCAACGGAACAGGTGAAGCAGATGAAGGGGCTGGAGAACCGCCGTGCCATAGTCATCTATAACGAAGCCTGGCACAAGGGAGTCATAGGTATTGTCGCCTCAAGGCTTACCGAACTCTATTATCGTCCGGCTGTGGTACTTACCCGATCTGAGGGCGTGGCCACGGGTTCGGCACGCAGTGTCAACGGTTTTGACATCTATAAGGCCATACAAAGCTGCGCCGACATCCTCGAGAACTTCGGCGGACACACGTATGCGGCAGGCTTGAGCATCAAGGTGGAACATGTGGAAGAATTTGCCCGACGTTTTGAGGCTTACGTTGAAGAACATATCAGTGATGAACAGACGAAGCCCATGCTTGATATTACCGGTGTGCTTGATTTCCGTGACATCAACTACGATTTCTACAAGCAGTTGAAACGCTTTGCACCTTTCGGTCCCGGCAACGAACGCCCTTCGTTCTGTACCTACCGCGTCTACGACTACGGTACATCCAAGGTTGTCGGTCGCGGACAGGAGCACATCAAACTTGAACTCGTCGACAACAAGTCGAACAACATCATGAACGGCATCGCTTTCGGTCAGTCGAGCCAGGCCCGTTACATCAAGACCCGCAGAGCCTTCGATATATGCTACAATGTGGAGGAAAACTCCCATAAGCGGGGCGAAGTGCAGCTCCAGATAGAGGACATACGCCCCTGCGAATGAAGATGCGGAATATGGTCGGCCGGCATTTCCGTCGTTGACACTTTCAGAACCTACATATAATCTTCCCGAAAAACGAATGTACTACGACGAAGACTTCCTTGAAGAGGAACTTCCGCTTTCCGAGGCGCAACTGGCATGTTGTGCCAGTGTCGGTGCATGCTTTTGGGAAGAATCCATTCCATTTCCTGAAGAGGGTAGCATTCGGACGGAACTTGATGCGTTTGTGGGAGAAGGTGAACTTGGAATTCCTCAGGAAGTCCCGCCTCCCGGACCTGATGCCACTCCCGAAGAGGTGTTAAAGTATTGGTGGGGCTATGAGAACTTTCGCGGCATCCAACGGCAAATTATTGATAGTGTCCTTGCCGGACACGACACTTTGGGACTGATGCCTACAAGTGGCGGCAAGAGTGTGGCATTCCAGGTGCCGGCATTGATGTTGGGCGGACTCTGCTTAGTGGTGACTCCGCTGATTGCCTTGATGCGCGACCAGGTACGGAACCTTAGAAACCGTGGAATCAAAGCAACCTGCATCCATGCCGGTATGACGCGCGACGACATCCAGAGGGAAATGGACAACTGCATACTCGGGCGATACCATTTCCTGTATCTTTCGCCGGAGCGTCTGGAAACGGAGCTGTTCCTTGGCAAGCTCCCGCAGATGAATGTTACGCTTATCACCGTGGATGAGGCCCATTGCGTCAGCCAATGGGGACACGATTTCCGTCCGTCCTATCTCCGCCTGCCTGAATTGCGCCGTCGGCTACCAGGTGTGCCAGTGCTGGCACTGACTGCCACCGCCACTCGGAGCGTCATAGATGACATCCGTCAGCATCTTTGTTTCGAAGCCGACGGTCCGACGCTTACAATGAGTTTCGTGCGTCCGAATCTGACCTATAGTGTCCGTATGGTAGATGCCCGGAACGGTGAGGACAGGCAAGAGGCCCTTATCTACCTTTTGAAACATACCGAAGGTTCTGCAATTGTCTATACCCGGAGCCGCAAGCGGGCTGAGGAACTGGCCCATGTGCTTATGAGCGAGGGAATCATGGCACTGTATTACCATGCGGGACTGGTGCAGAACGACCGCAACGCACGTCAGCGGATGTGGGAGGAAGACCGTGTGCGCGTGATGGTAGCTACCAATGCCTTCGGTATGGGTATCGACAAACCGGATGTTCGAAATGTGTTCCATATCGAAGCCCCCGACTCCGTTGAAGCCTATTTCCAGGAAGCCGGTCGCGCCGGACGTGACGGCAAACCTGCGGAAGCTGTATTGATTGTCGATAACAAGGAAATCAACCGTCTTTCGCAGCGCTGTGCAGAGGGGTTCCCCTTGAAGAGAACTATCCGGGGCATCTATGAAGACCTTGGAAGTTTCTTTCAGCTTGCAGTGGGAGACGGCGAAAACGTATCCTACGATTTTGACCTTTTCCGTTTCTGCAAGGCCTTCCATCACCAGGCTGCTGTGGTAGATTCGTCGTTGCGCATATTGCAGAGTGCAGGATATATTGAATATCTGAACAACGAGGACAGCCATTCGCGTGTGATGTTCATCTGTCAGCGTGAAGAACTGTACCGTTTCCACTCACCTTCCT
>SFJN01000140.1 GCA_004555055.1 Bacteroidales bacterium | reverse complement strand
CCCAAGCGTTGTGCGGCAGCTCGCGCCTCCTCGATAGTGAGGCATGCCTCGCTCTTGATGGTCTTCACCTCTATCTCGTTCAGACGCTCCACGAAGAGTTCGCGGTCTTCGGTGTCAATGATAGCCTGCACGGGTGTGCCGAGCACCTGCACGCCGTATTTCTCCAGCGTGCCGTCTTGGTAAAGCGACACACCGCAGTTGAGGGCTGTCTGTCCGCCAAAAGAGAGCAGAATGCCATCGGGGCGCTCTTTCTCTATTACTTTGGTTACGAAGAACGGGGAGACGGGCAGGAAATAAATCTTGTCTGCTACGCCCTCGCTGGTCTGCACCGTGGCGATATTAGGGTTGATGAGCACTGTATAGATACCTTCCTCGCGCAGGGCTTTCAGCGCCTGCGAGCCGGAGTAGTCAAATTCACCTGCCTCACCAATCTTGAGGGCACCGGAACCGAGAATAAGAACTTTCTTCATTGAGTAGTTAGTGGTTAGTGGTCAGTGATTAGAGCAAATCAACAAATTTATCAAACAGGAACTCTGTGTCCACGGGTCCGGAGCAGGCTTCGGGGTGGAACTGTGCGGAGAACCAGGGGTTTGTCTTGTGCCGTATGCCTTCGTTCGAGCCGTCGTTCATGTTGATGAAGTAAGGTTCCCAGTCGTTGCTGAGAGTGTCGGTCTTCACTGCATAGCCATGGTTCTGGCTGGTGATGAAGCACTTTTCTGTCCCTACCATCCGCACGGGTTGGTTGTGGGAACGGTGACCGTATTTGAGTTTGTAGATGGTGGCTCCTGCCGCTTTCGAGAGGAGTTGGTTGCCCATACATATGCCCATGCAGGGCTTTATGGGTGTGGTGGCGAGGAACTTGCGTATGTTTTCCACTGCTACCGAACAGGTGTCGGGGTCGCCGGGACCATTGGCAAGGAAAAGTCCGTCGAACTCCAAGGTGTTGAAGTCGTAGTCCCAGGGAACACGGATGACATCGACGCCACGACGCAGAAGGCAGCGGATGATGTTGTTCTTTACGCCGCAGTCCACAAGTACCACTTTCTTGCCGTTGGGCTTTCTCAGGGGTGTGAGATGGTCGGCGTCAGCGGCGGTGTATTCTGCGGCTTTGTATTCCACAATTTCCTTGCAGCTGACCTGTTCCACGAAGTTCACGCCTTCGTAGGATGCTTCGGGAATGTTGTCTGGCTCGTCGTCAAAGAGTATTTTTCCCATCATCACTCCGTGCTCACGCAGCACCTTGGTAAGCTGTCGGGTGTCAATGCCTGTAATTCCGGGCACGTGTTCGCGTTTGAGCCATTCTGCCAGACTCTCTTTTGCGTTCCAGTGTGAGTATTCTTCTGAATAGTCGCTAACGATGATGGCGCGTGCATAGATTTTGTCGCTTTCCATAAAGGTGGCAAGCCCATTGCCTTCCACGCTGAATCCCGGTACACCGTAGTTGCCTACGAGTGGATAGGTGAGTGTCATCAGTTGTCCGGCATAGGAGGGGTCGGTAAGGCTTTCGGGGTATCCCGTCATGGCAGTGTTGAACACTACTTCTCCTGCCACAGGTGCTTCGTATCCGAAACTTGTGCCGTGGAATCTTGTGCCGTCGCTGAGCACGAGTGTGACTTTTCGCATTGCTGTTATGGGTCGTTTGGTTTTCGGAGGGTGAAATCCGGTGAATGTTTGCAATTTTGCGTGCAAAATTACTAATTTCTTTTGAGCTTCCTGCGTTTTGTCAATCTTTTTTGCATCCTTTCATGTTCTTTTTCCCTTTTCCTCTTTTCAATGTCTCCGGAGGGGCGTTGATGGGTCTGCAAAGAGATTGTCGGGTTCCTTTGCCCGGTTTCTATGGTGGTGGCTATGCTTCGTTGCGGAAGATATCCCAAATGCTGAGGGATGGGTAGTCAGCGGTGACGCTGATTTGCTGCTTCGATACGGGGTGCAGGAATTCTACATGCCGTGCATGCAGACAGATGCTGCCGTCGGGATTGGAGCGCGGTGCACCGTATTTGAGGTCTCCGCGTATGGGTAGTCCGATGGCCGATAGCTGACAGCGTATCTGGTGGTGGCGTCCGGTGTGCAGGTTGATTTCCAGCATCTGCAGCCGTTCTGCCATTGCAATGCGTCGGACGTCGAGAATGGCAAGTTTTGCTCCCGGTGTCTCACGGTTGAAGGCATAGGCCCTGTTTTGTCGTTCGTTGCGGGTGAGATAGTGTTTCAGCGTGATGCCTTCGTCGAGCCGTTGCCGTTCGACCATGCCTTTTGTAGGGTTTTCCGCTTCGCGGGGCACGATGGCATGGTATGTCTTGTGCACTTCGCCTTTTTTGAACATTTCGTTCATCCGCGAGAGTGCCTTCGATGTCCGTGCAAAGACGACGATGCCGCTCACGGGGCGGTCGAGGCGGTGTACGGTGCCGAGAAACACGGCCCCGGGTTTGGCGTATTTCTCTTTGATGTATTGTTTCACCTCGTCGGCCAGCGTCCGGTCGCCAGTCTTGTCGCCCTGCACGATTTCGCCGGCATCCTTGTTGACGATGATGATGTGGTTGTCTTCGTAGATAACGTTCATAGGCTTTTTATACACCAAAGGCTTTGGAGAGCCTTAGCCCTTCAAAGCCTTGATTTTACGGACGTTATGCCCGCAGTATAGAGAATTACATATTCATTCCGCCGTCAACTTGGATAACCTGTCCGGAGACATAGCTTGAGAGGTCGGATGCGAGGAAGAGTGCCACGTTGGCGATGTCTTCCACCTGTCCGCCACGGCGAAGAGGAATCTTCTTCATCCAGTCCTTGCGCACCTCCTCAGGGAGCTGCTGCGTCATGGCAGTCTCAATGAATCCAGGTGCAATGGCATTGACGCGGATGCCGCGGCTTCCCATTTCCTGTGCCACGCTCTTGGCCAGTGCAATCATACCTGCCTTGGAGGCGGAATAGTTGGCCTGTCCGGCGTTACCGTGTACACCGACAACGGAACTCATATTGATGATGCGACCGTCACGCTGGCGCATCATGATGGGGAGCAGGGCATGTATGAAGTTGAATGCCGACTTGAGGTTTACGTTGAGTACGGCATCCCATTGTGCCTCGGTCATGCGGAGCATGAGTCCGTCCTTGGTGATTCCGGCGTTGTTTACAAGAATGTCGATGTGTCCGAAGTCTTCGTGAATCTGTTTTACCACGGCTTCGGTTTCGTTGAAGTCAGCTGCATTTCCGGCGTAAGCGCGGCAGGTAACACCGAGGGCTTCGATTTCCTGACGGGTAGCTTCGAGTCCGGCCTTCATTTCGTCGTTGAGAACGAGGTCGGTGAATGCGATGTCTGCGCCTTCGGCGGCGAATTTGAGAGCGAGTCCCTTACCGATGCCTCGTGCAGCACCGGTGATGAGAGCAACTTTTCCTGTTAAAAGTCCCATATATTTATTTATAATATAATGTGTTTCAAATTATGCGGTATCCTTTCATGTCCTGTGCATGAGGTCAGGCTTCCTTCACGCCAAGGGCTCGGCAGATGATGCGTTCGGCCAGGGGGATGCTGTCCTCTACGCTGATGCCGGTGCCCACCTTGTCGAAGATGTAGGGCACTTCCATGCCCTTGATGGCAAAGTGGATGATGTCGGCGGTGAGGTTGACGTGGTCTACCTGGAATTTTCCTTCTTCAACACCTTGTTTCAGAATGGAACGGATGGCGAAGATTTCTTCAAGATCAAACTTCTTACGGGTGCGTTCCACCTTATTGATGTCGCGGAAGAACTCGGCATTGATGTTGCCGTTTCGTTTTACGATGTCGGCAATGAGGCTGAGGTGCTTGTATACCACCTGCACGATTTTCTTTTCCGGTGCAATCTTTGCCTGTACCACCTTGTCCATCTCGCGGGAGATGTATTCCAATTCGCTTTCCACTACTGCACCATAAATCTCCTCCTTGTTGCGGAAGTAGGTATAGAGTGTGCGGCGTCCGCGTCCCGATTGAGTGGCAATGTCGTTCATGGTCGTTGCCTCAATGCCTTTGGTGGCAAAGAGTTCGCGGGCTACATCAATGAGTTTCTGTCTGGTTTTGCTGATGGACATTGGCTGAGAAATGGGGATGAAAGATGAAAATCGTGTGCAAAATTACGCATTTTGCATCGAAGTGTGCAGTTTTCTGGTCGAAATATTCCTAATATTCCACAAAATTCATCCAATATGCATATTTCCCCTTATTTCTTGAAATGTTGAGAAAGCAAAGTGTGGTTTGGCAATGTCCCTCAGTTTCCCTTGGTGTTGCGGGTGACGAGATACTCCAGTTGCAGGTTTTTTCCGAGGTCGTCCACACCTTTGATAATGTAGGTGCCGGGTGTGAAATGTCCGAAGGAGTAGCGGTCGGTGAAGTCTGTACGGTCTACGATGGTGCCTGCGGCATTATAGATATAGAGCCGCATGGGTTGTGCGGTGCAAAGTGTGTGACCGTCGAAGCGGAATTGCTGTGCAGCCGACCGTGTGTCGACGGCGGTGCTTTCGTCGATGATCATCATGGGGGTGTGCCATGAATGGGGGGGGGAGGCATGATAATGTCAGGATGTCTCGTCCCATTGGTGGCACACCCCCCCCAGTCAGAAAAGGGATGTGGATTTATCTTACGATGGTCTTCTGTCCGTTGATGATGTAAATTCCCTTCTCTGCGGGCGTGGTGCGGCGTCCCTGCATGTCGTAGCATGCTTTTGCGAACGTGGTATCGATGTCCGTTGCAGATATGCCGACCTTTATGGTAGCCTCCTCGATGAGGAGTGCCGAAGAGAACGTGTCGTTGAAGTATGCATCGCCAGCTCCGTCGTAGGTGTCGCCGTTCTTGATGACGAAGTATCCCGTCTTGCTGGCATCAGCGCGCTCACCGCTGAGGGTGACGTATCCGAAGCGTTCGCGCGGTGTGCCTGCCACCTGTGGTCCGGCAAGTTTCTGCACGGCGAGTTCTGCCGCCGAAGCATAGTAGTCGGTATATCCCTTGTTGGAGTTGTAGCCGTTGGCAGAACCTCCGGTGTCGGCACCTCTGAAGACGAGGAAGCTACCGCCGAAGTCGACGAAGTTGTATTTGCCTTCGGTCTTTCCGTTGTAGACGGTGAAGGTGGCATAGTCGGGATAGAGAGAGTTGTCGCCGTCGGTGGGTGTGATGACGTATTTGTCGCTGCCGTTGTCGTAGTTCATGTATGCCTTTACCCCGCTGCGGCTGACGCATGTGATGGTGTATCTTTTGCCTTCTACAGGCATTTCGATGTCTTCGCATGCCACATAGTCATCGACCAGCGCGTTGAAGGCATTGAGGTCATCGCGTGTGACGGTGGAGTTTCCGGTCTTTCCTTCAGCCTCTTCTGCAGCCTCTTCGAGCGCCTTGCGTTCGGCAGCTTCGGGAGCAGGGTATCCCACTCCGGTCTTTGCGAGCAGTTCGGCAGCTTCGAGGAGTGCAGCCTTCATCTCTTCGGTGAAGTCGACCTGTTCAGGGTCGTTGCCGGCCAGAAGGTTACGTATGAGGTCGGTTTCGGAGAATGTGGGGTCGGTGCTCAGCGCTTCGATGGCCTGCTGCAGTTTCGCCTTGATGGCGTCGCTCAGCGTGGAATTCTGCAGCAGCTCCTCAAAAAAACGCTGTAGGATGGCCTTGCGGTCGATGTCGCGTTTGACGCTGTATGCCTTGTCGGTAATCTTATCGAGCGTGATGGGTATGTAGATGCCGTCGTACCCGTCGTTGTTGTGGCCGTCCTTCTTGCCGATGTAGCGGTAGTTCTCCTCAAAGAAGAATCCGATCTTGTTGTCCTTCTGCAGGCACATGGTGGAGTAGGCCGATGTGGTGTAGCTTACCTGCAGCGAGCCGTCCCAGTCCTTTGCGAACGATGCGACGTCCTTCCAGTCGTTGGCGTTGTAGAGCTCCTTGTAGAAGATCCCGACATTGCTGCGCGAGCCTGCCATGGGCACCGACTGGAGTGCGACGTACACTTCCGCTCCGTCCTCGTTGCGTACGGCAGGTACGATGAGGATTTCGCCGTTCGTGCTGTTGCCGCCGATGGCGATACCGTTGTTGCCGCTTCCCGAGAAGGTCTGCGAAGCCCATTCGCCTTCGGCCTTTTCGGTGTCGGTGAAGGAGTAGATGTTGTAGTAGCGTCCCGATGCGCAGCGGGAGGAGATGAGGATGCGTCCGTCGGGTAGTTCCTCGCATTTGGGTTCGTCGCCGTTAGGTACGGGTAGTGCCGATGCACCGCCGAGGGCCTTCCATGTCTGTCCGAAGTCGTCGGAATAGATGACGCGGTTGCCGTTGGGCTTGGCGCAGAGTGCGGCATAGAGTCGGTAGTGCGAGCCCACCTTCACGGTCTTGCTCTGGCAGATTTTTCCGCTGCCCACGAACATGCTCTGTACGACGTTTCCGGTGTCGAAGAGCGCGTAGATGCTTTCGGTGATTTCTTCCGGTGCGTCCCACGTAAGTCCGCCGTCGTGGCTGCGGTGGCGAGCGATGCGGTTGGGGTTGGTGCGTGTAGCCTGGCTGTAGATGGTGTTTCCGGTGACGCTGATGACGAGCACTTC
>SFJN01000139.1 GCA_004555055.1 Bacteroidales bacterium | reverse complement strand
TAAAACATAAAAACAAACAAATGGAGGCACCGTTCCGGAACAATGACCGGGGAGGTGCCTCCATTGTGTGTGCAGCGTGTTCCCAGACATCCGCTCAGGGGGGGGCGGATTTCACTCTTCCTCCGAGAGCATCTGCAGGAGGGTCTGCCCTACGGCACGGAGTACTTCGGGATCGATGTTTTCGGGGGTATCCTGCGTGGTGTGCCAGGTGGGACCGAAGTTGCTGTCGCCCTCTTCGATGTAGGGCACCACGTCGACGGTGGGTATCATCGCCACCTCGTTCATGGGCACATGGTCGTCGGTGATGTATCCTCCGGGGGTGTTGGGGAAATACGTGGCGGCTCCGGCGAGTGTGGCAGCCTCCCACAGGCGTACGACGATGCTTTGGGCATAGCGCAGCGAGAAGCCTTCGTGGGCGAAGGTGGCGCCACGGCCGCCCACCATGTCGAGGAGTATGCCGTAGCGTGCGGTATAGCCCTCGACGTGGGGATTGGCACTCCAGTACTGGCTTCCGAGGCACCAGGTGTCGCCCGCCTGCTGCACCTCGGCAGGTGCCCAGTCGGGAGCACCGTAGTCTTCGAGGTCAAAACAGATGAAGTCGACCCCCACCTTGGGATTCACCTCCCGGATCAGGCGTGCCACTTCGAGCATCACTGCCACTCCCGATGCTCCGTCGTTGGCAGCCATCACGGGCTGGCGGCGCTTTGTCTCGTCGGGGTCATTGTCGGCCCATGGCCGGCTGTCGTAGTGGGCACAGAGGATGACGCGCTCCGCCTGTTCGGGTTTGTAGGCGGCAATGATGTTGCGGCACTGCAGTTTCTGACCGTCCCACGCGGTGATGGTGGTGCGCTGGTTCGTCACCTTCATGCCGTATGCGGTGAATTTCCGCTCTATGTAGTCGGCACAGCGTGCGGCGGCCTGGGAGTTGGGCACACGGGGTCCGAAACTGCACTGTTCCTCAACGAAGCGGAATGCACTGTCGGCGCAGAAGCGTACCTGGCAGATGCGCGAGGAGTCGATGGCGGGGGCATTGTCGGCCGCCGTCTTCTGACCCTTGCAGGCGGTGAGGATGGTAAGGAGGATGCAGAGGGCTGGAAGGACAAAGGGGATATGTTTCAGAGGTGTGCTGCAGATTGTCTTTTTCATTTTTTTCCGATTTTTTTCTCTCTATTTTCTTATACATACGTATACTACTTTCTTAGTACATACGTATACTACGGGCATGGACTCCCCCTCCATTTATACGGCATGTAGCACGCGGCGGAAGTTGTCGCCCCAGAGACGGCAGATGTCGTCGTCGGAGAAGCCCTCAGCGAGGAGCATCTGTGTGATTTTCAGCATGCTTGCCACATCGTCGAGCCCGGGCACTCCGCCGTCGCCGTCGAAATCGCTGCCGATGCCCACATGGTCGATGCCGCACAGACGGATGAGGTGCCGCAAATGCACCATAAAGGTGAGGATGGAGGGGTTCTGGTCGTTCGCGATGCCATAGTCCTCGGGATGGTCGAGGGCGCAGAATCCGCCGTACATGGTGCACTGTACCACACCTCCAGCCTCGGCAATAGCCTGCAACGTGCTGTCGGAAAGATTGCGGGGATGGTTGCACAGACTGCGGCAGCAGGTGTGGGTGGCGGCAATGGGCAGGCGGCTGTGGGCAAGGACATCCATGACGGTCTTTTCCGAAGCGTGACTCACATCAATGAGCATATGGCAGCGGTTCATCTCTTCCACCACACGGTGTCCGTAGTCCGAAAGTCCGCCATGTTCCTCCTGCGGCTCTCCCTGTTTTGGCCGCGCAGAGTCACAGATGTCGTTGTGGCCGTTGTGGCAGAGGGTGATGTATTCGCATCCCAGTGCCTTGTAGTGTGCGATGAGCGAGGTGTCGAATCCGAGGGCGTAGCCGTTCTCGATGCCGCGGTGCACACGTCCGCGCAGGCCGGGGGTGACCTCCTCCATCAGGTCGAGGCGGCGGAAGGTGTCCTCCACCTGCCGGCGAGCGGCGGCATAGCCTTCAGGGCTTCGCGGACCTTGGGGGATGTAGCTCACCATGTAGGTTTCGTCGAGGCGGCCGATGTCCATCCGTCCGGCATCGACCTTGCAGAGAGCGGGGTCCTTCCGGCTGAAGTCGAGGCCCCTGCACTCGTCGCCTCCCGCCTGGCGTATGGCGGCGTCGAAGCACATAGGGGTGTCGCAATGGCTGTCGAGCGATGTAATGCTTCCGTGGAGTTCGACGGCCCGGCAGTAGAGGGCGGCCTTCGCCACAAATCCCTCGAAGATGCTGCGGCTGGCGGCATCGTCCATACATTCGGGATGCCACTGCACGCCGAGGGCATAGCCCACGGGGAAGGGCGTTTCGATGGCTTCGATGAAACCGTCGGCGGCGCGTGCCACCACCTTCAGGCTTCCGCTGTCGGTGACGGCCTGGTGGTGGAAGGAGTTTACGGCTATGCGTCCGCCTGCCACCATCGCCGACAGTTGGCTGCCGGGGACGATTTCCACATGGTGTGTGGCACAGCATCGCGGCGCGTCCTGACTGTGTTTCAGCATTTCCGCAGGGCGGCTTCCGCCGTTTTTCCGGAGCCATGCCGCCATGTCCTGCGCGATGCGTCCGCCTGCCGCCAGGGCGAGCATCTGCATACCACGGCAGATGCCGAGGATGGGGATGCCGCGACGGAGTGCCTCGTCGAGGAGTGCGAGTTCGTAGCCGTCGCGCTCGGGACAGATGCCTCCGAGTTCGGGGATGGGCTCCTCGCCACAGAGGAGGGGATTTATGTCGCCGCCGCCGGAGAGCAGCAGGCCGTCGAGCTGTTCCACCTGCGACAGCAGTTCCTCACGGTCGTCGGTGGGAGGCAGCAGCAGAGGTGTGCCGCCGGCGCGACGGACGCTCTGCCAATAGCCTTGGGCCAGTTCGGCACCCTTGGCACCGAGATTCGTGGTGATGCCTATAATGGGACGTGACATATTATTCAAGTTATGCAAGTTATTATCACACGGACAACCGTGGTGTTCAGTCGCGGTACTTCCGCTTCGGATTTTTCGGGAACCATCCCTTACGCACCCTTTCGCGCTGTTCGAAGATCTCGAGGATGCTCCACAGGCACGAAAAACCGGTGATGCCGAGGATGGCACTCCAGAAGAGGTCGGAAACCAGCAGGGCTCCCGCCAGAAAAAGGATGCCGGAGAAGAGGAACACCCACCAGCAGCGGGTGCCGAAATAATACTCCCCCTTGATGACGATGGGATGGAACAGACCGATGATAAGGAAAGTGCAAAGCCCCAGCAGGGCGCCTTCGAAATAGAGTGATGGCATTATTGTATGCTACTGAAAATATGTTAAAAAGACAGGCTCTGCAACCCAGTCTTACATGGCACTCACGCACCCTTGTCAACGTACTGTGGCTTGCAGAACCTGTCCCCCCATTATTCGTCCGTTTCGTCAGTGAGCGCCATTCCGTTCTGGGACAGTTCCTCATCATCGTCCTCATCATTGGCGATGCTGATGGGAATGTTGCGCTGGATGCTCTGTTCAAGGCTGATCATGGTGTCGGTGGAGTTGACGCCGGGAATCTCCTGTATGCGGTTGTTGAGCAAATCCTTCAAATGCTCGTTCTCGCGCGAATACAGCTTGATGAGCATGGTGTAGGGGCCTGTCGTGAAATGGCATTCCACCACCTCGGGAATCTTCATCAGTTCCTGCACCACGGCATTGTACATGCTGCCCTTCTCAAGCCTGATGCCGATATACGAACAGGTTCCGAAACCCAGGTATTTGGGATTTATCTGATATCCGCTTCCGGTGATGGTGCCACGGTCGAACATCCGCACCACACGCTGGTGGATGGCCGCTCGCGACACACCGCATTGCTCGGCAATTTCCTTGAAACTCCTGCGGGCATCGACGGAAATCACCCGGAGAATCTTACGGTCTAACAAATCTACTTTCTTCATGCTTATTTAGGAGTGTTTACCTGCATTGTCCATGCTGTTTCACGACATGCTTTCTTACCCACCGTTGCCGCGTCAGGGGACGAGGGGGGGGGAGGATGGTGCATAAACCGCCACCCGGACGTCTGGACGCATTCTTCAACATCGCTTTGGCAGGCATAATGTAAAAAGCAGTGCAAAAGTAGTTCAATTTTCCATAAACAACAAATATACAATGGAAATTTTTACCTTATTTAAGATGTAAACCGGCATTTTTGCACTACCTTTGCATTTGATTCTTATCCAAAAACCGGAAAACCTTTCCGCGAGATTTCCCGTATACACCGTCTCATGTGGCTCGTTGACTTCATACTCACCCCATCTCCCTTGCAGGCAGTGACCATCATCTCTGCCATCTGTGCCTTGGGCCTGTCGCTGGCGAAATTCCGTCTGCGGGGACTGACGTTGGGCAGCACCTTCGTCTTTTTCGCAGGCATCGCAGCCGGAGCCTTGGGACTTGAGATTGACGGACAGATGCTGGCATACGCACAGAGTTTCGGACTCGTACTCTTCATCTATGCCCTCGGCATGCAGGTGGGTCCGGGATTCTTCAGCGCATTCCGTAGCGGAGGCGGCGTGCTCAACGCACTGGGCATCGCCATTCTCGTGCTCGGAACAGCAATGACCCTCGGAGTCATCCTCATGGGATGGATGCCCATTGCCGACGCCATGGGCGTGCTCTGCGGAGCCACCACCAACACCCCCGCTCTCGGTGCCGCACAGCAGACGCTACACGACCTCCGCCAGCCCGATGCCGTGGCCGCACTCGCATGCGCCGTCACATACCCCATCGGAACCGTGGGAGTCATCATCGTCATCGCACTGATGAAACGGTGGCTCGTGGCGCACGACCACAGCGTGGAAAAAGAACAGAAAAAACAGGCTACCGTCTTCTCGTTCCACGTCAAGAACCCTGCCATCTGCGGAAAGACGCTCCACGATGTGGCGGCACAAAGCCACATACCTTTCGTCGTCAGCCGCCTTTGGCGAAACGGCGAAACACTGATGCCGGCGGCCGACACCACACTGCAGGATGACGACCGCATACTCGTCATCACCGAAAAAACGCATGTGGAACAGTTGACCATCTACTTCGGACAACTCGACGAGACGGACTGGAACAAGGCCGGCATCGAC
The DNA here is from genome assembly GCA_004555055.1 of Bacteroidales bacterium. Lineage (GTDB taxonomy): Bacteria > Bacteroidota > Bacteroidia > Bacteroidales > Bacteroidaceae > Alloprevotella. Next base: position 1,891 of record SFJN01000139.1, on the reverse strand, counting down.
TGGAACACCCTCGACAAGAACCTCGTGGCACAGCGCATCGTCATCACACGGCCCGAAATCAACGGACGCCTCATCTCATCCCTTCATTTCCGCGAACGCTACGGCGTCACCGTCACTCGCGTGAAACGTGCCGGACTGCAGTTTGTCGCCACACCGAACCTCAGGCTCCGATTAGGCGACCGCATCAATGTCGTAGGCACGGAAAAGGGCATCGCACACGTCAGCAAAGAGGTGGGAAACGTGGTGAAGAACCTCGACGACCCCAATATGGTGGCCATCTTCGTCGGCATCTTCCTCGGACTCATCCTCGGCGCACTACCCATCGAGGTGGGACTCGACTATCCCCTGCGCCTCGGACTGGCAGGAGGCAGCGTCATCATGGGCATCCTCATCGGCTCGTACGGTCCGCAACTCCATATGGTAAGCTACACCACCACCTCCGCCAACCTCATGCTCCGCAGCCTCGGACTCACCACTTACCTGGCGTGTCTCGGACTCAGTTCGGGCAGCGAATTCATCGCCACCGTCATGCAGCCTGCCGCACTATGGTGGATTCTTGCCGCTTTCCTTATCTGCACCCTGCCCGTGGCACTCGTCGCCGTCATCGCCGTCGTACGATGCGGACAGTCGCCCGAAAGCACGGCAGGAATGCTCTGCGGAGCCATGGCAAACCCTATCGCTCTGGGATACGTCAACGACAACATGCCGGGCGACAAGGCTTCGGTGGCATACGTCACAGTATATCCTCTCGCCATGTTCCTCCGTGTCATCGTCGCACAGGTGATGGTGATGTGGTATTTTGCATGAAAACCGACGGGAGAGAGAAATATCCTTTCCCGTTGCTTTTCTTAAATCAGAAAACAATATATATCCATAAATATGTCACAAAAAGTCCGCGTACGGTTTGCACCGAGCCCTACGGGCCCCCTCCACATCGGCGGCGTACGCACCGCACTCTACAACTATCTCTTTGCACGCCAGCATGGCGGCGAACTTATATTCCGCATCGAAGACACCGACTCCCAGCGACTTGTACCCGGTGCCGAAGATTATATCATCGAATCCTTCAAATGGCTCGGCATCCGTTTTGATGAAGGTGTGTCCTTCGGTGGCGAACACGGTCCGTACCGCCAGAGCGAACGCCGCGACATCTACCGCAAGTATGTCCACCAGCTCCTCGACAACGGACGGGCATACATCGCCTTCGACACACCCGAAGAACTGGATGCAAAGCGCAAGGAGGTGGAAAACTTCCAATACGATGCCTCCACACGCCTCAGCATGCGCAACAGCCTCAGCCTCGGCGAAGAGGAGACACAGCATCGAGGCCGGCACGCCCTATACCGTGCGCTTCAAGATTGAACCCGGCGAGGATGTCCATGTCGACGACATGATCCGCGGCGATGTGGTCATCAACTCTTCCATCCTCGACGACAAGGTGCTCTACAAGAGTGCCGACGACCTGCCTACCTATCACCTGGCCAACATCGTCGACGACCATCTGATGGAGGTCACACATGTCATCCGTGGCGAGGAATGGCTCCCCAGTGCACCACTGCACGTTCTCCTCTACCGCGCATTCGGATGGCAGGACACCATGCCCCGGTTCGCACACCTGCCACTCCTCCTCAAACCTACAGGAAACGGCAAACTCTCGAAGCGCGACGGTGACAAACTCGGATTCCCTGTATTCCCTCTCGAATGGCACGACCCGAAGTCCGGAAACGACTCCATGGGATACCGCGAACAGGGTTATCTGCCCCAGGCCGTCCTCAACTTCCTCGCACTCCTGGGATGGAATCCCGGCGACGGAAAGGAAATCATGACCCTCGAGGAGATGGTGGAGAAGTTCGACCTCAAGAAATGCTCCAAGGCGGGTGCGAAGTTCGAC
>SFJN01000138.1 GCA_004555055.1 Bacteroidales bacterium | reverse complement strand
GCCTGAAGCGCAAGAGCGCTGAACTCGACCGCAGGATAGCATCCGGCAGCGGCAAAGAGGCCGCGGAAGGTCTGCTCTGCTGCTACGAGGGCTTCGCCCCCGCCGAAGAAGAACAGAGACTGGACGAGGCATTCGCAAAACTCGACGCGGTCTGCATCAAGGAAGAGGCCAGAGAGGAGGACAATCCTCCTATCAAACTGAAAAACAACGGTTTCAGCAAACTCTTCGAGTGCCTGACCGGGATGTACGGAATGCCTGTATATGGAGAATGGGACCCTACTCCTGTGCTGTCCATATTCTTCCTGCTCTTCTTCGCCCTCTGCATGGGTGACGCAGGCTACGGCCTCGTCCTCATCATCTACGGCATACTTCAGGACAAGAAGATTGTCAATATCAGCATGTTCGACGGCCTTGGCAAGCTGATTGCCGTGCTGGGCGCCGCCACTGCCGTAGTAGGTTTCTTCCTGGGAACCGCCTTCGGAGTCGATCTGACTTCCCTGAGCTGGATGCCTCAGTGCCTCAAGGACCTGATGCTCACAGGCAATGTCGAAGTGATGGGCTCAAGCTACGCCCTCCAGATGGTGCTGGCCCTGGGCATAGGTGTATTCCACATCTGCCTGGCAATGACCATAAAGGCGCTGCTCTACACCAAGCGTTTCGGTTTCAGGAACAACATCAGCACCTGGGGCTGGCTCATACTCATACTCGGAGGCATAATCACTGCTGCCGGCGCTATGCTGGGACTGCTGCCTGAAATGGCGACCAAGGTGCTTGTGATTGTCATCGGCGTCATCTCCGCCCTCGCCATATTCATCTTCAACAAGCCGGGACGCAATCCTCTCATCAATATAGGAGCCGGCCTCTGGGACACCTACAATATGGCTACGGGCATACTCGGAGACGTGCTCTCCTACATACGTCTCTATGCCCTCGGACTTGCCGGAGGAATGCTCGGAGGAGCCTTCAACAATCTGGGCCAGATGGTTCTGGGCGACAACCCGAGCTGGCAGTGGCTGCCTTTCGTGATCATACTTCTTTTCGGCCACGTGCTGAATCTCCTTATGTCCTGCCTCGGCGCATTCGTTCACCCTCTGCGACTCACTTTCGTAGAGTACTTCAAGAACAGCGGATATGAAGGCAAAGGACTCAAATACAACCCTTTAAAGAAATAACAAACAAATAAATCAATTTACATTATGTTAAACACAATTCTTGGTTATCTCGGCCTCGGCCTTATGCTCGGCCTCGCCGGTGTAGGTTCCTCCATAGGAACGACAATCGCTGGTAACGCAGCTGAAGGCGCTCTCAAGAAAAATCCTGAGAAGTCTTCCAGCTATATGATTCTGTCTGCGATGCCCGCTACCCAGGGTCTCTACGGTTTCGTAGCCTTCCTGATGTGGATGGGTAAGGATTTCGCTGCCGACGGAGCAATGCTCTTCGGTGTAGGCATCTCTGTAGGCCTCGTATGCCTCTTCTCCGCAATACGCCAGGGTCAGGTCTGCGCAAATGGTATCGTAGGCATCAGCCAGGGTCACGATGTACAGACCAACACCATGATCTACGCCGCTCTCCCTGAGTTCTACGCCATCCTCGCCCTCGTGGCAGCTCTGATGATTTGATGGGAGAAAAATCAAAAGTATATTTTACCGACTTCAGGACGCCCGCCTATGGTGACAGCGTCCTGAAGAAGTTACAGAAGATGATACGCCGTGCCGGGATAGCCGACCTGGACCTGGACGGCAAGTTCGTCGCAATCAAAATGCACTTCGGCGAGCACGGGAACATCAGTTTCCTGCGTCCGAACTGGGCGAGAGCCGTTGTGGATGTTGTCAGGGAACTTGGTGGCAAACCTTTCCTCACGGACTGCAACACAATGTATCCGGGCTACAGGAAGAACGCGCTCGAGCATCTCTACTGCGCCTGGGAAAACGGCTTCACACCTCTGGCGGCAGGCTGTCCAATAATAATCGGAGACGGTCTCAAGGGCACCGATGACGTGGAGGTCGAAGTCAAAGGCGGCGAATACGTGAAGGCGGCAAAGATAGGCCGCGCAATAATGGACGCGGACGTCTTCATCAGCCTCACCCACTTCAAAGGCCACGAAATGACCGGTTTCGGCGGCACAATCAAGAATATAGGCATGGGCTGCGGTTCGCGTGCCGGCAAGAAAGAGCAGCACAGCAGCGGCAAGCCGTATATAGACGAAAATCTCTGCCGCGGATGCCGTCGCTGTATGAAGGAATGCGCGAACGGCGGACTTGTCTTCAACGCCGAAAAAGGCAAGATGGGCATAGACAGGGAGCACTGCGTGGGCTGCGGACGCTGTCTGGGAGCCTGCAATTTCGACGCTATCATATTCGAAAACGACGGTGCAATGTGCGACCTGAACCGCAAGATGGCCGAATATACCAAGGCCGTGGTTGACGGACGCCCTCAGTTCCACATATCCCTCATAGTCGATGTCTCTCCGAACTGCGACTGCCATCAGGAAAACGACGCCCCTATAATACCGGATGTGGGAATGCTCTGTTCCTTCGACCCGCTTGCCCTGGACCAGGCCTGCGTGGACATCTGTCTGAAGCAGACTCCGTTCGAGAACAGCCAGCTCGGCGACCATATCCACGCTCCGGGCTTCGTGGACCTTCACGACCACTTCTGCAACAACAACCCCGAGTCCGAATACAAATCCTGCCTGGAACACGCCGAAAAGATAGGGCTGGGCTCCAGGCAGTACGAATTGATCAGAGTCTGAGTCTTACAGAAGCTGTTTCAGACTGCGGTTGACATAGAATTCCCCTTCGGCCAGAACGGTGACGGAGGGGATTTCCTTTTTGAGGGAATCCACCATCACCCAGGAACGGTTGGCCGGAATGCTGAGTGTGTGCGAGGCGCTTCTTACCGTAAGAGTATCCCCTTCCACGCTGCACTCATATCCCTCGAAGAGTTCCGATGCCTTGCAGAAGTAATCGGCCGTAAGCGAATCGAGAGGATCGTCCATCCCGAGGACTTCAGTCATATAGTTTGCAAGTTCGGTGTTCGCTATCCATCCCTCCGGAAATGGCCAGAAAGACATCCTCGGCCGTATGAGTGCCGCTGGAATAGCCTATGTTCGTCCTGCCTGACATCAGCTGTGCTATCTTTCCCTGAAGGGTAGGATCATACAGAGCAGTCATATAGTCTTCGGTGACATTGTTCTTGTGCTCAAGAAGCAGCGCTTCCTCTTCAGCGCTGATCTCGATGCCGCAATACTCCCTGACTATTCCCCTCACATCCTCCGCAGGAGCTGCCATAATCAGCTCTGAGAGATACTGTGCCGAGGCCTTGTATCCGGCAATTGGTCCGAAATGCTCGGCAAGGGGTTTGGCGGCATAGTACTCCAGGCGTCCGGAGCCTATGGTCATTCCGGCAGTGCCGTGGTCGGGCAGGATGATTACCGTGGTATTCCCATACTTGCGGGCGAAATCGAGCACCTCGCCCACTGCGTCGTCGAAGGCGAGCAGGTCTTTGATATGCGCAGCCGGGTCATTGGCGTGGGCGGCGTAATCCACCTTGCTGCCCTCCACCATAAGGAAGAAACCCTTGCGATTCTTCGACAGCTGCCTCAGTGCCTTGGCCGTCATCTCGGCGAGCGACGGTTCGCGAGTGCTGTCCCTGTCTATCTCGAAACGCATATCCGTATCTGCAAATATGGCCCACTGTCTCGGGTCCTCACAGGCACGGAAGGCGTCCAGGTCGTCTTCAATGAGGGTAGTGCCGTTTTCGGCAAGTATGCCGCGCACATCATCGCTAAGATAGGAGCGGCCTCCTCCGTAGAGTAGGTCGAGATTCTGAGAGGCTATCTGGCAGCCTATGGCATCCCTCTTATAACGGCTCTTCGAGTGGGCGGCACAGGCTGCAGGAGTGGCGTGGAGATATTCCACGGTCACAACCATGCCCTTCGATTTGCCCTGAGCCTTTGCGGCCTCGAGTATGGTCGCGAGCGGCTGATATGCCCGGCTGCTGTCAACGGGAAGCATATCCCCGTAACGGCCGGCTGCAGGAAGCATGGAGACGTAGCCGGCGCCGGTCCTGTACCCTGTCATAAAGACACTCATAGACTCGGAAGAACCGGTTATCGGAGAAACGCTGCTTGAAACATCGACATAGCCGCAGAGATAGGGATCCAGATTGAGCTGACGTGGCAGGGAGTCCACCGCAGAGCGGTACCAGCGGGCCACGGACAGAGAGGAGGAGGAACAGCCGTCCACCAGGAGAATGACCAGATTCCCGGTCTGCACCCTGTTTCCGGAACAGGATACAACAAAAAGAGTAACCAAGGTTAGCAAGGTTACTCTTATTTTTGAAAGAAATGAAGTCGTTTGCATTACTTCTTCTTGTTACCGTATCTTGAGTAGAATTTATCGACGCGACCGGCGGTGTCAACGAGCTTCATCTTGCCAGTGTAGAACGGATGGGAAGCTGAAGAAATCTCGACCTTGACAACCGGGTACTCAACACCCTCGTAAACGATGGTCTCCCTGGTGGAGGCGCAGGAACGTGTGATGAACACGGTGTCGTTCGACATATCCTTGAAAGCTACAAGACGGTAGGTTTCGGGATGAGTTCCTTTTTTCATTTTCTTAAGAATTAATAGTTAACTATTTTGGGACCGCAAATATAGACAAATTTCTACTGATTGCAAAGTTCCGCACGACTTTTTTCGGCCAGACCGCTACTTGATACGGTAAGGGCTATCCTCATAGAGCAGGAATTTGCGGGCCTTGCGTATCCATTTCTGTTCCTCAAGCTTCACGTGCTCCCTGGCCTCGTCAGTTTCCACCTTTCCGAGCACGTAGTCAAGCAGCAGCGGGTCGGAAAGCTTGGCGGCGAAGCCCTCGTCCAGACGGAATTCCGCATATTTGGAATGGAACCAGCGCATCAGCTGGAGAGTGTGGTTCAGCGAATGGTACTCGGCGCCCGGCTGCAGCATTATCTGGTAGCCGAAGCACTTGCGGTCTGCATATATGCCCGCAGCGGGCGTAAAGGAGCAGGGACGCATCAGTACGCCGGACGGGGCAGGAACCGCCTCGCCCGAAGGCGTCTTGATATATGGAGAACCTATATATTCGTAAGGCCTTGCAGTGCCTATGCCCGGGCAGACGTTGGTATTGTTCCAAAGTCCGCCGCCGCTGTACATATCGCAGGTAAAGAGGCCCGGTATGTCGGAGCAGGGCGCTATGGTCCACGGCATCAGCTGGCGGCTCTGGTCTGTCGCGAGGGCGGATATGACGTGCAGCGGGTATCTCGCGCCTATTTCATTGTGGTAGAGGTAGGCCAGCTCACCTATGGTCAGACCGTGCCTGTGGGCGACCTTCGGGACATATTTTTCCACTTCGGTCTGCGGCATCGAGCCCTCGACTACCCTTCCGGCAGGATTGATATGGTCCACGACGTACAGGGACGGCGCCTCTTCCATCTCCGACAGGAGCTGCATCAGCCGGAAAAGGTCCTTGCTGTAGTTGAAGTAACGCGAGCCGACATCCTGTATCTCCACGACCACGGCATTGAGTTCCCTGAGCAGTTCCACATCTATGTCAATGTGGTTGGTGTTTGGGGTAAGCTCTGTGTCGCGAGGCGAGAAGATGGCCTTGAGATTGCCCCTCCCGGCGAAAATGTCATACATATAGCGTCCCCTTTCCGTATCCCAGCAGTTCTGGGTACAGAAGCAGCCGACCTTGCCTTCCTGGAGGCTCTTGTCGAGTTGCTCTTCGAGAGCTGTGGTCCTGAATGAGAACATCGCCTAGCCTATTATGCGCTTAGCAATCTCTATTATGCTGCCGGCCAGGGCATCTGCCCTTTCGAGAGTGGCGGCCTCGGCATATATGCGTATTATTGGCTCAGTGTTGGATTTGCGAAGGTGAACCCACTCACGCTGCTGTTCGAAACTGATCTTCACGCCGTCTATGTCGTTGATATTCTCGTCGGCGTAGATTTTCTTGATTTCGTTGAGTATGCGGTCTATCATCGCCGTATCGGAAAGGTCAATGCGGTTCTTGGCTATGGCATACTGCGGATAGGTTTTCTTCAGTTCGCTGACAGTCAGCTTCTTATGAGCGAGGTTGCTCAGGAAGAGAGCCACTCCGACCATTGCGTCGCGACCGCTGTGCAGGGCAGGATATATGACTCCTCCGTTGCCTTCGCCGCCGATGAGAGCGTTCACGCGATGCATCTCGGTGGTGACGTTCACTTCTCCTACCGCAGCCGCGTGGTAGCAGCCGCCGTGCTTTTCGGTGACGTCCCTGAGCGCCCTGGTGGAGGAGAGGTTGGATACGGTGTCAAGCTGCTTTCCGCCATTGGCGACTTCATATTCAAGCAGGTAGTCCGCCACGCTGACAAGCGTATATTCCTCTACGAACGGCTCTCCGTTTTCGCATATAAATGCCAGTCTGTCCACATCCGGATCTACGGATATGCCCAGATCCGCCTTGCTTTCGACGACGGTGCGGGAAAGTTCTTCGAGGTTCTTCGGCAGCGGCTCCGGGTTGTGGGCGAAGTGGCCGGTAGGCTCGCAGTTGAGTCCCACGCATTCCACGCCCAGTCTTTCGAGCAGACGCGGCATTATTATGCCTCCAACTGAGTTCACGGCATCGAGAACGACTTTGAAGCCGGCCTTCCGTATTGCCTCGCAGTCAACGGCTGGCAGGTCCAGTACAGCATCTATATGGCGGTCGGTGAAGTCAGTTTCCTCTACCACTCCTATGGAATCGACGTCGCAGAAATCGAAGTCCTCGCTTTCGGCGCAGTCAAGTATGGCCTGTCCTTCGGCCGCATTCAGGAACTCGCCCTTTTCGTTGAGCAGTTTAAGCGCATTCCACTGTTTAGGATTATGCGAGGCGGTGAGTATGATGCCTCCGTCGGCTTCTTCGAATACGACTGCCATTTCCGTGGTCGGTGTTGAAGCGAAGCCGGCCTTCACCACGTCCACACCGCAGGCGAGCAGGGTTCCGACAACCAGGTTCTCGACCATTTCGCCGCTGATTCGCGCATCCTTGCCGACTACGACTTTGTAGCGTTCGCCTTCGGCCTTCGGGCGCCTTTCGCGCAGTTTTACACAATATGCATAAGTGAATTTGACTATGTCCACCGGGGTCAGCGCATCGCCCGGATGTCCGCCTATGGTGCCCCTGATTCCAGAAATTGATTTGATGAGTGTCATTCCTTAATAATATTTGTGCAAAATTACTATTTTTGCCGCTCATTTGGTAATTGGATAATAATAAACTGCTTAAAACAAGATTTCCTTGATTGGCTATGAATGCTTTCTGGTGCATATTGCTTCTGATCGGTTCCAACATCTGCATGACCTTCGCCTGGTACGGCCACCTGAAACTCCAGGAAATGAACATCTCTAACGGCTGGCCGCTCATCCTGGTCATTCTCTTCTCCTGGGGCATTGCCTTTTTTGAGTATTGCCTTCAGGTCCCGGCAAACCGCATCGGTTCGTCCATCAACGGAGGTCCCTTCAACCTTATGCAGCTCAAGGTCATTCAGGAGGTCATTTCCCTGACCGTCTTCACCGTCATCGTCACCCTCTGTTTCAAGGGCGAGGCCCTTCACTGGAACCACCTGGCCGCCTTCATCTGCCTTATCCTGGCAGTTTTCTTCGTTTTTCTGAAGTGAGATTCAAAAAAATTTGGAAATCCAAAAAAAGTACGTATCTTTGCAATCCCAAACAACGAGAAACGCTGGGTTCGTATAACGGTTAGTACTCGAGATTCTCAATCTCGCAATAGGAGTTCGATTCTCCTACCCAGTACCAGAAAGGCCGACAGTCCGTCGGCCTTATTTTTTTGTAACGCCAAGAAAGATGAACTATGACTGACCTTGGAGGGCGGCGCGGGATTGGGACGGAGACTGACCAAGTGGAGCGGCGGGGACAGGTGCCACTCCGGCGGCTTTTTACTTAGGATTATGCCGCCTTCGTGGCAACCTGTCCCTGCCTGCACCCGCAACGGTCATTCTGCAGGCGGGCCGTTCAATACTGCAACAACGGGCTTCCGCAGGCGGAACTACTCTTCTTTGAGACAACGAAAATTAGAATCGGACGCGCACCGTTGCGACAAATACTGCTGCAGGCGGGCTATTCTTCTTTGAGGCGACGAAAATTTGAATCTGACACGGCATCGTTGCGGCTACAACTGCTGCAGGCGGGCCATTCTACTTGCCGGCACGATGGCACTGCAGTGATTCTCGATTTCAGGCCCAGAATTGGCAATCGCTGCAGCCATGGGGTACATTCCGGGCACTTCCGTGCAGCGATTCCCGATTTCAGGCCTAGACTTGCGAATCGATGCAGCCAAAAGGTCAAAACAAGGGCAAACCGTGCATCGATTCTTGATTTCAAGCCCAGACTTGCGAATCGATGCAGCCAAAAGGTCAAAACAGAGGCAATCCTTGCATCGATTCTTGATTTCAAGCCCAGACTTGCGAATCGATGCAGCAAAGAGGTCAAAAAAGGGGCAATCCGTGCATCGATTCTCGATTTCAAGCCCAGACTTGCGAATCGATGCAGCCAAAAGGTCAAAACAAGGGCGATCTGTGCATCGATTCTTGATTTCAAGCCCAGACTTGCGAATCGATGCAGCCATAAGGTCAAAACAGGGGCAATCCGTGCATCGATTCTCTATTTCAAGCTCAAACTTGCGAATCGATGCAGCCAAAAGGTCAAAACAGGGGCAATCTGTGCATCGATTCTCGATTTCAAGCCCAGACTTGCGAATCGATGTAGCCAAGAGGTCAAAACAATGGCAATCTGTGCAGCGATTCCCGATTTCAAGCCCAGACTTGCGAATCGATGCAGCGCAGAGGTCAAAACCGGAGTAATCCCTGCAGCCCAAGGGCGGAGCATTATGCCGCGGCCGGGGAATGCCGGATGGGCAGGGACTTCGGACGGCGTAGCCGCCCGTGGCTTCGTGAACGGTGAGGGGCCCGCCGCGAAGCGGTGGGAGGGAAAGCACCGCAGGTGCGCACCGGTCCGAAGTCCCTGCCCGCAGGCAGACTCGGACGCGAAAAGACGTCCCTGCCCGCAGACAGACGCGGCCGCAGGGAATCCCCCGCAGGCAGAGTCGGCCGCGGAAACCCTCAGCACCAGGCACAAAAAAAAGAGTCCCGACTCATCGCTGAATCGGGACTCTCGAAGCGCGGCAGCTACCTACTCTCCCACTTGGTGTAGCAGTACCATCGGCGCTAGTGAGCTTAACTTCTCTGTTCGGGATGGGAAGAGGTGGATCCTCACCGCTATAACCGCCGCAATATAGCTATTGAAGAAAAGATAACCAGTTACATACTTCGTAAGGTCTCGGGCTATTAGTACAGGTCAGCTTTGACATTACTGCCTTTACACTTCCTGCCTATCAACGTGGTAGTCTCCCACGACCCTCAAGGGAAGTCTCATCTTGAAGATGGCTTCGCGCTTAGATGCTTTCAGCGCTTATCCTAACCGAACGTGGATACCCGGCGGTGCAGCTGGCGCCACAACCGGTAAACCAGAGGTTCGTCCAACCCGGTCCTCTCGTACTAAGGTCAGACCTTCGCAAACTTCCTTACGCCCACAACAGATAGAGACCGAACTGTCCGCGTGCCACTTTAATGGGCGAACAGCCCAACCCTTGGGACCTTCTCCAGCCCCAGGATGTGACGAGCCGACATCGAGGTGCCAAACCACTCCGTCGATTTGAGCTCTTGGGAGGGATCAGCCTGTTATCCCCGGAGTACCTTTTATCCTTTGAGCGATGGCCCTTCCATGCGGAACCACCGGATCACTATGCTCTAGTTTCCTACCTGGACGACCTGTATGTCTCCCAGTCAAGCGCGCTTGTGCCATTACACTCCGCGGCCGGTTACCAATCGGCCTGAGCGCACCTTTAGAAGCCTCCGTTACTCTTTTGGAGGCGACCACCCCAGTCAAACTACCCGCCAAGCAGTGTCCGCGCATTAGCGCGTTAGGAACCAGATGCGAGAAGGCCAGTATTTCAACAGCGGCTCCGCGGGGACTGGCGCCCCCACTTCAAAGCCTCCTGGCTATCCTACACATCGCGCACCCGGTCGCAATGCTAAGCTGTAGTAAAGGTTCACGGGGTCTTTTCGTCCCGTTGCGGGTAATCGGCATCTTCACCGATACTACAATTTCACCGAGCTCACGGTTGAGACAGTGTCCGGATCATTACACCATTCGTGCAGGTCGGAACTTACC
>SFJN01000006.1 GCA_004555055.1 Bacteroidales bacterium | reverse complement strand
TCGACGACACCACATGCTGCATCTTCATGGAGGTCATGACGAACCCCCAGCTCGAGGTTGCCGATATCGCTGCACTTTCCTCCCTGGCGCACAAGCACCGTCTGCCACTCATTGCCGACACCACCATGGTACCCTTCATTGTCTTTGACGGGAAGGCGTTGGGCATCGACGTAGAGGTGGTGTCGAGCACGAAATACATCTCCGGAGGTGCCACATCCATAGGGGGACTGGTAATCCTCCATGCCGCAGAATCCGATTTCAAACGCCGCATGAGGCAGGAGATGCTGATGAATTTCGGGGCTTACATGACGCCCCATGTTGCCTATATGCAGACCTTGGGACTGGAGACCCTTGCCGTACGCTATGAAAAGCAGACACAGAATGCCCTGGCGATGGCCGAAGCCCTGCAGCGTATGCCCGAGGTGAAGGCCGTCCGCTATCCCGGTCTCCAGACCGACGCTTTCCACGATGTGGCGGTAAGGCAGTTCGGGGAGCGTCCGGGAGCCATGCTCACATTGGAACTTGAAAGCCGCGAGGCCTGCTTCAGGTTTCTCGACCGCCTGCAACTCATATGCCGTGCCACAAACCTCTTCGACAACCGTTCGCTTGCCATACATCCTGCCAGCACCATCTTCGGAAACTTCACCGAAGCCCAGCGCCGCGACATGGACATCAGCGAACATCTCATCCGACTCTCTGCCGGATTGGAGGATGCCGATGATCTCATTGACGACCTTCGACAGGCTTTGAAGTAAAAGTCGAATTTGTAAACTCTTCTATCCTGATTCTCAGTATTATGAAATACGATTTTGATAAGATTGTAGAACGCCGCGGCACGGGGGCATTGAAGTATGATGCCCTGCAGGAACGCTACGGCGATGCCAGCCTTACACCCATGTGGGTGGCGGACATGGATTTCGAAACACCCGCCTTCATCACCGATGCGCTGAAGGCGCGTCTTGAACATTCGCTTTTCGGCTATACCGTCGAACCTCAGGAATACTGGCCTACGGTGATGGAATGGATTTCCGCACGCCACGGCTGGCAGACCGAGCGGGAATGGTTCTGCTATATCCCCGGCATTGTTAAGGGCATAGGTATGGCCCTCAATGTTTTTCTGAAACCCGGTGAGAAGGTTATCATCCAGCCCCCCGTCTATCATCCTTTCCGTCTCGTCCCCGAGGGCAACGGCATTGAGGTGGTTTACAATCCCCTCCGTGAGGTGGGTGAAGGCTATGAGATGGACTTCGACAATCTTTCGGAAGTTGCCGACGCGAAATGCCGTATGCTCATCCTCTCCAATCCCCACAATCCTGCCGGTGTCGTGTGGGATGCCGCCACGCTCGAACGCCTTGCCGCCTTCAGTCACGAGCGGGGCATTGTGGTGGTCAGCGACGAGATACATTGCGACATGGCACTTTGGGGCAACCGTCACGTTCCGTTTGCCTCGGTGAGCCGCGAGGCTGCGGAATGCAGCATCACCTTCGGTGCGCCTTCCAAGACGTTCAATATTGCTGGCATCGTCAGTTCCTATGCCATTGTCCCCAACGAAAGCCTCCGGCGTCGATTCTTCGGATGGCTGAAAGCGAACGAAATGGACGAGCCTACGATTTTTGCGCCCATTGCCACTGTTGCCGCCTTCAGGGAAGGTGAGGAGTGGCGCCGCGAGATGCTGCATTATATCGAAGGGAACTACGAATTCCTTGCAGATTTCTGTGCCCGTCGTATGCCTGCCATCCGTCCATGGCGTCCTCAGGCTTCGTTCCTTGTATGGCTCGACTGTCGTGCCTTGTCTCTGGGACATGCAGGGCTTCTCCGGCTCTTTGTGGAGAAGGCACGCCTTGCCCTCAACGATGGCGAAATGTTCGGGCAGGGTGGCGCAGGGTTCATGCGTCTGAACGTGGCTGTTCCCCGCAAGATATTGGAAGGTGCCATGGAGCGGCTTGCAGAGGCGGTGGCTGAAGTCACCGAATGCCGCTGACCAGAGAGAGTCCTTCACTCCCTGCTTGTCAGTATCTTTCTCTCACTATCACACTTTTTCTGCTTTGTGCATAATGACAAGGGCGGGCATCCTGTAGTATGGATGTCCGCCCTTGAATGTTGCTTGGGGGATGCTCCTGCCTCCTTCTTCATTTATGGAGGGGTGTGGCAGGATGCGGGGGGATTACTTCTTTTCCTTAGGGTCAGCAAGTTCAACGGTGAAGCTGCGGTTCAGTCCTGACTGTGTCTTTGCACGTATCCAGAGCACGCGGTCGGTACTCATGTTGGCAGCCTTCACGGCGTTCTCAAAGTCTTCGACGGTACGCATAGGAACATCGTTCACCTGTGTGATGATGATACCTTTGGAGATGCCGGCTTCCATCATCTTTCCACGACGGATATTGCTGACGAGGATGCCGTACTTGAGTCCGGTTTCCTTCTTTTCTTGTTCCGTCAGTGCTCTGAGCGATGCTCCGAGGGCATCGGTGTCGACGCTTTCAAGCTGTGATGTCGTACCCTGGGCATTGCGGAGTGTAAGCGTAGTGGTGTGCTGCTTCTTATCGCGGAGATAGGTGACCTTCACCTTATCGCCCGGACGGTGCGAGACGATAGCCTCTTGGAGTTGTCCGAATTTTTCGACACTCTTGCCGTCTATGCTGATGATTACGTCACCGCTCTGAATGCCACCCTCGTCGGCAGCACCGTCGGCTGTAACGTCGTTGACATAGATTCCTTTGACGGTACCGAGATCAACGTCCTTGCCCTTTTCCTTCTGCATGTCGATGTAGGTGCTGACGTCCGTTCCTGAAATGCCGAGCAGGGCACGCTGTACGAAACCGAAGTCGCGGATATCCTTTACCACCTTGTTCATGATGCTGGTGGGGATGGCAAAACCATAGCCGGAGTACGATCCGGTCTGCGAGTAAAGCATGGCGTTGATGCCGACGAGCTGTCCCCGGGCATTGACGAGCGCTCCTCCGGAGTTTCCGGGGTTGATGGCGGCGTCGGTCTGTATGAAGCTTTCGATGGAATTTGAGGCATTGAGGCTACGTGCCTTTGCACTGACGATTCCAGCCGTGACTGTGGAGGTGAGACCATAAGGGTTTCCGATGGCCAGCACCCATTCACCCACCTTGAGGTCGTCACTCGAGGCTATGTCGATGGGGGTGAGATTCTCTGCTTCAATTTTGATGACGGCAAGGTCGGTGTCCTTGTCGGTGCCGATGATGCGGCCTTTGAATTCGCGGTTGTCGTTGAGTTTTACGAGGATTTCGTCAGCTTCGCCTACGACATGGTTGTTGGTGACGATATACCCGTCGGCCGAGAGAATGACTCCTGATCCGGAGCCTTGGCGTTTCGGCGTTTCTATCTGGCGGCGTTGCTGTCCGCGGTTTCCGAAGAAGTCGCCGAAGAAGTCAGAGAATGGGCTGTCGGAGAAGGGGTTGAAGTATTCCACCTCCTGCGTCTTGCTGTTGGTGGTTACCTTGATGAACACTACGCTGTTGGTGGCCTGTTCGGCAGCGTAAGTGAGGTCGACAGGCTGTGCTGCTGAAGGAGCGCTGTATGCTGTCGCTTCGGTTTTTTCGTTTACGTTTTTGGTGTCAGAGGCGTCCACGGCCTTTACGGCAACGGCTGTCATGCTGCTGCTTAAGATGGCGCAGAGTGCGAGTGTGCCAATCATTTTCTTGTTCATATCTTCAGAATTATTCAATTTCTTGGGTTTTTATGGGACAATCTCTAAAAAAACAGATTTGTTTAACACCCTATGGCGTTTTACGCTTGCAAAATTATGGTGGAAAAATAGAAAGAAATGAATTCGGTGGAATCTTTTTTCCTGATTTTGAAATCCTTTAACAGAGCAAAAAGGGGAAAATTGTCAGAGAGTGAACTTCGGGTCCCACATCAGCTCGGCCATGATGGCATCTGAAACGGGGATTCCCTTTCGGGTGAGGCGTATCCTGTTGTTTTCGGCCACGAGTTGTCCGGCATGGATAAATGGCTGTGCGGCATGCATGAAGTATTGTTGTGCTTTAGGTGAAAGTTCTTCAATGTCCAGCCCTTGGCTGCACCGTAGACGCGTCATCACTTTTTCGTCGTAGAGTTCGGTGTCGTCGAGCGTTTCGGAGTGCCAGGGTTTTTCCTCCGTCTCCCTGTTTCGCATGGTCCAGTAGCGGTTATAGAGTGTCAGGTTGCAGTCGTTGCTCCGGCGTGTGCGCTTGCCGTCGTAGGAATGTGCCGCCGGTCCGAGGCCGATATAGGGTATGCCGGTCCAATATCCGGTGTTGTGGAGCGATTCAAGGTCGTTCCTGCAGAAGTTCGAGATTTCGTAGTGCCTGAACCCGGCATCCTGCAGTCTGTCGCATAGCAGGTTGAACATGTTAAGGAAGTCGTCTTCCGAGGCTTCGGTGACTAGTCCTTTGGTCTTGAGGGCATACAGTGGTGTCCCTTCGTCGATGCTGAGTGCATAAGCCGAAAGATGTGTGACGGGGAGTTCGACAGCCTTGGCGATATCTTCCTCCAGGATGCGCATGTTCTGGTGCGGCAGTCCGTAGATGAGGTCGATGCTGATGTTTTCGATGCCAGCGTTGAAAAGAGTCTCCACGGCACCTGAGGCTTGTGCGGCATTGTGGCGGCGGTTAATGGCGGTGAGCACCTCGTTGTG
Organism: Bacteroidales bacterium; assembly: GCA_004555055.1. Lineage (GTDB taxonomy): Bacteria > Bacteroidota > Bacteroidia > Bacteroidales > Bacteroidaceae > Alloprevotella. The sequence goes on along the minus strand of SFJN01000006.1, from coordinate 26,105 downwards.
GAAACTTTGTACGCCCATGCTTACGCGATTGATTCCTGCTGAAAGAACCCCCTTAGCATAGTTGGAATCGATGTCGTCGGGATTGGCTTCGAGGGTGACTTCGGCTTTATCTGCCACTTGGTAGTGCTTGTGGATGCATGCCATGATGCTCCCGATTTGATGGGGCGTGAGCTGTGAGGGCGTGCCTCCTCCGAAGTAGATGCTTCGTACCGTTTCGCCTTGGGCTTCGGCGGCACGGGCGACGGCCTCCGTCTCAAGTGCCTGCAGGTAGATGGCTTTTGTTTGCGTGCCCGCTACGTTGCTGTAGAAACTGCAATAGGCGCAACGGCTGGCGCAGAAGGGAATATGGACGTAGATGCTTGTAGCCATGGGAGAACAAATGTGTCAGAACCGGAAAAAGGCATACAGGAACACCGTCCCATATATATTAGTGTATATATGATTTGATGTTCCTGTATGCCGCAATGGGGTACGTTGAAGTGGCGATGGTTTCGTCTTCACTCTGCCTCTTCTTAATGGTCTTCATCTTCAAAGATGTCGCCGTAGGACAATTCGGCCTCTACAACCATCGCTACATCTTCTTCGTTGAAGTTGCCTTGCTTTTCGGCAGTTGCCTTGCCAATGATGTACGCTACGATGGCATCAACTTCAATGGTTACGTAGCCATCCTCGTCGGGTTCTATGTCGAGGGTAGAGCTGTCGGCAAGATATTCCTCGATAAGGTCATGGAAATAGTAAAGGTCCTCGTCTGATAGACGTTCGCTCACATCATCCGGAAGGTTCTGCCGTACAAAGCACACCACTTCGGCATCGAAGGCGGCGTCTTCCAGCAGTTCGTCGTCAAGCACAGCCATGTTGTTCGTTTTTTTGAGGTGATAGAATTATTCTCCGAGAAGAGCCTTCACCTTTTCCACGAAGACGCTCTTTGATGCTGCACCTGTCTGTTTGTCAACGATTTCGCCGTTCTTGATGAAAAGTACAGTGGGGACATTGCGCACCTTGAAATCGATGGCAAGGTCTTCGCACTCGTCCACATCGGCTTTGGCCACTACAACGCGTCCTTCGAATTCTTCTGCAAGTTCATCCATGATGGGGGCTACCTTACGGCAGGGGCCGCACCAGGTGGCACTGAAGTCGAGTACGATGGGAAGTTCCTGCTCAAGCAGGGACTGTGCATTTTCAGGGGTTACGATTACTGACATAGTTGTTGGTATAATAGAATTTTACTAAATGCAAAAATAAATAAAGTTTGTGTTATGGCCCAAATAAAAGCGAAAAAAAATCATTTTTCGTTTCGTATTTCACCCTTTAACGTTTTCCACGTAAGTCCATCGGTACCCTTGTTGTTGTCGAAGACGAAGGAAAGTAGATAGGCCGTAAGGGTGCTGGTGGCCATGCCGATGGCACCGTACAGCAGGAACGATGCCGGGGTGTAGTACTTAACGGCAAATACTGATGCCACTCCGCAGAGGAATCCTGCCATGGCGGCTTTGCCTCCGATGCGGGGGAAGAAGATACCCATAAGGAAGAGGCCTCCCAGTCCGCTGGAGAGGAGTCCGAGGATTTCCTGGAAGAAGTCAAGTAGCGAGAGTATGTTCCATGTGGCCATGAGCAGTGCGATGCCCATTCCGATTATGCCGCTTACAACGCACGCCGTCCGAGCGCAACGTAAAATGGACTGCGGTGAGGCTCCGGGACGGAAACGCTGGTAGAAGTCGACGCTGAAGGCGGTAGCCACGGAGTTGATGTTGCTGGAGATGGTGCTCATTGTGGCGGCAAAGATGGCTGCAATGAGCAGTCCTGCAAGGCCCTGCGGCAGTTGGCTCATCATGAAGAAGGGGAAAATGATGTCGTTCTTTGCCATGGTAATGTCCATAGCTGCTGGATGGGTCTTGAAGAAGGTGTAGAGTCCGGCACCGATGGCGAAGAAAGCGATGCTCACCACCACGCTCATCACGCCGTTGAGCATGATGGAGCGCCGTGCCTCACCTTCGTCGCGCGTGGTGAGGTAGCGCTGTATCACGGTCTGGTCTGAAGTGTAGCTGATGAGGTTGTTGGCCATTCCTCCGATGATGATTACCCAGAATGTAGCACTTTTGTACGAAAGGCTCCAGTCGAAGAGCCTCATCTTTCCGTCGCTGAGAGCCATGTCCAGACATCCGCCGATGCCTCCTTCGGTGCCTGCAGCAAGCCATACGACGGCAAAGAGTGCTCCTCCGACAAGGATGAAGCCCTGTATGACGTCGCCCCATACCACGGCTTCCACACCGCCCATGGTGCAATAGACGATGGTGATGGCAGCCATGAGGACAATGCAGATGTAGATGTCGATGCCGGTCACCGCTGTCAGTGCCAGCGAGGGGAGGTAGAGCACGAGTGCCATGCGTGCCACCATGAAGATGATGAAGAGTGCGCTTGCCATCAATCGTGTGGCGGCGTTGAAGCGCTGCTCCAGGTATTCGTAGGCCGTCGTGACGTTCAGGCGTCGGAAGAAGGGGAGGTAATAGCGTATGACGGGGAAGGAGACGATGAGGATGGTCACCAGCATGGGGTAGTATGTCCAGTCCGTGGCATAGGCTTTGGCGGGATAGGCCATGTAGGTGATGGCACTGAGCATGGTGGCATAGATGGATATTCCTGCCGCCCACCATGGTATGCGTCCGCCTCCCTTGAAGAAGTCGTCGGCACCGCTTTCGCGCTTCATGAAGTAGTATCCCAGTGCTGTCATTCCTGCCAGGTAAAGTGCGATGACAAGCCATCCTGCCCATCCGAAATGCCGTGTGGAGGTGATTTCGATGCGGCTGACGGCATTGCTGCGTATTCCAGGCATGGTTTCGCCACCCACTACGGTCCAACCTCCGTCAGAGGCTACCACTGCAGCTCCTGCACGGGCAAGGGCTTCGTCGTCGCCGGCTTGGCTCCATGCTCGCGTGATGGTGTTGTATACGAGTATGTGGCGGTTGAAGCGGTACCATTCGGGGGTGTGGCGCAGGTATCCGTCGCCATATTCCCCGCGTACGGCCTTTGTAAATACCTCGCGGTCGGTTCCGCCGAAGATGAGGATATGCTGCGATCCCGAGGGCATGGCGGTGGCTCCCACGATGGCTGCCGTCTCGTCGGCACCGGGTCCGTCTTCTGTGTGCCATTGGCCATCTGTGGGGCAATAGCGTAGCACTTCCAGTGCCACAACTTCTTTGGTTGCTTTGCCCTCTGCGGGCAGGAGGTAACCGCCGAAGATGTAGAGGTTTGGTCCTGCATTGTCGTTCTGTACGGCGGCAGCGGGCTGTATCCTCCCCCCGCCGGGCAACGGTGGCAGTTCCTCCCAACTTTTTCCGCCGGGCCATGCCATGCGCCATGCACGGTCCGAGGGCTTGCCGTCCGAGGAGCCTCCGGCAATATAGATGTATCCTCCCGTCGGGTCGTAGGCGGCGGCAAGGTTATCGAGTGGTATGGGGAGGGGCACGGTCTTGCGGACTGTTACTCCGTCTTTTTCTCCGGGCACAAGCACCAGCATCTTGTCAAGGGTCGACGTTCCGTCGTTGCCTCCTATGCAGAGCATGGTCTCACCGACAGTTAGGGTAGCACCGTAGGCTGTGGGGCATGGCAGATGTCCGGCGAATTCCCAGCGTCCGCCGTCGTGAAGTACAAAGATGCTGTCGTACATCACCTTCGTTCCACCGTCAGCGGCGGGGACATCGGGGAAATTGCAGCCGCCGGCCACATATGTTTTTCCTGCTATCGTGGCGGCAAAGGGTGCACTGACGCCTTGCGAAGAGCCTACGGTGAGCGGGGCTAATGGCTGAACGCTTACGGTGTTGTAAGGGGCGGGTTGCTTGCCGTCATCTCCCGGCGACGGACGGCATGGGAGAGAAAACGCGCTTAATAGGGCGATGACGACAAGGAAAAGGTGGTGTTTCATCATGGTGCTTTTCACGGAAATAAGGGCTAATGTGTTACAATCGGTGCAAATGTACAAAAAAATACTTTCATTCCACCCTGCTTTTTACGTTTTTTATCTGTTTCCACTGTGAAGAATGTGCAGAAAACGCCCCAATGCCCAGCAGAGAACGGTAGACTCTCCATATCATTGAACGCCAAAGATTCCGGGTCGTCGAAAGGAGTGTGCAATATTTTCCGGCGTACGTTTGTCCGGTGTCTGCACCCCCGCGAACCCCGTCGTTAACGGGCTGAGAAGGGCTTCGTAAGCCACCACGCCTTGCCTTGTCCCGAAATATTGCAAAATCGGAAAAAGGGGATTTTTGTGCTATTTCCGGGCGGAAAAGCGGAAACATCGGACTTCTTTGACACAAAGTACGGATGTTTTGCCTTGAAAGTACGGATGTTTGTGTCAAAGAAATCCGATGTTTTTGTGCCTGAACACGCGCATTTTATGATTTTTTTCCGCTGTTTTTGAAGTTTTTGCGGCAAAATGCGGTGTTTTCAACCGATAGCAGCATATGTTGAAATCGGTGAAATGCCAACACGGGATGGCAAAAGGGTGAAAATCTTGCCAAAATCTCTTCTGGAAGGGACGCGATGCCTTGTCAAAATTTTTGAAGGTTCAATGGCTTTTTTCCGAATTTTCAGAGGGTGGATACGGGTGATTCCGAAAGGAGTGTGCAATTTTTTTTCTCCCGTTCTTTGACCATTGCATGTATCATGCAAGGTCAAGAACCGGGGCTGTTGTATTGTTCAGAAAATAAGGTTGATGCAAGTCGTGTTTATTGACCTGTTTGCCGTCAGAAAGTGGCGCGTGGATTCAGATGGTTCTACCCGTTGTTTGCAAAGAAACACACCCGTCTCCTCGGGGATACTTCCGGCGAGGAGGCGGGTGCTGTAGGATGGCGTTGCCGTTGCGTGGGGACACCTGTGCCGTGGTGCAGCGCATCCGGCAACGGGCATGGGGACTTTATTTGCCCATGATGTAGGTAAGTTTGCCGCCACGTACGATGTCGGCATGTTCGATGTAGTTCTTCTTGTACGGCTTGCCGTTGAGCAGGATTTTCTTCACGTACTTGTTCTCCTTAGAGAGTCCGCATGCCTCGATCTCGAAGGTCTTGGCATTGTCGAGGTGGAGTGTGAAGTGCTTCATCTGCGGTGCGCCGAAGACGTAGCGTGCGCTGACGGGGTCGACGGGGTAGAATCCCATGGCCGAGAGCATGTACCACGCCGACATTTGTCCGCAGTCGTCGTTTCCGCAGAGTCCGTCGGCCTTGGGAAGATACTGGGTATCGAAGATTTCGCGTACCAGTTCTGCTGTGCGGCGGGGCTGTCCGGCAAGGGCGTAGAAATATGCCACGTGGTGCGAGGGCTCGTTGCCGTGGGCATACTGTCCGATGAGTCCGGTGACGTCGCTCAGTGTGCTTTCGAGTTTCGTGGTGAAGAAGGTGTCGAGGCGGCTGAGGAATTCCTTCTTTCCGCCAAAGAGTTCGATGAGTCCGTCTACGTCGTGCTGCACATGCCAGGTGTATTGCCAGGCATTTCCCTCGGTGTAGTCTCCACCGCTGCTTTCGGCATGTGCCAGTCCGGCAGGGTCGAAGGGCGTCTTCCACGTGCCGTCGGCAAGACGCGGGCGCATGAACCGCGTTTCAGGGTCGAAGAGGTGCTTGTACCATGTGGCGCGGTCGGCGAAGTATGCGGCATCCTCGGTACGTCCCATCAGGCGTGCCATGTCGGCAGCGGCATAGTCGTCGTAGACACTTTCGAGGGTCGAACTTACGCTCTCGGCCTCTGTAAGGTCTGTGGGGAAGTATCCGTATTTCGTGTACACCTCCCAGTTGCTCTTGAGGGGGTGCGACACGGTCTGTGTGCGTTTGATGGCCTCGAAGGCGCGGTCGGCGTCGTAGTCACGGAATCCCTTGTGATAGGCTTCGGCCACAATGCTCACGGCATGGTTGGCAATCATGCAGTAGTTGTCGCGGCCCCAAAGTCCCCAGATGGGCAGGTGTCCCTCGCTTTCGGCGAAGCTGACAAGGCTGCGCACGAAGGGGTCGACCTTTTCGGGCACGAGGAGGGTGTAGAATGGATGCGCGGCGCGGTAGGTGTCCCAGCAGCTGAAGGTGGAGAAATACTCCGTTCCACGTTCCGTTCGGGCAGGATTGCCTTTGGAATCACGGTAGCTGCCGTCGACATCGGCAATGTTGTTGGGCTGTATGAGTGCGTGGTAGAATCCGGTATAGAAGTTCTTCTTCTGGTCGTCCGTACCATCAATCTCCACACGTCCGAGATAGGAATCCCAGGTGGCATCGGCCTTTTCCACGAGGCTGTCGAAGACGTTTGCAGGGAGTCCCGGTGTGCGGCCTTCGAGGGGCATGGGTTCCTGCCCCCAGGGCTGCAGTCCGGCCGCCAGTTGTCCCATTTCGGTCTGCAGGTTGCGGCGTGCGCCGTCGAGGCTATAGCTCGAGAGGGCGACGGTGACGCCAAGTTGCTCGCCTTTCTTCAGACTGAAGCGGTTGACGATGCGCTTGCCCTTTTCGCCCTTTTCCATCTTCAGGAATTCCTGCTTGGCTACGGGATGGCTGAAACGCATGACGAACCAGTAGTCCTGTTCCACCCATACGGTGTTGCGGACATGTCCGCTGAGGGTGTATTCGTCGTCCATCTGCACCTCACAGGCATTGGTCTGCGTGTGGTATTGCTTTTCGTTCCATGCCGGAGCGTGGTTGAGGTCGACGAGGAGTGCGGCATTGGCGGGGTCGTCGAAGGTAAAGCGGTAAACGCCGGCATGGGGTGTGGAGGTAACTTCGGTCTTTACGCGCGGTCCGTCAAGGTAGACACTGTAGTAGCCCGGGCGTGCGCTTTCGTTCTTCTTGTCGAAGGCAGAGTAATAGTCAGCGGCATTGTGGCTCGCCTCACCCTTGAGGGTGGCAGGCATGATGAGGACGTCGCCGAGGTCCATGCAGCCGGTACCGTTGAGGTGGGTCTGTGTGAATCCCCAGATGGTGCGGTCGGTGCCCACGTATTCCGAGCAGTAGTTCCAGCCTACACCGCCGGTGACGGGTGAGGCCTGGACAAGTCCGAAGGGCACACAGGCTCCGGGGAAGGTGTGTCCTGTGCCGATGCTGCCGATGAAGGGGTCGACATACCGGGTATAATCGCCGGCAAAGGCAGCGGTGCTACCCGCCAGCATCAGGGAAAGAAGAATTGATTTTTGCATGAAAGAATATCTTTTTTCTGTTTATTCTTGTGATGAGGAATTGCCTCAAATTTGACTGTCAGTGGACATCAGTTGACTTATGGTCTTCTTCCTCCTTGCATGGCAAAGCATTCGAATGAATTCGATGCTCTGCTCATGCTTCGTTCGTCAGTTGATGCGGAAACTTCCCTCGAGGCGGATGTCGTTTGACGCGGCACCTACCATCACCTTGAATTCGCCCGGCTCTACCACATGTTCCATCTTCAGGTTGTAGAGTGCGAGGTCGTCGTGCCGGAGGTCGAAGGTGACGGTGCGGCTTTCGCCGGCACGCAGGGCAATGCGGTCGAAGTTCTTGAGGGCCATGTGCGGTGTCTCGACACTGCCTGTGACATCGCGGACGTAGAGCTGCGGCACTTCCTCACCGTCCCTGTCGCCGGTGTTGGTGACGGTGAAGGTAACCCGTGCCAGGACATCCTCGCCGGGAGCCGGTTTCACCGTAGCACATACCAGGTTGGAATAGGCAAATGTGGTGTAGCTCTTGCCATATCCAAAGCTGTAGAGCGGTGCTGCGGGCGAGTCGATGTAGTCGTGGCTGGGGTGCTTGCTGTAGTATACGGGAATCTGTCCCACGTTCCGGGGAATGCTGACGGGGATGCGGCCTGCCGGATTGTAGTCGCCGAAGAGCACATCGGCGATGGCCATGCCGCCCTGTCCGCCGGGATACCACGCCGTGAGCAAGGCATTGGCCTTTTCGGCAGCAAGGTTCATGTTGAGGGGGCGGCCTTCGATGTATACGACCACGAGTTTCACGCCTGCGTCGATGAGGGCCTGCATCAGCCGTTCCTGGTCGCCCATCAGCTGCAGGCTGGCGCGGTCGTAGCCTTCGCCGCTGTCCATGTCGCTGAGCTCGCCCTTGCCTACCAGTGCAGCACCGGTGGAGAGGTATTCAGTCTTGAAGTCGCGGGCACTGGAACCTCCTACCACCAGTATGGTCACCTCGCTGCGCTTGGCGGCGGCCACGGCAGCGGCGATGTCGGAGGTGGTGGTGTCGCGGACGGCACATCCTTTGACGTATTCCACTTCGGCGGTGGGGAGCATGGCTCGTACGCCGTCGAGGACGGTAGCGATGGCGGACCGGTCCTGCGGAGCCGTATAGTCGCCCAGCTGGTTGTACATCATGTCGGCATTCGGGCCGATGACCGCCACGTGACGGAGGTCCTTGCTCAAGGGTAGCGTACCGTCGTTCTCAAGCAGGCAGATACCCTTGCGAGCCACTTCGCGTGCCAGTTGCTGGTGCTCCTCGCTGCGGACAATGCGTGCGGCACGTTTGGCATCGACGTAAGGGTTCTCGAAGAGCCCGAGGTTGAACTTCAGGGTGAGGACCTTCGATACGGCGCGGTCAAGGTCGGCCTCGCTGGCCTTTCCGGTCTCGATAGCGTGGCGGAGATACTGGTAGCTGTTGCCTTCGAGGTCGATGTCCACACCGGCATTTACGGCCAGTGCACCGGCCTCTTCCCAGTTTTCCGCGCAGTGGTGGGTCTGTGCCACACCCTCGATGCTTTGCAGGTCGGAATAAATAGCACCCTTGAAGCCCCAAGTGTCACGCAGGACTTCGGTGAGGAGGTGGCGGTTGCTGGTACAGGGGATACCATCAATCATGTTGTACGAGGTCATGATGCTGCCCACTCCGGCTTCTACGGTGCGCTTGAACTGCGGCACGTATTCGCTCAGCAGCGTGCGTTCGCCCACGCTTGCCATCTCTCCGTTCAAACCGCCCTCGGGGATTCCGTAGGCAGCAAAGTGCTTGAGGGTGGAGTAAACGTGGTTGCCGTCGTTGCGCACTTCACCGTTCAGGTTGAGGTCGCCCTGCATTCCGCGCACCACTTCGGTGGCGAGGATGCCGGCCAGTGTGGGGTCTTCGCCGAAGGTTTCCTCCATTCGGCTCCAACGCGGTTCGCGTGCGATGTCGATGACCGGACCGTAGCCTACGTGTGCACCCTGGGCACGGATTTCGGCACCCATGGCCTCGCCCATGCGGAACAGCACGTCGCGGTCGAAGGTGGCAGCCTGGCTCAGCGCCGTGGGGAATACGGTGGCGCCGATGGCCATATGGCCGTGCGGCGTTTCCTCAGCCACCATGATGGGGATGCCGAGACGGGTCTTCTCGACTGCATAACGCTGCATCATGTTGAGCATCTCTGCCGAGAGGGCAGGGTTGAGTCCGGTGGTCAGCGTCTTCTGGGTCCAGGGGTCGGCACGGAGCACTGCCCAATAGTTGCCGATGTATTGCTCGTCGGTGTATTTGTAGAACTTTTCAGTGAGGCTCACCTTGCCTTTTGCGTCCTTGTCGTAGATGAACCATCCGAGGGGACAGCGCACCTGGCCGATTTTTTCGTCAAGGGTCATGCGCGAGAGCAGGTCGGCCACACGTAGTTCCACGGGCTGTGAGGCGTCCTTGTAGACAGGCTTCTGGGCATTTGCAGTCAAAGAGCATGCCAGCAGAAGCATCGCCATATAGGTCTTTTTCATATTTTAGAGTACGAAGTGTGTCTGGGGTTTCTGTTAGTTGGATATGGGATTGCTGTGATTCAGCGCACGGTAAACTGCAGTGCTACACCGTTCTTGCCGTTGGCATCCTTTGGCAGCGTGACGGTGGTGACGTCACCGACGGTGGTGTATTTCACTGTCTTGCCGTTTTCAATCCATGTCATCTTGCCTTTCGGGGCATTGCCCTTCCAACTGACGGTGGCAGGCATCGCCGTTCCGTCGTTCTGCGGTACGATGGCATAGAGGGTCTTGCCGTCCTTGGCGGCAGTGAACCATACGCTCTTCTCGTCGTTTGTATAGACGGGTGTGGTACGCGTGTTGTAGATGGCCTTGCCGTTCTTCCGCAGCCATGCTCCCACGGGACGGAGTACCTGTTCCACTTCGGGTTGTATCAGACCCTCGGGGGTAGGACCTACACCCAGGAGCAGACAACCGCCTTTGGCACAGATTTCAGAGAGGATACCCACCACCTTGGCAGGACTCTTGAACTTAGCCGAGGGATCCCATCCCCAGGCGTGGCTCAGGGTGATGCAGCTCTCCCAGGGATAGTTCAGCTGTGTTTCAGGGATACTGCGCTCCGGCGTCTGATAGTTCTCCCATTTCGTCTTCATGGCCCGGTCTACACTGATGAGTCCGGGATGCTTGCCCGAGCGGGCCTTCTGAAGCACCTCTTCCAGATACACATCTTCGGCCTTCACCCATCCGCCGTCGAGCCAGAGGATGTCGAAGCGTCCGTAGTTTTCGGTAAGTTCAGTCAGCTGGTTCTTGCAGAAGGTGCGGTAGTTCTCCCACCACTGGCGGTGTTCGTCGGTGTCGAGCTTGTAGTTCCTGCCGCGTCCGGCACATCCGTAGTAGTCGTTCCAGAACCATTGGCTGTGCCAGTCAGGCTTCGAAAAGTAGCAGCCAATCCAGAAGTCCTTTTCTCTGAAGGCGTCAAAGACGTAGCGTGCGACGTCCGACTTCGGGTTGTTGGCGAAGGGTGTGGCTTTGGCTGTGGTGAAGTCGGTATATTTCGAGTCGAACATGCAGAATCCGTCGTGGTGCTTCGTGGTGAATACCATATACTTCATGCCGGCATCCTGCATGATGTCAGCCCACTGTTCGGGGTCGAACTTGTAGGGATTGAACATTTTCGAGAGGTCCCAATACCATTTCTTGTAGCTTTCGTAGGTGTATCCTGCGGGTCGCGTAATCCAGTCTTCCGAACAGATTTGCCAGCTTTCGCAGATTCCGGGTACGGAATAGAGTCCCCAGTGGAAGAGGACTCCGAATTTGAGGTCCTTCCACTCGTCGAGTTTGCGGAGGACAGCAGGGTCATCGGGGGCAATATAGCCGTTTGCCTCGTGCTGGTGCACAAAACTGTTGCCGGCTTCTTCTGTCTGTGCGGAAAGAGCCATGGCATTGGCGACAAAGAGAGCTGTGGCGGTCAGAATTTTCAGATATGACATGTGGTGTGTATTTGTTTTTTATCTTGTCTTACAAAAGCACGAAACCTTTCGGAATCCCTGTCCCGTAGGAGAGGAATCCCGAAAGAAGACGGGTCATTCAAAGTAAATCAGTGTTCCGGAGAGGCACCAGTAGCTGTTGCTTCCGCCCTCGGGAGCACCCTGGGGGATGTCGACGGTAATGGTATGGTCGCCGGCTTCGAGGTCTCCGAGATAGATGTATTCGGGGTTGGTCACCGTGCCGGGGCACCAGTTGCTGCGGCTGAGGTCGCTCGAAGCCAAGCCGTTGGAGAAGTTTCCGGAGCAGGGCGAATTGTTGCGGTACGTTCCGCAGTCGTCGCGCCAGGGGATAAAGTCGATGACTTTGTGGCCGTCGAGGGAGATGGTATTGATTTTCTGGTTGAATTCGTCGCCACCGCCCCAACCGCCGTGTCCGGTGGTGAGGTAGTAGAGCACGGCTTTTTTTGCCGGGCGGTCCAGATGGAACTGTGCCTTAAGGTTGTCGTTGAGCATGAATATGGGGTAGGGCTGTCCGTCCTGTTCCAGCAGGTTCACGGTGTTGAAGAGTGGCATGGCATGGCGTACGCCCTGTGCGCTGTCTTCGTCGCCCGGATGGTAGGTAAGTCTGAGGCTGATGCGGTGTCCGTTGGCATCCCAGTTCCCGATGTAGGCTCCAATCCATGTTTCGCCTTCAAGGTGTTCCACGAGTGGCGTTACATTGAGCTGGTAGGTGACGGAGTCCACCCAATCCTGTCCGGGCACGCGGTTGGTGTTGAAATGACGGACACCGAAACCGGTAAAGAAGCGCATGAGTTCCACGGGAACATCGTAGTCCGGTGTGCTGACAAGGCCATGATAGTCGGTGTCGCCGCTGTGGAATGCCGGTACGCTCCGGAGGTCGTGCATGGCATCGAGGAAACTCTTCTCCTTGCCGGTGGGGATGACGAACACCGAACCTGTGCGGTCGTAGGCATCGCCCACGGAATACTGTGTCAGTGTGGCGTAGATTTCGCGGTCGCGGGCATGGGCAGGGAGTTTCACCTTCTTGAGGATGATGGTGCCGCCTCCGGCACTGTACTGTACGCCCTCCTTGAGTTCAGATACCTGGCCCAGTTTTTCACCGCTGAACTTCACTGCCTGCTGGTCGAAGACGGGGATGTCGATGTCGTAGCAGTGGTTACAGGTGTAGGTATAGTCATCGATGTCCATGCCGTCGCCCCACGTTTCGGGGAAGAGTGTCCGCTTTTCGCGGAGGACATTGATGGCCGACACCTCCTGTGTGGCATCGCCATTGCGTACGACTTTCAGTACCAGTCCGCCGGGGGCACAGCCGTTCATGAACTGGGGTGTGCCGCGGTATCCCTCAAGGGCATCCGTCCACCATACGTCGATGGTGTTGCTACGTACGCTGTAGCGATAGACATGGCAGGGGAGTCCGAAGACGGTTTCGTCGTCGAGCACCTTGACATGGCCTTCGCCGACCTTGAATTCGTAGCCCGTGTTGATGACTCTTCCACTGGGAAGTTTGGCGAGCCGGCGTGTGGAAAGGTTGCTCCAGTCCTGATAGTCGGCGGTGACGAGCCATCCGTTGGCTTCGGCTTCTTCGGCCTCTGCACCTGCTTTGGCCAGCGACACTTCGTTGCCGATGACGGTCATGACGAGTTCACCGGGCCGCACTTTTCCCTTGTAGAGGGAGCGATAGACGACTTCGATGCCCTGTCCCTTCTTGACTTTCTTCACAAGGGGCGATGCTGCGTGTGCGCAAGGTACGGCAAACATGCAGCAGAGAGCCATGAGAATGGCTGCAAAATATCGGTTCTTCATAGGTTTTTTATATTGTTTTTCATGATGAATCACAATGGTTCCGTATCAGTCCTTCAGCAGGTTCTCAGGCAATCGCGAAAGGTCGATTACGGCATATGCCGGACGTTGCCGGCGCCAGGTGTAGAGTATCCACAGCCGTCCGTCTGAGGCCTCCACCACGCAAGGATAGGAGTATTCCCCTTCGTGGTCGGTCTCCAGGTCAGCAATCTTGGTCCAGTGCGTGGCATCGGTGCTGATGGCAACGCTGAGAGGGGTGCGGACACCCTCGCATCCTGAGTCGTTGTATACCAGGATGTGCCGTCCGTCGGAAAGCGTCAGCGCGTCGGTGCCCGAGTTATTGTTGGGCATGCTGCCCAGTTCCACCCTGGTCCAAGAGTGTCCGCCATCGATGCTCGACGTCTCTGCCAGCCGTCCGTGACGCGTTCTTCCGATGGCTTTCAGATGCATCTCGTCATCTCTGCCGTTAAGGTAAAGTATGCTGGGCTGGATACACTCTATGGTGTCGCAGTCCACCTCCACCATCTGCCAGCTTTTGCCGGCATCGTCCGACGTTTCGAAGTGAAATTTCCAGCGCCCTCCCGTCTCGGTGCTCGAGCCTGCAATGATTCGTCCCGAAGGTGTGAGCTCGGGTTTGTTCTTTACAGGACCCAGTTGGGTGAACCTCCGCGTGGTGTCGGCGGCAAGAGGCCGCGGACGGCTCCAGGTTTGTCCGTTGTCTTTGGAGCGGATTTCCCATGCCGTCCAGTCCTGCACCCATTTCCCGATTTTGTAGTCGAGGACGAGTGTGCCGTCCTGCAGGCAGTAGAGCACAGGGTTGTAGCAGGGTTTCCGCACGAGGGGTGATACAATCGGTTTCCCGCTGTGCGGAGTCGGTGCCGTCCAGGTGGTGTTTTTGAATATGCTGTCGCGGTGGCAGAGGCTCTCGAAGTCCGCATCATAGTCGAACGCCCGGCGAGTGGCAGCGGTGTAGATACCGTCGGCCAGCAGCGAAGGTGCAGACCAACGCTGTGACGAGGCGTCGTAGCGCGAGCTCCAGATACAACAGTCGGGATGCCCTTCATAGGTGCCTCCGAAGAAGGCAGCCATCATCTCGCCCGTAGGAAGTTGTACTACGGTGGTGGCATGGCAGGATGGGAAGGCGGCCTCTTCGTAGAGGAAACCCTGTTCCACCACGCAAGGGTAGGGCGAAGTGCGGTGATTCTCGGCTGCAGAAGGTATGGAAACGGCGAGGAAAATAGCCGGAAGAAGGTTTTTCATAGGGAATACTCAGAAAAATATGACAACAGGCAAGGGTGAGCTGTGGGTGTAAGGTTCCACCAGGAGTTGCGTTAGAATACGTTGACCTCGTCAAGGAAGAACCATGCCGGATATCCTACACCATAGTGCCAGTCGGGGCACAGTCCGAGGCTTTCGACGTGAATGCGTATGTAGCGTGCCTTGACGCTGCCGCCGTCGTGCGACACTTCTGCCGGCACGAACTTTACCTGTCCGTCGCGGTCCTCGGCAAAGTCGTGGCGCCCGAAGGGATGCCAGGGTAGGCTTTCGAGGTTCCCGCAGTCCTGCACATCGGTGGCGGTGCGGTATTCCACGCTCTTCGGCAGCAGAATCCATGCTCCGATCTGGTGGAGGAAGTCGGCGGAAATGGTAGTGATGTCGCAGTCGCGTCCGAGGTCGATAACGATGTCAGCATTCCTTCCGCACCATCCTACCCAACTTTCCACGTATGTAGTGCCGCCGTAGAGTCCGTCGGTGAGTGCCGTTTCTGCAATAGGCTGGTAGCGGGCATCGGGTGCGCCGCTGGGTGATGTCGGCGTGGTGCCCGGCACGCTTTCAGCCGCCCTGCGGTCATCGGCGTTTTCCATGAAGTAGACTTTCGCGCCCAGTGCCAGGCTCTTCCGTTCCTGAGGCATGAAACGCTGGCGGTAGAGGCGGCAGTAGTCGGCAGGTGGGTTGTTGCGTTCGTTGAGGGTCTTGACCCCATATTCCGCCGTGCGCTGCTCGAAGAGGGCCAACTGTTCCTTGATGTCGGGTTGCGGGTCGGGCGAAGTGCGGGCGATTTCAAGTTTGCTGTATTGCAGCGGCAAGCGCGAAAGGCGTACATGCTGCAGCCGGACGGCATCGTCCTTCACGGCTTCCTCGGCACGGTCGAAGAGTTCGTCATAGACCTTGATGAGTTGGGGGCGCAGCATACCCTCCTTGTGGCTGATGGGACTGTCGTAAATCCACAGGTCCTTGCCTGAAGCCAGCAGGGCACCTTGCATCACCTTGAGGTATTGGTATATCCAGCGGTCGGCGTCACCGTAATAGTCCTTGAGGAAAGAGCGTGTCAGGGCATCGGTGTCGACATCAGGATTCCACATCAGTTTGCCGAGCAGATAGGCACGGAGTTCAGAGAAATCGCCGCCGCAGATGCCGTTGACCTGCGAGAAGTGCATGGTCGTATGGTTGCGGGCGAAGAGCTGGATGTTGGGTTGCAGGACATGAAAGTTGGGGAATGGACTGACGATGTTGTCGAAATTGATGCCGTAATCCCAGACAAAGATGTTGTCGGTGATGGCACTCCATCCCTCCAATGCTCCGACAAACCACTGTCCCGAGGCGTTGTCCGTAAGCGGAACCTCACGTTTGCAGTCGATGTCGCAGAGCATGATGTTGACATTCGGCAGCGGTCGGGTCTTCTTCGGCGGCTGGCAGGTGAAGAGGTAAGCCAGGGTGCTGAACTGCTTGTCGGGATAACGCTCTGCCAGACGGTTCATAAACCGTATGTAAGCACCGCTCACAGCCCCCTCCTCTTCATAGATCTTCATGCATTCGGGGCAGTGGCAGTAGGTGTCGTTGCCGTCGTTCTGGCTGACGCTTATGAGGTCTTTTCCAGGATTCGCCTTGAAGATGCTGTCGAGTTGCGTACAGCAGGCCTCAAATACGGCAGGATTGCTCAGACACCATTGGCTGTGGTCGCCCGGACGGCGTTCGCCGTTGAGGAAAGAGTAGTATTCCGGATGGCTTTTGCCGAACCGGCTGGCCGGAAGGATGCGGTTGAAAGTGTGTACCCACAGATTCCCGATAAAGGTCTCGTGGGGCTCTTCCAGCCGGAACCAGTCGTGATAGACGGGATCCTCGCAACCGTAGCTGTGGGTCTGCCGGTAGCGGAAAGCCGGTGTCTCCACCGTGTCCATGGCGGGGATGGTGATGTCCGTGGCAGGATGTTGTGCCGTGCCGTCGGTCTTCGGAACTTCACCGTTGAAAGTATAGCATTCGCGCGCCAGATAATTGATGCCGAGATGCCGTTCGAGGAGTGTGGCTACGGCATAAATGGCCCCTTTTCCACCTCCGCTCCTGAGGTAGAGCGTTCCGTCGTCGGCAGTCCGCATCTCGAAACCGTCCTCTCCGGCCCGGGATGTCGGACCTCCTATGACGATGTCGCCGCGTCGGGCTCTGCCTTTTTCTGCAATCTGCAGCCGTGCTCCTGTGGCACGTTGCGTAAAGTCCTGTAGCAGTGTGGCAGCCCTCCGTGTGGTGCTGTCCTTGTCGGCACAGACAATGTGTGCCACAGCCTTGCCGTCCTGCACAAGCACGGTCTGGGCAGGGAGGGAGAATGGCAGAACCGAAAGAGAAAGGAGTATGAAACGATGAAGACTTAAGGCTTTCATGGGTGCTGGGCAAATAAGGATAACAAGGCCGTCGGGACGTGGCAATCGGCAATGCCGGGAGTTCGGACCGGTTTTGCCCATGTCGTGGCTCCGCTGACTGAGGGCAAAGTTACTGAATTTCTTTTGGAAAACGGGGCACATCCGTTCCATTTTTGCCCATCACCTCCCGTATCCCTGCTTTTTTTGTCATTGACGAGGCCCGAAAAGAAACGGCGGCCATGGGGCGGAAGTTCCCTTTTGGAGAATCGAAGTGTCATAATGGGCGTTGGAAATGTTCTTTCTGGACGTTTTTGGGGCGAATCCTTTCCCGGAGAGATGCTCCATAGGGAACCTCCAAAATTCCGCATGATGTCTCGTGCCGTGAGAGGACAAATGCACATGTTGCGGCCATACGGATACAGAAAAGGCCGGCGTCATGGAAATTCCCGAAGGATGATTCCATTGGCACCGGCCGTAATGGGTATGCGTGTTTTTCCACACAGACGTTCAGCGTATGCGGTTCAGTCGCGAGAGGCTCAGCGTACGAGCTCCACCTTGTGCCCGTTCACCACATACACGCCCTCGGGGAGTGCCACGCGGACACTGCCTTTGCTGTTGTGGATCAGGCGTCCCGCCATGTCGATGATGCAGACCTCGGTATCGGCTGAAGCGGACACCTTCAGCCAGCCATCGGCGGCATGGATGCGGAGCCCTTCGGAAACGATGTTGCGGATGGCGGTAATGCTGACCAGCACTTCGGCCGACTGGCGGCTTTCGCCGGTGGAATAGACCGCACTTACCGCGTAAAGATGGTCGCCTTCTGGCATTTCGCTGTCGCAATATTCTGTCTCTCCTATCGGTTCGGCGGTAATCCGTGTGCCGTCGCGGTACACATGGTATCCTAACAGACGGAGGTCGGTGCCGGCCTTGCAGAAGGTGATGTCGTCGAGGAAGAGGATATACTGGTCGAACGATGTGCAGCGGACGGCGAAATGGCGCGTGCCTTCGGGGCAGTCGAAGGAGAGTTTTGTCCAGTTTCCGGGTACGGTGATTTCCTTCCCAACCTGTTCGAAGTCGGTGGTTTCAGTCCCTTGGGCCGATACCAGCGTCTGGATGGTCTCTTTCGTGCCGTAATAGGTATGGTCAGGACTTTTTGCCCAGAAACTTACGGTCTGTGCCGTGCCGTCGAGGGCGGGCGAGATGAGCCAGTCGTCGTTCGGGGCATAGCGTCCGCAGGTGAAGGATGCCAGCACCTGATTGCCGGAATGCGCTCCCCATGTGGAGGTGGAAAGTCCGGCTGCCTGTGCGTTGAACACCTGATAGGCCATGGCCTCGCCCACGTGCGGATATTCTACATAGTCGCCATGACCGTTCTGTATGCCGGCGGTCAGGCGTCCGTCACCGTCGAAGAGTGTCCATTCTCCGATGTCGTTGGTCATGAACGCCGTGTAGCTTTCGAAGTCCTCTGTCACGGTTTCTGCCGCCTGCTGCGAGTTGCCCATTTCGGGCTTTTCCCAGTGCAAGCGGCATCCGTCACTGTCAATTTCCGCGGTGACCTGCTCCACAAACGGGAGTCCGGGGAGTACGGTGACGGTAACCCCGTCGGTGCGGTTGTCGGCCGTTTCCAGGTCCTTTCCCCATACAATCTCTGCGTGGTACACGCTGTTTGCTCCGGCATCGCCGTTGGGAGTATCATGCAGTTCTGCAATGGTCAGTTCGCCGGGTTCCAGCCTTTCGCCTTCGAGGCTGTCCACCACCTTGCCGTCGCGGAGGAGTTGCAGGCGGTAGCCTTCGGCCGCGTGGCTGCCCTCGTTGCTGTAGGTGAGGGTGAAGGTATTGGTTTCGCCCACCTTCAGTTTGGTCAGCCCAGGTTCAAGACCGTGGCAGCGAAGGTCGAAGTCGTGCCAGTCGAAGAGTCCGATGTGGTCGATGTAGATGGTGTTCATCCCCTCTTCCGAGAGCACGCCCTCTCCTTCGAAGACAGCCTGTACGTCGCCCCATTCCGCATAGTCGTCTATGGGAATGTTGTAGCATCGCCATTCCCCGTCCTGATATTCCGTGTCGTCGACGTCCAGATGAGCCAGTCGCACCTGCCGCTGTCCGCTCTTGAGGATGACGGAAAGACCGTTGCGTCCCTGAGGATGGTGGAACATCCAGAAGCGCAGTGTGGGGTGCGTACCGCCGACGGTCACCTTCGGACCCTCGAGTTTAGCCCCTCCGCCTTCGATGCCGTTGACAAACACCATCATGCCGCCGTCGGCATCCTGCGGGTCGGTATAGGTGCCGTAGGAGAGGAGTTTCCACTCCGACATGGGATTGATCTGCGGATTCCACGGCCCGTTGTCGAGTCCGTGACGGCTGAACGATTCATAGTAGGGCATGGTGTACGCCTTTCCGAGGAACAGGGTGTCGGACGCCGTCTTTGGGCCGCGGCCCTTCAGTCCGCTGGCAAGGACGCTGAACCACGTCATGGTCTGCCCCCCGGCAGGCACGTCCACGTCAGCCTCGTAACGGAGTTCCGTGGTGGTAAAGGTGTTTCCCCCGGCATCCGTCACTTCGTAGGTCAGCCCGTCTGCATTGACATATCCGCCATGAGTTCCCACCGTGGGAGGTTGCCAGGTGAGGGCCACGCGGTTGTTGCCGATGTCCTCGAGCACCATCGCCTCTACGGCCGAGGGGGCATCCTCGCCCACATAGACCTTGGTGCGTTCGTCGAGGCCTTCGCCCCATTCGTTGACGGCGGATACGCTGTAGGTGAATTCGCCGCTGAAGGGTGGGACGTCGTCCACGGTGATGACCTCGCCGGGAGCGGCCGCCGGAAGCTGCTGCACCAGTACATCGCCGCGATAGACGTTTACCGCCTGGAGTGCGGAAATCGCTGTGCCGTCGATGGCCGTCGTAGGCAGGGTGACGGTGAGGGTGGCCTGCAGGGCTCCCTTTTCGGCGGCAGCCACGCTGAGCACAGGCTGTGCAGGAGCGTGTACCGAGGCACGCTGGCGCACCTTGATGTTGTCGACCGTCAGCACATCGCCATACTCAAAGCTGCTGCCCACATGCAGGGCCAGGCAGGAGGTCTCATCGCCATCGGGCTGGAACAGGAAGCGCATGCGCCCGGCGTCGGACGAGAGGAGTTCGCTCGGCTGCATCAAGGTCCGTGTCACGCTTCCGATGTTGGCGGCAGAAGCCATGAAGACACTGAGAATCTCGGCATAGCCTTCCGACACCTTGGCATCGAACTGCACCTCGTAGATATAGTCTTTCGGAAAGGTGAAGAGGGGCGTGAAAAGCCAGTCGTCGGCATCGTAGCCCTCCTCGTTGTAGGAATAGGCGACGGCCCCCGACCGGTAGCCCCATGTCACGCCGTCCGAGTTATGGTCGATGACGGTGAAATGCTGCAATGCCGCCGGACTGGCAAAGCCTTCGCTATAGGGGAGTGCTGCTGTCTGCGCCCAAACTCCGCAGTGGCCTATGGAAAGGGCGGCGAGGACGAGACGGAATTTCTGTTTTGATGTCATGGTTCTAGGGATTTTTATGCGGGAATCTTCCATATGAATGCCCTGAAAGTGGGGAGGTGAGGCTCCACCTTCAGGGCATGTTCTATAGGATGGTGTTACCGTACGTAGAGCGTTACGGCAGGATTTCCATCCACATTTACAAGGTAGTAGCCTTCCGTCACGGGTATGGACATCTGCCGGCGTCCTTGTGCGGCAAGGCGGCAACGGCCATCGGGGGTGTAGACGCTGAGTTTCCTGCCCTCGGCACCCGTAATCTCTATGCAGCCTTCAGCGGCGGCGATGTGCAGATTGCCGGCATCCACTTTGTCGACTGCGGTGTTCTGTACGCTGACGGCATTCGAATAGAGCGATTCGCCCTTGTCGTAGACGGCGGTCACGCGGTAAGAATGGGTTTCGTCGAGGGCAGTGGTGGTGTCTTCCCACGTGTTGCCGTCAACGGGAGCTTCGTTCATGCGTTCGCCGTCGCGGTAAACATTGTAGCCTGTGAGGCTGAGTTCCTCCGGGGCGGCACCTTCGGGGATGTAGGTGATGTCGTCGATGAGGAGGGCGAACTTGGCCTGGCTTACGCAACGGATGGCAAAATGGCGGCTGCCCTCGGGGAGGGTCACCTTGATTTCCTGCCAGCCGCTGACATTGTCGATGTCGTAGGTGTCGCCCAGTTTCACGAAGGCATCAATGTCGGTCGTCGTGGACGAAGCCCACACTTCAAAGCTTTCGGGGACGTAGGGGCTGCCCATACCGGTCTTGGCATAGAACGAAAGGGTCTGTGCCGTGCCGTCGAGAGCGGGCGAGATAAGCCAGTCGTCGTTGTAGATTTCCGTTGCACCCTGGTCGGGCGATGCGCATTTGAAGGCCACGAGCATCTGGTCGCCGGTGCGGGCATCCCAGCTGCTGAAGGGGATTCCGGCCTCGAGCGAGCTGAACACCTGGAAGGCCATGGGCTCGCCGGCATGGAGATAGTCGAGCGGAGCGAGCATGTCGCTGAGCATGATGCGGATGGTGCGTGCACCGTCGCGGTCTACGGTTGTCCAGTCGCCGTAACCTTCGATGGCAAATGCGGGATAGTCCTCAAAACTGTCGGTGGTGCTTTGGGCCGGCATGGTGGAGAGGTCGGGTTCCTGCCAGTTGAGGCGGATGCTGTGGCCCGTCCATGCGCCCTCGAGGGCAGTGGGGCAGGGATAGTGGGGTAGGATGATTCCTACGCTCACCTCGTTGCTGCGGTCGTTCTCTGTATTGACATCGCCTTCGGCCTTTACCACGGCGTGGTATGTACAGGTTTCGTTGTCGTCGATGGTCGGCACGTCGGAGAGCATGATGCTGAGGGTGCCGTCGGTGGCTATGTTGCGGCCTTTGGCGGTGTGGCAGAGCTTGTCGTCCTTGTAGAGTTCCACGGTGTACTTGTTGCCGTCTACAGGCGTTTCGCCCATGTTGCGTACTTCGAGGGTGAAATATCCGCGTTCGCCCACCTTGATCTTTTCAGGTCCTTCGAGCAGCGAAGCCTGGAGGTCGCAGCCCGACGCCTCCTTGATGGCAAAGTTGTCGAAGGCAGTGATGCTTTTCCGTGTCTCCACACTCACACCCTGGAAGGCAATGCGCACGAATCCCTTGTCCTTCCAGCCCGTGAGGTCGCAGGTATGTCGGTGCCAGCCCGGCGTTTCGGCGTCCATGGGCAGTTTGAGGAGGGTTTCATATTCGCTGTAGTCGGCCGAAAGTTCCACCTTCAGCGAGTCCTTCGCACCGGTGTAGTATGCCCAGAAGCTGAGCATGGGGTCCGAAAGGCTGGCGATGGAGATTTTCGGCGAGATGATGCGGCTGGCCACTCCCGTCTTCGAGGAGTTGAACACCAGTGTTCCGCCGTCGCTGTCCTGGCTTCCTTCGGCAAGCATCGAGCCGTCGCAAGGTGTCCAGTAGGCTTCGCCGATGTTGCCGATGACGATTTCCGGGAGCCAGGGGCCGCTGTTCATGGTGACTCCGGGGAAGGATTCCACTACGGGAGCCTCGATGGGAGGACCGGCGATGGCCACTACCGTCTGCCAGACGTAGCGACCGCTGCCGGCATTGTTCTCGGCATAGACGCTGAAGGCCTGGTAGGTCTGCCCGCCCGAAATGTCGAGCTTGTGGCGGTAGGTGCGGTCGTAGGTGGCCACCTCGTCGCCGCTGTAGCCGTAGGAGACGAAGTATACGAGGTCGTCGGGATTGATGTATCCGCCATGCTGTCCCTCTGTGGGCGGTTCCCAGGCGAGGACAATGGTACCGGGTTCGTCAAGGTCTTCGCAGGCGCGGAGACGCTGTACGGGGCCGGGGGCATCAAGTCCGATATAGCGGTTTTGGCTCACGGTGTTGCCCTCCACACCCTTTGCCACAGCCGAAACCGTGTAGGTGTGGGTGTCGGCCCTGAGTCCCTCCGTGTCGGTGAACTGCAGGTGCTGGCCGGGGCTGACACCGTCAAGGCGTGCCACTTCGCTGCCGTCGCGGCGTACCAGACAGTAGTCTACCGCCGACAGTGCCTCACCGTTGATGCTCTTGGTGGGCACATCGAAATCGACGGTGGCTGAGAGTGCACCCTTTTCGCCGGGGGTGACGGTGAAGGCTTCGGGAGCGGCGGGGGCGGTACCCGGAGTCTTCGTCACGCTGACGTGGGTAACATAGACCGTACTCATGTCGGCATCGCTGCAGCACTGTACGGCAAAGTAGTAGCGGCCGGTTGTGGTGGGAAGGAAGTCGCCGCGGAGCTTGTGGACGCGTGGGTCGTAGGTGATGTCGGTAGGTTTGATGAGCATCGTCTGCAGGGCCTCCGCTTCGGGAGCCGTTCCCACGAATGCCGCCAGACGTTCCACGAGGGAGGTGTTGTGGGCCGTAACCTCGAAATGGTAGAGCTCGCCTGCCTCAAGGGTAAGGGGAGGCAGTACGAGATAGTCGTCGGCGGCGTTCTCCGCGTTGTAGCGGTAGGAAGCCTGGCCGCTGGTGATGGTCCATGTGGAACCGTCGTTGTTGGCGTCGATGATGCGCCAGTCGCTGCAGTCGCCCGTGAAGTCGCATGCATAGGGTGCACTGGCGGCAGTGCCGACCGTGAGGGTGGGAGATGATGCCGGTTCGCTGGCCAGACCGTTGTATATGGCCGAGACCTCGTAGCGGATGTCCTGCTTCACTACATGCTGTGTCACATCGGTGCAGCCGAGTGCAGCACCGTTGTAGACTTCCACACCGGCTGGCTGGCGTACGACGCTGTAGGTCAGCGATGCGGCATCGATGGCAGCTCCGTTTACGTCGGTGGCAGGAGCGTTCCAGCTGATGCTGACCGTGCTCTCCTCGTCGCCACTTTCGGTGACGTTGGCCTTCACGTCGGTGGGCGGCATGGGAGCAGGCGTGTTGTTGGTGGCTTCGGCCACCGTCACGCGACCTTCACGGCCATCCTTCTCTGCGCTTACCGTCACGCGGTGTGTGCCGTTGTCCGGAAATTCCACCTGGGCGGTCACGGTCTTTCCAGCTTCAGCCTCGGCCGATGCGGCGGTTTTGCCGTCCACATAGATGTTATAGAGGAGCGTTCCGGTGAGCGAAGCACCGTCGGCTGCGGTGGATGGCATGGTGAAGCGCACGTTCGCCGTCACGGCATTGCCCAGGACGGATACCGTAAGTCCCGATACGGGCGATGGGGCGCATACCACGTCTGTGGGGTCGGTAAGGGTGGTCAGACCCGTCACCTGGTCGTAGTTGTACGAACCGTCGTAGCCGCAGTCGCCGACGAGGGTGCCGCTGGCAGTGGCAGGATCCACCTCGAAGGTGCCCCAGTCCCCCCAGTCGTTGTAGATGGTGTGCCAGAAGATATGCCCTGTCGTCTCGTCGAAGCATGCCGACTGGTAGAAGGGTACGATTTCTCCCGGTGCGGCTTGTCCGCGGACGGTAGCCTCGCCGGTGGCCCTGTCGATGGTATACATCTTGCCGCTGCGGCCGAAAGCATAGAGGGTACCATCGGGCGAAGAGGTGATGGCGGCGATGCGTTCGGGCATCGTGGAGATGGGGTTGGCCTTGAAGGCTCCCTTCTGCGGGTCGTTGAAGGTGATGTATCCGAACTGGTCGATGCTGGTGTAGTCTTCGTTCCAGAATACGCCGTAGAGTGTGCGTTGCGAGTAGTCGTAGGCCAGGTCGCAAGCAATGTTGTCCCACCACATTCCGTAGTAGGTCTCCGTCAGGAACCAGTTGTCCTTGGGCGAGTACAGGTGGAGGGCAACGGGGAGTACCAGTGTGCCGTCGCGGTTCTCGGTGAAGTCCTGGGCATAGTAGATGCCGTTGCCATAGGTTCCGCCTCCGTAGACACGGATGTCCTTCGCCACGCACGAGAAGTTGCTGACATCGTAGGGCGAATAGGCATAGATGCCGGGACCTACATAGTACGTCTCGCTATAGCTGTCGATGACGCTGCCGTAAAGGGTGGTCGTACCGGCGGCCGCTTCGCGCAGTGGGGCCTTGGCGGCAGGACGGGGTAGGGCGGCACGCATGCTGCGGCGCGCCTCTACATCATGTCGCAGCACCATATCTGCCGTCGACTTCGCCACCACCTGTTTTCCCGGCGGTTGGGCAGAGGCGTCGGGAGCGGAGCAGAGAGCCGCCGTTCCCATGGCCAGTGCCAGGCATAAGTTCTTGAGAATTTTCATGATTTTAAGAATGTTTTTATGAAATTTTGATGCAAAATTAAGTCTTTTTATGGACATGTGTAGTTTTTTTGGGGGGAAACATGTGCATTCTGATGCCTTTTCGTGTCGGGATATGTGGCGAGCCCCTTTCGGACTGCACTTGGAGAAAGTGCGGCCCAGCCGGACGTCCCCCCTTTCAGATGCGGCCAGACACACCGTCTTCCCGACGGAACTGGTATACAGAAAACTCTTCAGAGCCCGACATTTTCCTATAGGATTTTGCATCTTCCTTATGGAAAAAGTAAGGATAATTCCATAAAACATGCCTTATCCTACACCTTTTTTATGTATCCTACATCTTATCCTACACCCAATCCTTCACCCGAAATCGTCAGTAAATACAGGGATTCTTGTGCCTTGGTGTAGGAAATGTAGGATATTTTCATAAAACTTTTTTTTGTAGGGGAGGGAACCGGAAACCAAAAACATCGGACTTCTTTGCACCAAACATCCGTACTTTCATCTCAAAACCTCGGAACTTTCCCTCAAAGAAGTCCGAGGTTTTTGATTTCCGAAGGGGAAATTTTCTATGAATGTATGTAGGAACGCCTAAACAACCATGAATAATACGAAACAACTCTAGGGATGTTCTATAAATTAGCTTGAGCGCAAAGATTGTGCAAGGTGAGAGCAGAGCGAAAACTTGTTTTCAGCTATGCCGAGCCGCAGCCAATCTTCGGCGAAGCCACAGCGGGCTATGTAAGTGTTTAAAGGAGAGAAAGATACAAGTGAGAGCTTGAAAAGTGGCCAAGCGATGGAGCAGCGAGAGGAGAAGCCAAACTTGTTTGGATTATCCCGAGTCGTGACAGAGCAAGGCGAAGCCAAGCATAAGAACACTTCCTAATTGAATAATAAACTAATTTATAGAACACCCCTCTAATTAAAGTGCTGAATATCTGCGTTCTCTAAATTTTAACACTTCGAGGTTCGTATTTGTTGGTTCCGAATTTTCCGCCTAATTTTGCATCGTATTTCTACCGCGGAGAATCTTCGGAGCTTTGTTTTTGTCACTTTGTGAAGTCAGTTTACCCGGGATGACATAGGTTTACAATGGTTGACAAACTTGGGGCAAGTATATGCGGTCTGCTTTACTGGAATACATAGACTAACAGGTTGCTAATTGCCCTGTTTTTGGAATCTAAAAGCGCTATTATCTTGCAATTTCCAATAAAAAACATTAAAATGTTGGAATTTTCCAAAAGCAATATTGGAATTCCAATGGAAAACGTGCAACTTTGCAGCAAATTCAGAAAGCATAAATCTTATGATTACAGCAGAAGACATAAAGAGGATGGCAGAACGTGGAGAGTCCTACAATG
>SFJN01000137.1 GCA_004555055.1 Bacteroidales bacterium | reverse complement strand
GCTGCCACGGGGGGGGGGGGGTGATTCGCCCTAAACCTTTCGGTACTCCGAAGGTGTCATGGCGGCATATTTCCGGAAATACTTTCCCAACAGGCTTTGATTGGGGAAATGCAGTTCCTCGGCAATTTCCTTAATATTCAGGTCGGTGTTCCGCAGCATCGACTTGATTTCCGTCATCACAAACACGTTGATCCAACTGCTTGCCGTGCGTCCGGAAACCATTTTTACGGCATCGGAAAGGTATTTCGACGTGATGGTCAGCTCGTTGGCATACCACGACACATCACGATGCTTTACATATTCCTTTGAAAGGATTCTGATGAACTGCTCAAAGATTGAGAAGGCCCTCACGCTGGTAGGCTGTACTCCGATGCCCTGACGCCGCAAGAGGTCGCAAACATCGAAATAGGCTGCCTGCAGACTGGCCACAAGCGCCTCGCGGCGAAAGGTATGTTGGGGCTGGCGCAGGCGCAACGAGAGCAGCTCATAGTTCAACCGGACGCGCTCCTGTGCCTCTGCCGTTAGATGCAGGATGGGCTGACGCATCAGATGTATCAGGAATGGCCATAGGCGCAGCATCGACATCAGCGTTTCCTGCACAAACTCCATCTCCTGAACGAGGACCGTAGCCACCAAATCCGACGAACATTGCACCTTTTCCAGAATACAGTCGACAAAAAGCAACAGCAGGTCACCCTCTTCCATATGGTGAGCCACACCGTTCAGCACAAAATCGGCACATCCTTGCTTACACAGACAAAGTGTCATGAACTGCGGCTGTATGATGCGGTCGTTGAACTTCATCTGCTGGATGTTTTCGATGACAAAAACTTCGTCCGTGTTGCGGGCCTCGGAATGTATACTCGAAAACCGCTGCGCCATACGAAAACTGATACGGTAGATTTGACGGTGTCTCATGTTTATCTGCAATATTAGGCTCCCTACGGTTGAATGAAGGAGCAGCGAGCGCACAAGGCGCAACTCCCCATTGGGTATAAAAAGAAGGGATTCCGGATTTGCCTCCAATGGCAAAAGAGTGAAAAACGGGGCTGCAAAATTACACAAAAAAGAGATGACCTCCGCTATTTGCACCCCTGTTTTATTTGCTTTATACCCATTTTTCATCTACTTTTGCCACGATACACACAGTTACCCTTCTTTGAAGCCTTCGGGCTACCATTACGATGAACAGCCACAGTATTTTCCGTTCGCCCCTATCCGCCGCGCTGCTGGCACTGACAGCCGCCGTGGCATGGGGATTTGCCTATCCGCTCATCAAGCTGGGGTTTGCAGCTTTCGGGATAACTCCCGACCTCACCGGCAGCAAGATGCTCTTTGCCGGCATCCGTTTCAGCATCTCAGGATTCCTCATCCTCGCCATGGCACAGTTTTCCGGCAAGCGCCTCGCACCCCGATGCCACGGCGACTGGGGCTTTGTACTGCTTTATGCCCTGCTGGGCACGACGCTCCACTACGCCTGCTTCTACATCGGACTCTCCCACGCTCCGGGAGCACGTTCTGCCATTCTCAATTCTCTCAGCGTCTTTTCCGTTGTCCTCCTTGCCTGTCTCTTTTTCAAGAGCGACCGCATGTCTGCCCGCAAGATATGGGGATGCGTACTTGGCTTTGCCGGCATCGTGGTACTGAATGTCGGGGACGGTGCAGGGGGAGCTTTCTCCTTTTGGGGCGATGGCATGATTATCCTCAACGCCCTCTGCGGAGCAGGTGCCTCGCTCCTCACCCGTGGTCTGCACAAACGCATCGATGTCTTTGTGGGTACAGGCTACAGCCTTGCCGTCGGCGGTCTCCTGCTCGTTGCCGCCGGCATGTTTCTCGACGGCTCGTTGCCCCACGTCACCGTGCCGGGACTGGTTTATCTGGCCCTGCTCATCGGCATCAGCACCGTCGGGTTTGGCCTCTACAACAAACTCCTCACCTGCAACCCCGTGGGGAAGATTGCCATCTACAATTCCCTCATCCCGGTAGTCGGTGCCACCGCCAGCTGCCTCTGCCTTGGCGAAACTTTCTACACCACGTACATCATTGCCACCGCCCTTGCCGCCGCCGGAATCTACATCATCAACAAAGGAAAGGCATAATTCCCCCATAAGGATGAAAAAACGACAACATGGACAACATTTTCATGGATGTGTATGGCAAACACGTTCCATATGACATATGAGCCATTGGACCGGGATAAAAAAAATTGTTGTCGTCTCTCCATCACTCCTTACGCCACGCCTCGTCGGGCCATGGACATGGACGGCCGGACGCGGAGAAAGTGGGGCGCTGCGCCTGCATCTTCCTCAAACGCTTTCCAAGCACCTGCGAAAGTTGACGCACCTTTTCGGGGTACTCCGCGGAGAGGTCGTGCGCCTCGCCGATGTCGTCGGCGAGATTGTAGAGCTCGTGATGTCCGTCATCGTAGAAATATATCATCTTCCAATTGCCCTGACGGACGGTACACGACGGTCCGATGCCCGGACCACTGTTGTCCCATACGTTGGGACAGTTCCATACCAGGGTGCGTGCCCGCTTCCCCTTGCCGCCACGGAGCAGGGGCATGAAACTCTTGCCGTCGACAACCTGGGGGATGCGCTTCGGTATGGCTATACCTGCCATATCGAGGATGGTAGGATAGAAATCCTCGATGATTACCGGCTCCGATTGCCGGCTTCCCGCCGCTGTCATGCCGGGCCAACTCACAATCAGCGGCTCGCGGATGCCCCCTTCGTAGGCCGAACCCTCGCCGCAACGCAACGGGAAGTTCTGCACGTAGAGCGGTGCATCGCGCCATTGCGTGCCGGTGGCATATCCTCCGTTGTCGCTCATGAAGAGGACAACCGTGCGTTCCGCCTCACCGTTTTCCTCCAGCCATTGCATCAGGTCGCCCAGACTCTTGTCCATGCCCTCGATGAGCGTGGCATAGGCCGCCTCCTTTTCCGAAAGCCCCTCGCGGAGATAACGGTCCAGATAGCGGGGATCGGGGTCGATGGGGACATGGATGGCGTAGTGCGCCATATGCAGGAAGAAGGGGCGGTCGAGGGTCTTGGCACTGTCGAGGGCAGCGATGGCCTCGCGCGTCAGGGCCTCTGTGACAAAGGTTCCCGTCTGCCAATACTTCTCCAATCCCGGCACCGCCATGGGCGATGTAGCCTTTCCCTCGGCATCGTGGCCGTAATTCCGCTCGCTGTAGTAGGTGGCAAGACCTCCTGCGGCATGGCCGGCAATGTTGACATCGAAACCGAAATGTCCGGGGTCGGCTCCCGGCGTTCCTATGGCACCCCAATGCGCCTTGCCGCAATGTATGGTATGGTATCCGGCATCGTGCAGTAGCTGCACAAAGGAGGTGGCAACATAGGTACGTGGCGTACCGGCAGTCTGTGCGATGCCGTTGACGTTCCAGTCCGGTGGGGTGACCGTGGGATGCGGATTGTCGGTCGAACGGTCGCGGTGCAGCGTCCAGTTCGTCACCCTATGACGGGCGGCATTGCTTCCGGTCAGGAGACTGCAACGGCTGGGAGAACTGATGGCCGAGGCATAGGCCTGGGTGAACATCATACCCTGAGCAGCCAGACGCTCCATGTTCGGAGTGTGGTAGCGACGGTTGAGGTGGGTGGGAGTGTCCCAAAAGGGGACGGAAGTGTCCTGCCATCCCATATCGTCGACAAGAAAGAGCAGAATGTTCGGCGGCCGCTGTGCCTCGGGCGCTGCAGACTTTGCATCCACCATTTGTGGAAGGAAACAAAGCGGAAGGGCGATTGCCGCCCGGTGGAAGTCTATCATAGGGAGAGAAAGCATGAAGGTGTTTGGACATATGGAAGGCACCGCATGCCGCCATATGGTTCACTATTGATTTCGGACAACAGGAAAAGCCCTGCGCTGCCAGCGTTCAGAACTTTCCCTGTTGTCCGAATTATCGTTTTGCCGTACAACCGGTGTACGGCTTTCAAGACGGTATTACATGCAAGCCACAGTGAGGCCTGCCATGACAATGCTGACCATCGACATCAGCTTGATGAGGATGTTCAGGCTGGGACCGGAAGTGTCCTTGAAGGGGTCGCCCACGGTATCGCCCACGATGGTGGCCTTATGGCTGAAGCTTCCCTTTCCGCCGAAGTTGCCCTCTTCGACCATTTTCTTCGCATTGTCCCACGCTCCGCCTGCATTGGCCATGAAGACCGCCAGCGTGAAACCTGCTGCAAGACCTCCGACGAGGAGTCCCAGCACACCGGCCACACCGAGTACCACACCCACGACGATGGGGATAACGATGGCAAGCACGGCAGGAACTATCATTTCATGCTGGGCAGCCTGGGTGGAGATTTCCACACAGCGTCCGTAGTCGGGAGTGGCCTTGCCCTCCATGATTCCCTTGATGGTACGCAGCTGACGGCGGACTTCCTCCACCATCTTTTGTGCGGCGCGGCCTACAGCTTCCATGGTCAGACCGCAGAAGAGGAAAGCTGCCATGGCACCGATGAAGGCTCCTACCAGCACCTTGGGGTTCATCAGCGTCACCTGGAAGAAATTCATGAAGTCGGGCATCGATGCCGATGCAGGGTCAAACACCTGTCCGGCGGCATCGATGAAGGTGTGTCCTTCGTTTGCCACACGAACCATGGCAATCTTTATTTCCTCGACATACGATGCCAGAAGTGCAAGGGCGGTAAGGGCGGCGCTGCCGATGGCAAATCCCTTGCCGGTGGCAGCGGTGGTGTTTCCGAGGGCATCGAGGGCATCGGTGCGGTGACGGATTTCCTCGCCGAGCTCGCTCATTTCGGCATTTCCGCCGGCATTGTCGGCAATGGGGCCGTAGGCGTCGGTGGCAAGGGTGATGCCGAGGGTGGAAAGCATACCCACAGCGGCAACGCCGATGCCGTAGAGACCGCGCGAAATGCTGTCGGCACTCATGCTGAGGTCGAATCCGTTGGCGCACATATAACTGAGCATAATGGCGACACCAATGGTCAGCACGGGGATACAGGTGGAGATCATACCCGTTCCGATACCCTTGATGATGACGGTGGCGCTACCGGTCACACCGGCCTCGGCAATCTTCTGGGTGGGTTTGTAGCTGTGGCTGGTATAGTATTCCGTTGCCTGTCCGATGATGACACCGGCTGCCAGACCCGTAATGACGGAGAAGGATACGCCGAGCCAGTTTTCAATCTGCAGGAGATAAAGAATCAGGAAGGTGGCGACGGCAATGAGCACAGCACTGACATTCGTTCCGAGCGAGAGCGAACGCAACAGGTCGCGCATGCTGGCGCCTTCCTTGGTACGCACGAGGAAAATGCCGATGAGCGAGAGGAAGATGCCTACCGAAGCAATGATCATCGGGGCCACCACTGCCTTCATCTGCATGGCAGGATTCATGGCAAACGCCGTGGCACCAAGGGCTGCGGTGGAGAGGATGCTGCCGCAGTAGCTCTCGTAGAGGTCGGCTCCCATACCTGCCACATCGCCCACGTTGTCACCCACGTTGTCGGCAATCGTCGCAGGGTTGCGGGGGTCGTCCTCAGGAATGTCGGCTTCTACCTTGCCGACGATATCGGCACCCACATCGGCTGCCTTGGTATAGATGCCGCCGCCCACACGTGCAAAAAGGGCTTGTGTGGAGGCACCCATACCGAAGGTGAGCATGGTGGTGGTGATGGTAATGAGGGCAGTGGAATCGCCATGATAGAATATATTGAGAATGACAAACCATACGGCAATGTCAAGGAGTCCGAGGCCTACCACTACAAGTCCCATCACCGCTCCCGAGCGGAACGCAATCTTCAGGCCGGCATCCAGACCCTTACGGGCAGCATTGGCTGTACGTCCCGAAGCATAGGTTGCGGTCTTCATGCCGAAGAATCCGGCAAGACCGGAGAAAAGTCCACCGGTGAGGAAGGCGAAAGGCACCCATGGGTTCTGCACCTTCAGCACATATGCCATAAAGGAGAATACGACGGCGAGGACGATGAAGACAATGAGCACCACCTTATACTGCTGCTTGAGATAGGCCATCGCACCGCGTCTGACATATTCTGCAATTTCCCGCATTCGCGGGGTTCCTTCGTCCGATTTCATCATGGTCTTGAAGAAATACCATGCCATCGTCAGGGCTACCAACGATGCAACCGGAACAAGCCAAAATACTTCTGGAATGTTTTTCATAGGGTTAATAATGGAATTATTGAATTGTTTAAGGTTTTCCGTGAACAAGTGGAAACAAGTGCTTTGCTGTTTTCGAAGTGCAAAGAAATGAAAAAATGACAAAACGAACAAGCATCGCCCTTTGTTTTTTGCTTATTTTCGAACTTTACTTCCCATTTTTACGTTTCTTTCCCTTTGTGAACATGGCTGTTTGCCACAATGCCGTTTCGGAACAACGGGCAAACGTGCCCCAGATGGAGGCCGGGACTACGGCAGAGCGTGGACTTCAGCATACGGTTGGATATGCCACCCAAACACAGGTTGCCACTGCAAGGCAAAGCCCTTAGATTGCTGCCATAACGCCGGTCTACTACAGTGTTTCTGCGGAGTTTCCGCTTTGAAATCTTAAATTATTTTGACAAAGTTTCGCACGGGTTCCAGCACGCATTTCGGAGTCTTGAGGGCCAAATACGGAGATTTCCGAAGGATTTTCGGGACATCGGCAAAGCTTTTCAGCACCATTTTCACCCGAAACACCCGAAAATTGCGAAGAAAATGGAAGAAAACAGGCAAAATGTGCCCTTCGGAAATCCCAAAACATCGGACTTCTCTTGGCAAAACATCCG
>SFJN01000136.1 GCA_004555055.1 Bacteroidales bacterium | reverse complement strand
CTTCAGAGCTTGGCTTCGCCTTGCTCTGTCACGATTCGGGATAGTCTGAGTAAACTCAGCCTTTGTTCTCACTTACCGAAACTTTTTGTCACTATGTCCTCTTCAATTCCTCTTTGGACCTCAGACTATGTCAAGGCATGGACTTGTAACTTCATCATATTTTTTGCCTTCATGTTGATGACTCCCCTTTTGCCCTTGTATCTGAAGGACAGTTTCAGTGCTGACAAGGACACTATCGGTCTTGTGCTTTCGGGTTATACCGTGACAGCCCTGATGTTTCGGAGTGTCGGAGGTTGGCTTGTTGATTCACTTCCCCGCCATAAAGTGCTGCTGGTGAGTTGGCTGTTTTTCAGCCTGTTTTTTGCAGGCTATTTTCTCACCACCACCATTGTGCTCTTTGCCGTGGTACGTACCCTTCATGGTGTCCCCTTTGCCACAGTTACCGTTAGCAACAGTACGGCAGCCATTGATGTGCTCCCATCGGAACGTAGAGCTGAGGGCATCGGCTATTTCGGTCTTTCCAACAATCTTGCCACAGCCATAGCGCCTACTATAGGCCTTGCCATATACGAATGCACACGGAGTTTTGACCTTATCTTCGGTATAGCCCTTGCAGCATCGCTGTTGGGAGTATGGCTCGGTGCCGGCATTCGTCTGAAGCCCCGCACGCTTCTCCGTGGCGGCGAGCCTGTATCGCTTGACCGGTTTTTCTTGAAACGTGGTTGGGCCTTGGGTGTCAGCATGGCAGCTTTTGCGCTCGCGTACGGTATTCTTGCCACCTATCTGGCGATATTCTGTAGGGAGACGCTTGGCAGTGCTTCAGGTTCAGGGAATTTCTTTTTGATTCTTAGTCTCTCGCTCATTTGTTCGCGCATTGTCGGTGGTCGTTCGCTCCGTAAAGGACGTATTGTGGAGAATGCCTCGTTCGGTGTGCTCTTTTCCATCCTTGGGTATGGTCTTTTCGCCTGGTTTCATACCCTTTGGGCATGTTATCTCGCTGCTTTTGTTATAGGCATAGGAAATGGTCATATGTTTCCTGCATTCAACAATATGTTTGTCAATCTTGCCCCACCTGAGAGGCGTGGTACCGCCAACGCCACTTTGCTCACGATGTGGGACTTGGGTATGGGGTTGGGTACGGTGTGCGGTGGTGCATTGGCAGATGCCTACGGCTATACGGCTGCCTTTGCTCTGAGCGCGATATCCCAGATTTTCGGTGCCACAGCGTTTTTTGCCCTTGCCCGCAGACGATATATTCTCCAACGTCTCACTCCGTCCTGAGATTTACCTATATGGGGAAACCTGTGACATTGGAAAACTCAAATGGAAAATTGATAGAAGGCGAAGCCAAGCTCAATCAACTATAAATATAGCATATGATACATTTAGAAAATCCTTATCTTTCGGTCGGCATTAGCGAGCATGGTGCCGAACTTTGTAGTCTGCGTTCTTCCAGTCGCGAGTATCTATGGCAGGGTGATCCTGCATATTGGGGCCGTCACAGTCCGGTGTTGTTCCCCATCGTAGGCAGTGTTTACGACAAGCGGTTTCGCGCCTGCGGTAGTACCTATGCCATGGGGCAGCACGGCTTTGCCCGTGATAGCGATTTCGAAGTCGTCAGTCATAGCAACGACGAGGCGTGGTTCCGTCTTGCGGCAGACGAACGTACGTTAGCCGTATTTCCCTATGACTTTACGCTCGAAATAGGGTACCGTCTCGAGGGCAGGACGTTGCGTGTGATGTGGCGTGTCGGCAATCCTTCGGTCTCTAAGGTCCTTCCCTTCCAGATAGGCGCACATCCCGCTTTTTACTGGCCTTTGCACGATGAGAAAGACGAGGCCCAGCGTCGAGGATATTTTGCATTTACCCTTACTGGCCCCCATGCCGATTCTCCCGTACTCCGTAGTCGTAAGCTTGCCGGAAAGGGTTGCGTAGACCCCCAGGAAACCTTTGACGTGGCTCTCGATAGTCACCAGATGCTCCCCCTTGCAGCCGATACTTTTGACGAAATTGATACCATCATCCTCGAAGGGTCGCAGGTGAACCGTGTGGCGCTGTGCGACACTGAACGTCGTCCCCTGCTTGCCCTTTCATTCTCTTCACCCCTTGTTGGTCTGTGGTCGCCTCCCGGCAAGCGTGCGCCCTTTGTTTGCATTGAACCGTGGTATGGCCGCTGCGACCGTTATGGTTATGAGGGTGAATTTGCGAATCGCGACTGTATGAATCGTTTGGAGCCCGGGGCTACGTTTGTGGCAAACTATACGATAGAAGTATTCTGACGGCTTCTTGGCTGTGTGGCAAATGGAAAGGATTCTGCTGCTTGATTACGCCCGTATAGGGGCGGCCCTACTTGTAGTGTTCGGCCATCTCTATGACCCCTCGCCAGATGAGGTGTTGCGTACCTTCATCTATCAGTTCCATATGCCGCTATTTTTCTTCATCAGCGGCATGCTCCATCGTCCGAAGTCCCTGTCATCACTTGCCAGAAGGCTCCTATGGCCTGTTGTGGTGTTTTATGGGTTCTATCATCTGCTCTGCTATCCGGTTTATCATTATGGATTGTGGGAGGGTGATTATGCTGCCTATCAAAGCGGGTTTGTCCCATTCCTTTGCACTGTTTTTGCCGATATGGGCAGGTGCTTTGTGCAGAACAAAGGGCTCGGGCCCTCTTGGTTTCTGATAGCATTGTTCTATGTAAAGGTGCTGAGCATGGTGGCCACATTTTCCGCCCGCCGTTGTGGATTTTTCCTCCGTGACGGCAGGTGCGTAGTACTCTTTGAATGCTTTTTCCTTGCTGGACTATGTGGCTTGTGCTGGTTTGCCGGATATCGTTATGGACTTGCGCAAGGGTATGGCGGATGGCGTAATGTTTGTTATCTCGGGAATGCCCTTATGGCCATGCCCTATTATGCTATTGGACGTTATGTCGTTGGCCTGCTACCGGCTGTAGAGGCCTGGTTTGCCCACCATCGTCCTGTTGCATTTGGACTGGCTGTGGCTTTGGCAGGGATGGTTTCCGTTGCGGTGCATTATAATGGTGGGGTATCTATGTTCTGCATCCTTTTCGGTCGTCAGCCTTTCCCTCTGAATGTACTGTGGTGCTATGGAAGTGGTTTCTGCGGCACGCTGATGGTCCTGTTGCTTGCATTGTCGCTCCCCCGTTGTCCGCAGGGTTGGGGTACTTCCTGCATCCGCCTGGGGGCCGCATCGCTGATGGGAGTTCTGGGCTTTCAGTATTTCTTTTGCGAGGTGGTACGTCATACACTTGGACTGGGCCAACCTTATCTTATCGGTTTACTACTTTCGCTTGCCATCTATTCTGTCTGCGTGTTGCTTTGGCTGCTGTTCCATCGTTATGGCATTCTCTAATGTCTGATAGTTGTTGAGAGAGAGTGAAAACACAGAAGGCCGCACCGCCGTACCTCTTTATCAATAAATGATAAGTGGTATGGTGGTGCGGCCTGCTTTGATGTGAGGGGCTGCTAATCTTTTGGCAAGGATTTTGTATTGTTACCTTCGTCAGACTTCGTCTTCCTATGTCGCGACTCGGGATGGTTCATGTAAACTTGACTTCGTCTTCCTCCTTGATATAATCTTCCTCTGTTACGACTCGGGATAATCCAAACAAACTTGGCTTTGCCTTGCTCTGTCACGACTCGGGATGGTCTAAGTAAACTTAGCCTCTCCGCTCACTGCTCCAGAGCTTGGCTCTGCTCTTGCCTATCAATACGTTGAACTTCGCTGTCCGTTTCGGTGCGGTCCTCCGGTGTTTCCGTCTTTACGATGTTCTTTGCGTTGTTTTGCACGCTGCTGGATGTCGTTCTCCACTTTGTAGAGTTTTTCCACCTGTTCTGCGGTAAGGACATTGCTGAATTTGTCAACGTATTGTAGGCGGAGTTCCTGTAACTTAGCCTGCCGTGTCAGGCGCATCTTTGTACGTTCCATGCTGTTCGTGCAGCCCTTTTCAACGCGGTATTTTGTCCACACTGCGCGCATTTCCTCGTCGTAGGCTTTGTAGAGGGGGAGGAATTTTTCTTTCTGTTCAGGGGTAAGGAGCAGTTTGGAGCACATTTCCGAAGCCTTGGCCTCAAAGAATCGTGCCTGTACATTGCCGTTGTGCGGACGTTGTGCTGCCATGGGAATGGCAAGTAAGAGTGATAGAATGAGCAGTAGCAGATGGTGTTTGGTGGTGTGGTGTTTCATTTTTCTTTGTTTTTAGGGTTGGTTTTGCAACCTTCGCTTCTTGTCGCTCGGCATAGCTCAAGCAAGCTTGGCTCTGTACTCGTTGCTCCAGCGGTTTGTCAGATTTTTGAGTTTTAGTCGAGTTCAGATTGTCTGTCGAAGAGGGAGTGTTGCGAACTACATGACCGATAAGACTGGCAATATGAGCCGAATAAAAGCAAAAAGATGGCAAAACGTTACACATGACGTTTTATTTGTATCTTGATATTTGTATCTAGCGGTGGAAATTTATAGAAGACCCCTCAAAGTATTTGTTCGGCATCCAAGATTCAGTATTCCGGAATTTCCTCAAATTCGTAGACGATGAGCTGTTGCGCCTCTTCATCGCTGATTCGCGCCAGATATTCCTCCACCGGTCCGGGGCCTTCGGCATTTTCCGCAATGGTATGGGTGGGCTGTGAGGTGTTTTCGAACATGGAGTCCCTGAGGCCCCACAGCACGAGCGGTCCTGCTACGAGTGTCACAACTGCTGCGGCAGCCAGCATACGATGGCGTAACAAAGTTCTTTGTTGGCGTATGCGGCCTTCTCGGATGGCGTTTTCTGTGCAACGTTGAACGAGTTGGTTCACGTATTCTGTGGACTCCACGAAGGAATCATGAGAGAGGTTATTGTGTATCATGGTTTTCGGAGATGAACTGTTTGAGACGTGCTGTTGCATAATGGTAATTTGTCTTCAATGTACCGATGTTCTTCCCTGTGATTTCCGAGATTTCCTGATAGCTGAGGTCATCGAAATATCGCATATTAAAGACTATCCTTTGTTGTGTAGGAAGTTTGAGCAGTGCTTCCTGCAACAGGCGTTCGGCGTCGTCTGCGCTGCGTGTATCCTCGCTTTGCAGGCGGGCAAGGAGAAGCGGGTTCACATTGTCGATGCGCTCGAAGAGCCTTGTCTGGCGGCGTAGGTGCATGAGGGCTTCGTTGGTGGCGATACGGAAAATCCAGGCTTTGAGTTGTGAAGCTTCGCCCTTGAAGGTTTCGAGATGGCAGAATATCTGTATCATCGTTTCCTGCAGCACATCCTCGGCATCGTCGTGGCCGATGACGGTGCGGCGTATGTGCCAGTAAAGGCTTTGTCCGTATTTTGCCGTCAGCAGTCGGAAGCCCTTTTCCTCGTCACCCCTTCGGCGGAGCATGGAGAGGATGGTCGCATCGCTGTGGATAGGGGGCATAGGCGATTCGGGGTTTTGTGGTCGTGATATGTGGTAGATGCTTCGGATGTGGAAATGTTAAAATCCATAAGCAGGAAAACCGTTTCTACAAATTTACGCTTTTTTGCCGTGCCCTCACACCTCCATTGTCTGAAAAAAAGGTAATCTGGAATTTTTGACGCGAATTTTACACCCTTTATGGTGCATTCATCCGCCAAATATGCGTAATTTTGTTGCAGTTTTTATGGATATAAATAGTACAAGCATGGATATTCTGATTGCCGACAGTGGCTCCACGAAGACAGAGTGGCTGCTGGACGGTGGTGCCGATGCGGCGGAAGGTTGCGCTCCCTACGTCTTCCGGACTTCAGGGTTGAACCCTAGCCTGATGGCGGACGCAGAGATTGTCAGCGTGCTCCGCAACGAGCTCGTCCCCTTCCTTCGTGGTCGCCATACGGACAGGGTGGTGTTCTTCGGTGCCGGTTGCACCCCGTCGCAGTCGTTGCGCATGGCCACATTGTTACGTGCGGTGTTGGCGGCCGCCACTGTGGAAGTGATGAGCGACCTTGAGGGCGCGGCGCTTGCGCTCTGCGGCGACCGCGAGGGCGTGGTTGCGATTTTAGGCACGGGGAGCGGCAGCGCACTCTACGACGGCCGGCGATTCGTGCAGCATACTCCCAGTCTCGGATACATCCTCGGCGATGAAGGCAGCGGGGCAGTGCTCGGAAGGAATTTCATCAGCGACCTCTACAAAGGGATGTTCCCGACACAAGTAGCCACACGGGCATTACCGATGCTCGGCGACGACATGACGGGCATCATCGAAAACGTCTACCGCCGTCCGCGTGCCAACCGCTACCTCGCTTCCTTCACCCATGTGGTAAGGGAGCTCGAGGACGAGCCCAGCGTACGGGATTTCCTGGTGAGGAACTTCGAAGCCTTCTTCCGCCGCAACATCCTGCCCTATGGCCGTACGGAACTTCCCGTGCATTTCGTGGGCAGCATTGCCGCTGTCTTCGAATCCCGGCTCCGTGAGGCTGCCGCTGAATGCGGATGCAGGGTGGGCGACATTGTGCAGTCACCCCTGCAGAGGATGGCGGAACATCTTCGCGGACGCGGAAGACAATAAATGCGAAAAAACCAACGTTTTCGTTCAGCCATATGAGCAGAGATGAGCTTGCTCAATCTATGCCATGGCGAGAAAACGAAGGATGAAATCCAACGGGAAAACAAACATATTACAATGCAAAAACAGACTAAAGCCATACACCTCGACTACCAGCGTCCCGATGCCTACGGAGCACTGAGTATGCCGGTGTATCATTGTGCCGCATTTGAATTCGATAATGCCGCTGAAATGATAGAGTCGTTCTGCGGACGTTCCGATATGCCGGACTATTC
>SFJN01000135.1 GCA_004555055.1 Bacteroidales bacterium | reverse complement strand
GTTCTGCCAGTTTGCGGGGAATCCACACCTCTCTGCTGCATTGCATATTCGCTATGATGTGATTACTATAATGAAAGCAACCACCTTCGAGATGCATGGAGAATACGAGTACTTTCTTCTGCATATATGGGTAATTCAAGCCAGGATTATTCCGGCATTCACAATGCGCGAAATTACTATGAAATCTTCAAATCAGCAAGCCTTTATCGAAAACTTTTCAAGACTCAGTAAAGCCCTGCTGAAATCTCGTTTGCTGTAGAACAGATGCTGCTGTAGCAAAAATGTCACTGTAAAACAACGCGACTCATTTGGTGCGTCTGCTCGGCTTGAAGTTGCGGACGGCATCAAATGGGTCGCGTGCATTGTATCAGAGTGTGGATTTGCCTGACTTTTCCATGTCAGTTATTGCCATCTCGTTTATTTCACCACAATCTCATCGGCGAAGAGCCATCCTCCGAAGGTCGAGGGTGTGGCCTGTACGCGGATGTAGCGGGCGCGGGCCTTCTTCTTCACACTGAAGGTGAGGACATCGGGCACGTCTGTACGCTCGGAATCGCGGTGCATGCGGCCGAGCTC
The DNA here is from genome assembly GCA_004555055.1 of Bacteroidales bacterium. Taxonomy (GTDB): domain Bacteria; phylum Bacteroidota; class Bacteroidia; order Bacteroidales; family Bacteroidaceae; genus Alloprevotella. The sequence continues at coordinate 6,427 of SFJN01000135.1, read as the reverse complement.
CCTGAAGTTCACGCCGTCGGTGGAGACGCTGACGATATAGTCCTGGGGATAGAAAATTTCGGGTCCGCACATCTGCATGAAGTCGGTCTGTACGGTACTGAAGCTTTTCACGCTGCCGAGGTCGACGGTGGCATCGAAGCGTGCGTCCTTGCCTCCGATGAATCCCTGCCAGCGTCCGTCGCCGTAGTTCCATCCTCCCCGAAGCCCGTCCGTCATGGTGGCATCGCCGGCGGCGGCATAGGCGGTGGTGTTGTACGGGGCTTCGGCGGCGTAGGTCACCTTACAGCCCCGTGCGAGGTGCTTCACGGGTGAGAGAGTCTCGCGGCGGTTGCCCACCTCGGTGCTGAGGTCGAAGGCATTGACACCGGCAGTGCGCAGGCGTTTCACCTCGGCGGCAGCCCGTTTGCGGAAGTCGGGATAGTTTTTGACGGCGGTGCCGTTCCAGCCAATCTCCGCCAGTGCCAGCATGCGGGGATAGAGCATATACTCCACATGTTCCGGTGTGGGGACATACTCCGTCCACAGGTTGCCCTGCACGCCCTTCACATGTTTCTTGCGCTCTTCGGGGGAAAGGTTGGCTCCGGGCTCGAAACTGTAGACCTTTTCGAGCGTGGTGAAACCTCCCATGGCTTCGGGCTGTGTGTTCGGCGCGTCCTGATAGCCGTCGAGGTAGCAGTGGCTTCCGGGGCTGAGTATGACATCGTATCCATTGCGTACGGCGTCAGCGGCAAAGTCGGCGTTGCGCCATACCATGACGGTGGTGTTCTTCGAAAGGTCTTCGTCGATGACCTCGTCCCAGCCTATAAGCTGGCGTCCGTGCTCAGCGAGGAAACGTCCCATATGTGCGATGAGGTGCGCCTGCAGTTTGTGCAGGTTGTCCGTACCGAGTTCCTGCATCTTCTGCTGGCATCGCGGGCAGGTTCCCCAGCTGGCTTTCGCCGCCTCGTCGCCTCCGACGTGGATGTAGCGCGAGGGGAATACGTCCATCACCTCCTCCAGCACATGCTCAAGGAAGTCGTAGGTCGCCACGCTTCCGGGGCAGAAATCTGCCTGTTTGTAGGGTTCGTGCGTACAGCTGAGTTCGGGATATGCCGTCAGCACCTCTTCGCTGTGTGCCGGCATCTCGATTTCGGGTATGACGGTAATGCCCCGTGCTGCGGCATAGTCCACCAGTTCGCGCAGTTCCTGCTGTGTGTAGTATCCTCCACAGGCTCCGGGCTCATTCTCGTTCATGTATTTCCGCCGCAAGGGGTCGTTGATGCCTCCATGGTCGGCGCGTCCGTTCCACCACGTCTTCCACGAGTCGAAGGTCCGGAAAGCTGCGAACGATGTCAGGCGGGGATAGCGTTTGATTTCCATGCGCCATCCGGCGGCATCCGTCAGGTGGAGGTGGAGGCGGTTTACCTTGTATGCCGACAGCACGTCAATCTGTTTCTTTACGAACTCCAGCGGGAAGAAATGCCGACTGACGTCGAGCATGGCTCCGCGCCAGGTGTAGGCCGGAGCATCGTCGATGGTGCAGCATGCCACGCGACCTTTGGCGTCGGCGAGTTGCTGAAGGGTCTGCCGTGCCCGCAGGCATCCAAGGCTTGTGGCGGCTTTCACCTGCACGCCGTCGGCGGTTATCTCTAAAGTGTAGGCTTCGTCCGAGGGGCTGTAGTCGCCACGGCGGACGGCTTCTGCCATCCGGGCGTCGAGCTTCACTTCCATCGGGGTGTATTCCGCGCTGCCACGCTCCGTCTTTACGTGTTGCGGCAGAGGCAATAGCTGCTGGCTGAAAGCGTTGAAGGCACTGAAGGCCGTGAAGAAGGCTAATGTGAAGAGTCTGTTCATAATTAGATTTATGGCGTATTTCTGAAAAATGATGTGGCTGAGGCAAAGTGGTGTCGGCGGGTGTCTTCGCCTGTCTGCACAGCGGGTCTGTGTGCCGATGCACAGAAAACCCTCAAGTTTTGACCGCAAAGATAACGGATAATCAAAAAAACTGCAAATTTTATTTGGATTTTCGCCGCTGAAAACGTAATTTTGCCCGCTGAACAACAAAAAACTTACCTGGGCATCATTGCCCTACCACCCATATACTTATTTTATGAAATTGTCGCTGAATTCAGTAAAGGCCATTGAGGGTGCCATACGGCAGACTGCCGAAAAACTCTCGCAACACACCGGCGAGGCGCTCCTTACCGACCTTTACGTAAGGGTAAATACCGAAGACGGAACGGTGGAAATCCGCGATGACGACGGAAACGATATGGCTTCGTGCCAAGTGAAGGAATGGCGAGGCCCGGAAGCGTGGGAAAAGTTCCAGGACAGCATTGTCGGCACCCTGCGGCATATCATTGGGGAGAACCGTCAGTGCATTGATGCCATGAACGTGTTGCGCCCCTTCAGTTTCGTACTTGCAGACACCGACGGCGAAGTGGTGGGCGACATTTATCTTGTGGACGACGAAAACATCATGATTTCAGGTGAACTCATGGCAGGTCTTGACGAAGAACTGGCGGAATTTCTGAAGAAGCTGATGGACGAATAATACCCTCACCACAATCTCCGATATGACGATGAAGATCAGCAACAACGAACTTCAGAACCTTGCTGCCGAGATGTCGCGCCGCCTGGGCAGACGCAGTGCCGATGAGTATACCGCATTCTTTGCCCGTAACTTCACCGATTCCGAAAGCGGAACTTTCAGATGCCCCGAACATCTTGACGAGGAGTGTCGCGAAGTGGTGACTCTCCTCACCGAGATGGCACTGACGCGCAGTACGGAAATCATGGAGCGCCGCCCCGAAACCCTTGAATGCGACGTATGGCGGTTCCAGAACAAGAAAGAAAAATGGGTGGCGTTCGTCGGGCTCCTTGACGGAAGGCCTTATGAAATCTTTACCGGAATCCTCGACGACGAGGACGGTATAGCCTTGCCGAAACTCTGCAATTCCGGACACATCATCAAACGTTACAGTCCTGATGGCAGCAAACGCTACGACTTCCAGTTTGCCAACCGTAGGGGGTACAAGACCACCATCGAGGGACTCTCCGAAAAGTTCAATCCCGAATACTGGAACTATGCCAAGCTCATCTCCGGTGTCCTCCGCTACCGTATGCCCATAGAAAACGTCATCCGGCTGATTGAGTCGCTCGAACTGGAGACCGAGACCATCAATACGTGGAAGAGCGGTGTGGTACGTGCCTTGAAGAAATATACCATCGAACCCGAGAATGAGGACTGATTTCCCCGTTCCTTCCGCCAGCACTCTCGGGAAGGCGGTCATACGTCTTGAAAGCCTCCGTTTCGATGCCTGCCACGGAGTCTTGCCGCAGGAGCGCATCGTTGGCGGACACTATACCGTGGACGTGGTGCTGGAACTGCAGGCCGATGACATCTATCCCGCCATTGCCGAAGACCGCCTTGAGTCCACCGTCAACTATGCCGAGGTCTATGATGTCGTCCGTCGCGAGATGCAGCAGCCCTGTCAGTTGCTTGAACATCTTTGTGGCCGTCTGCTCCAGGGCATTCTTGTGGCCTTTCCCGTTGTCCGGGCCGCCAGCGTCAGCGTCCGCAAGGATGTTCCGCCCATTCCGGGCATCGATTGCGACGGCTGCAGTGTCACGCTCTCGGCAGAACGACCGTCTGTCGCCGAGGAGGTGAACCGGTAAAAATCCTCCGGACGATATCCTTTGGAAACTGTCCGTTTCCGGAAATCAAAAACATCGGACTGATGCAAACATCCGTACTTTCGATGCAAAACATCGGTACTTTTGCTCAAAGAAGTCCGATGTTTTGCATCTTCCGAAACGTGATGACCGAAGAATGGGTCTGTACGGTTGGGTATCTCTGATTGATGAGGCGTTTTCTTGATGGAAGTACAAATCAAGGTGTGGCAGGTTATATTCATCATCACTTATACTACTACGAAAAAAAGTTTCTGGAAAAAAACTACACTTCCTACACCCGAAACCCCTAGTAAATTCAGAAGGTTTCGCTGAAGGGTGTAGGAAATGTAGGTTTTTTCCAGAAACTTTTTTTGTACAGTTGGAACTGTTGTATTTAAGATTGTCCGGCGTAGCCAGGCCGCAATCCCACTTTTTTATCGAATACGGATGCCAGTGTTCAGTGGACTTCCACACCCCGTCGGGTGACGGTCAGGTGTCCGGATGCGCTTCCCGTGCGGCGCCCGTGCAGGTCGTAGCGTACATCACTGCCGGAATCTGCTGTGGTTTCGGTGTGGCTGATGGAGGTGGCATCGGGATTCACGATACGAACGACGGGGAAAGCCGGACAGAGGAGTGGGGTGGAAGTGCCGTCGGAACCTTCCACGCGCAGTTCAAGAGTATAGTCGCCGGATGGGATGCTGGAGGGCACCTTGATGTTCTTGCTCAGCACATCGTAGTAGTAGGCGGAAGGAAGTTTCAGCCCGGTGGCCAGGTTCCCGACGAAATACTCGTTGTCGTCCTGTATGGCATAGACCCTGACATCACCGGTGAAGTCCATCGTGCTGCAGTTGGTGACGCGGACCGCATTGATGTAGACGTAGTCCTTTACTTCTACCTCGCTGACGCTGCTCTCTACGGAAGTGGCTCCGAAGACCACGCCGTCGGGTTGTCCGTCGTCCGGGCGGATGCCCATTGTCAGACGCAATACATAGGAATAGTTGACCGTGGAACCGCCCGTTCCTGCACTTGAAGGTTGGAAGTGGTCGAGCAGGAAATAGCCGTTGCAGCTTCCTGACCATCCCCAGTTGAGGTGATAGTAAGGTGTGGCGGCTTCCTCTTCTCCATTTTCGGCCAGCATATATCCGTCCATGACAAAGAAATGTCCGTAGCGTTCCACAGACTGTCCGCCGCAGAGGATGGGATGTCCGGCGCTGAGGTCGTGCTGGATGGCAGCATTCCATGATTCGGGGTCGTAGAACGAATCATTGACATACATGATGCTCGGGTCGTATCCGAAATTCCGGACAAGGGCTCGTGCGGCATCGGCCGAAGAAGCACCGCTGGCACTGGGCGTATAGTCCATCTCCACTGCTGCTCCTGCGGCTGCCATCAGCGTGGCCACAGCCTGGGCTTCGGTGTAGTTGTATCCGCAAGGGAATCGCTTGCCGAGCAGGGAGAACGCTTCGCCCTCCTTCGTCACTTCAAGATAGTATTCCTTGTGCGTTCCATAAGGATCCTGGGCGTCTTCAATGCTTTCTACCACGCCCCAGGCCGTTTCTCCGCTGTCCTGTGTGCCAACGTACAGACGGTAGGGACCGTCGGGAAGGTTTCCCGGAACGGAAGGCATAAGGTACAGTTTCTTATAGATGTAGCCTGGCCCGAAACTGTTGACATTGAATGCTTCGCCGGCCGGGCAGATGAACTCTCCCTTGTCGTCGGCAAGCAGAAGACGGGCGCTGAAGCGGGGGGATTCGGAAGAGACATTCCGGAAATCGTATACCTCAAGATATTTCGGATACTCTGTTGACGGAGCGATTTCGGAGAAAACAAATCGTGCGTCAGTGTGTGCGCCGTCGACGGTTTCGTCCTCCTCATAGTAGGTTCCATAGGATTTGCGGATGTTCGCCCAGTCGAAGACTGTGTTCTCGCAGTCCCATTCAACGGGGATTTGCAGGTCATTGGTAGCATACGAGATGTAGTTTCCCCTCATCTGTTCGGGATGGCGGTAGTAGGCCATCACCTCTGCCATGCCTGTCGCCACACATCCTGTAGCGCATGTACGGCCGTTGTATTCGGGGCAGAGCATGTTGTAGGGAGTGCCCTGGTCGTAGAGGATGTCGTCAAGCATCGGTTCCACTATGACGGTTTCCGTGTACTCTCCCTCGCTTTCAGCCGCCATGGTACGGGTGCGGAGTGACTGTCCGCTTTTCAGAAACTCGTTGTAGGTTTCAAAGATCTTTACCATGGCATCGGGCACCATTGCTGCGTCAAAACGGTCGTGGAGGGAATAGGCTACGATGGCAGGCAGGTGGTCGTTGACGGAAAGAATGACAAATCCCGGCGTTCCGTTCGGACAGGTGTAGAGGGCGAAGGGGAGGGTGGTGCCGTCGGTTGGCATGCGGAGGATGCCGTTGGAAGTCGGAACTTCGGAGATTTCTCGTGGGTTGGCAAAGAAACCTTGTAACATGGGAACGGCGTTAGGCATTCCAGGCGTGGCGGACTGCTGTGCAGGCACGGAACTATGGTGCGTGAGGAATAACTGCCGTGCTGTGGCGTTGAGCGTTTCGATGGGGCGGTTATCTGCCAAGGCCAAGGCAGAGGTTGAAAGTGCCAGTGAAGCAAACAGCGACCGACGGAGGAAGTGGAAGTTTTTCATGGGGACGCAAATGGAGAAGGTTGGGATTGGGTTTTCGTCTCAAGCCAAGGCAAACGTGCTTGGCTATCATGGCTGAGCGAAAACGGATTCTTTTCTGTTTTGAGTTGTGTTTTTTCC